>NZ_JASSPL010000049.1:0-325 GCF_030264805.1 Cobetia sp. LC6 | reverse complement strand
CAGAGCATTCAGGATCATCAGCGGGATGAGCTTCTCAGGGAAATGGTACGGGCCGTAGTTGTTGGAGCAGTTGGTCACCAACGTCGGCAGGCCATAGGTACGCTGCCAGGCACGCACGAGGTGGTCCGAACTCGCCTTGCTGGCAGAGTACGGGGAGCTGGGGGCATAGGCAGTCGTCTCGGTGAAGAGATCTTCCGGCCCTTCCAGATCGCCATACACCTCATCAGTGGAGATGTGATGGAAACGGAAGTCAGCGGCCTTCTCTGCATCAGATTCCTTCAAGTCCTTCCAATACTGACGTGCCGCTTCCAACAGCTGATAGGTA
>NZ_JASSPL010000048.1:0-353 GCF_030264805.1 Cobetia sp. LC6 | reverse complement strand
GTGAGCGCGCCGTCTGGCGAGTTCACGCTGACAGTTGATACTTCAGCACCGGATGCGCCGGTTCTGTCCGAGACCGATGGCACTACCGTCGCCGGAACCGGTGAAGCGGGCACCACGATCGAGATCACCGACACTGCTGGCGACATCCTGGGCTCTGCGGTCGTCGATGGAGATGGCAACTTCTCGGTTGAGCTCTCACCGGAGCAGGAAGCTGGCAGCACTCTGACAGCCACAGCAACCGATACGGCCGGCAACGAAAGCCCGGTCTCCGACACCCTGGTGGTGCCGGAAGACGCTGACGTTACCGCGCCGAACACCCCGGCCATCGCCTCCGCCACGGACGATGTGGAAGC
>NZ_JASSPL010000047.1:0-363 GCF_030264805.1 Cobetia sp. LC6 | reverse complement strand
CGCATCCGCTGCCGGGGACGCATGGCGTTACCAGCGGTGAAAGAGGTTTGCAGGTGATTGTTTTGCTTGATGTTTTTGAAGTCCACTTCGAGATCATCGATTGACAATCCCGGGCGATTCGCTAGAATGCGCCGCACTCCTTACGGAACAGGTGATCGAGCAATGCTCCTCACCGCTTGATGATGCTTAGAGGCAGTCGACTGACTCATCATCAAGTGCTTGACTTCTCAAGCGTTCCGGGTAAAATATGCCTCCTCGCTTCACAGCGACGCTCTTTAAAAATTGATCAGGTAATTCGTGTGAGCGCTTGCCGATGAGTGGTGACAAGGTCACCAAATATCGGAGCAAGCCTCTCACGAGAAG
>NZ_JASSPL010000046.1:0-373 GCF_030264805.1 Cobetia sp. LC6 | reverse complement strand
GCCTCGGTCACGACAGAGCTAGGATAGAGGAAATTTCTGTTCAAGACCTCAGTGAAGCTTGAACTCGCCTTCGACGCGGCGCCATTCATTCGGTCCGATCAAGCACTGATGCGTATAGCGGACAGAATGGAGCGGGCCTTCAAGCCTGGACTGCCAGAAATCCAGGAACCTGTGCATCTCAGGAAAATCGGGTGCCAGATCGTAGTCCTGCCAGACATAGGTCTGCAGCACGGATTCGAAATCAGGAATGCGATAGAGGATGTGCGCGGTGGTGAGGCCGTAGCCATTGAGCTGACGTTCCAGATCCGATGAGAATTGCATGCTTCATCTCCGTTTCATGACACTGTGAAGTGTGTCGCAAAATTTCACGACC
>NZ_JASSPL010000045.1:0-400 GCF_030264805.1 Cobetia sp. LC6 | reverse complement strand
CGAGGCCGGTCAGCTATTGGCCGCCATCGACGAGACCCGCTTCCGCTCGGCCTACATGGAATCACTGAGTCAGGCGCAGGCGCTGCGCGCGACCATCGCCCGCCTGGAAGCCGAGGTGCTGGACAAGTCGAGTATCGAGTTCCCCGAGGAAGTGCGTGACAACGAGGCACTGACCGCTACCGAGCGTGAACTGTTCACGGCGCGACGCAAGAAGCGTGATAGCGCTCTGAATGCGGTCAGCAAGGAGATCAGTGCCGCTCAGCGTCAGCTCGCGGTGATCCGTCCGCTGGTCAAGCGGCGTGCCGTGGGCGAGATGGAAATGCTCAAGCTGGATCGCGAGATCGCCGAGCTCAAGGGTCGTCAGGCCGAGATCCGCAATACCTATCTGCAGGACGCCTAC
>NZ_JASSPL010000044.1:0-400 GCF_030264805.1 Cobetia sp. LC6 | reverse complement strand
CGAGGCCGGTCAGCTATTGGCCGCCATCGACGAGACCCGCTTCCGCTCGGCCTACATGGAATCACTGAGTCAGGCGCAGGCACTGCGCGCGACCATCGCCCGCCTGGAAGCCGAGGTGCTGGACAAGTCGAGTATCGAGTTCCCCGAGGTAGTGCGTGACAACGAGGCGCTGACCGCTACCGAGCGTGAGCTGTTCACGGCGCGGCGCAAGAAGCGTGACAGCGCCCTGAATGCGGTCAGCAAGGAGATCACTGCAGCGCAGCGTCAGCTCGCGGTGATCCGTCCGCTGGTCAAGCGTCGCGCCGTGGGCGAGATGGAGATGCTCAAGCTGGATCGCGAGATCGCCGAGCTCAAGGGTCGTCAGGCCGAGATCCGCAATACCTATCTGCAGGACGCCTAC
>NZ_JASSPL010000043.1:0-404 GCF_030264805.1 Cobetia sp. LC6 | reverse complement strand
CTTCTCGTGAGAGGCTTGCTCCGATATTTGGTGACCTTGTCACCACTCATCGGCAAGCGCTCACACGAATTACCTGATCAAATTTTTAAAGAGCGTCGCTGTGAAGCGAGGAGGCATATTCTACCCGGAACGCTTGAGAAGTCAAGCACTTGATGATGAGTCAGTCGACTGCCTCTAAGCATCATCAAGCGGTGAGGAGCGTTGCCCGATCACCTGTCCCACAAGGAGTGCGGCGTATTCTAGCGAATCGCCCGGGATTGTCAATCGATGATTTTCGAAGCGGGCTTCAAAAACATCAAGCAAAACAATCACCTGCAAACCTCTTTCACCGCTGGTAACGCCATGCGTCCCCGGCAGCGGATGCGTACTTTACGCACGAACCGCCGTGAGGGCAAGGGCTTTTT
>NZ_JASSPL010000042.1:0-454 GCF_030264805.1 Cobetia sp. LC6 | reverse complement strand
AGCTTCGCTCCCTTCGGTGAGGTGCATGCGCCGCACCGCAGCGACATCGATGTCAGTGATCTTGACGCTGTCGCCGCACTGGTTGGCACCTGGCAGCCCCAGTTGATCCTCAATGCAGCGGCCTGGACGGCCGTCGACAAGGCAGAAGAGGAGCGCAAGGGCGCCATGCGTCTTAATGCCGAGCTGCCTGCCCTGTTGGCCGAGAAAGCCACTGAGCTCGACGCCACCCTGGTGCATTACTCGTCGGATTACGTCTATCCGGGAGATGGGGACCAGCCGTGGCGTGAAGACAGCCCGACGGCGCCGCTATCCGTTTATGGCG
This sequence comes from Cobetia sp. LC6, assembly GCF_030264805.1. NCBI lineage: Bacteria > Pseudomonadati > Pseudomonadota > Gammaproteobacteria > Oceanospirillales > Halomonadaceae > Cobetia > Cobetia sp. LC6. Next base: position 132 of record NZ_JASSPL010000042.1, on the reverse strand, counting down.
AGAGCAAGCTGGCCGGTGATGAGGCAGTATTGGCCAGTGGCTGTCGTCACTTGGTGTTCCGTACCAGCTGGGTGTATGCCGCCCGTGGCAACAACTTCATGAAGACGATGCTCAAGCTGGGGCGTGATCGCG
>NZ_JASSPL010000041.1:0-472 GCF_030264805.1 Cobetia sp. LC6 | reverse complement strand
ACCCGGCGGGTATCGGCATCCAGCACCACGCTGGCGTAGCGATGTCCTTTGAATAGAGCGAACTCATCCATCACCAAGCGTCTGGGCTGCGCCTTCGGTAGCTTCTCCAGTGCGTCTTGTAGCGCCCGTCGCTCCAGCAAGCGCACGCTGTCCCAATGCAAACCAAACAGCTCGGCGACGTGCAGAGTGGGCAGTCTTTGACAGGCTTGGACCACAGCTTCGGCCAAGCGCTTGGTCATTCGCGAATAGCGGTCAAGCCAGCAGGTTGACTCCATTCTCTTGCCGCATGTGCTGCACCCGACGCGCCGCAGCCCCACATTCAACCGCACTTCACGGCCAAGGATGGGCAGGTCACGGATTGAGCGCTGGCAGTATTCGTGGATGGTGGTGCTGGGCTGATGGCAGCCGCTGCAGGTGGGTAATCTGTTGGGCTGCGGAATCAGGTCGATCAGCAGGTCGTCGCCGTCAGATC
>NZ_JASSPL010000040.1:0-515 GCF_030264805.1 Cobetia sp. LC6 | reverse complement strand
TTTCACCGCTGGTAACGCCATGCGTCCCCGGCAGCGGATGCGTACTTTACGCACGAACCGCCGTGAGGGCAAGGGCTTTTTGAAGATCAGGTCAGATTTTGTCTTCACGCCCTTGGTTCTGGCACCTGGAGCACTCCAGCCAGGCGATCTCTGGCAAAAACCTCGTCTCGACTATTCTTTTCTTCGCCTGGCGGCGCACGAAAAAACACAGCCTTGCGCAAAAAAACATCCTGAATGGCACCACTTCCGGCCCAGACATGATGGAAATAAGCATCCCTCTGATGAACTCCGACGCTGACAGCCCCATATGAGGTGCCTCAAGCCGCATAAAAATACACCCCTACAGTAAAATCTGCAGGGGAGGTTCTTGGCAAAACCAGGGATAAATAACAAGCGCACTTCATTTTCCGTCAATGACAGAACCATCACAGCACGATGATGAGCCAAAGACTTTCTTCTTGCGCAGCCTGGGAAGGCTTTTCTCTCGCACCACTTTTCCATGCACGTCTTTCTGC
>NZ_JASSPL010000003.1:0-352614 GCF_030264805.1 Cobetia sp. LC6 | reverse complement strand
TTTCACCGCTGGTAACGCCATGCGTCCCCGGCAGCGGATGCGTACTTTACGCACGAACCGCCGTGAGGGCAAGGGCTTTTTCAAGAGATTGTCATCAGGGCGTCATGCATCTCGAACACCTACCATCACCTTGGTGCCGATGCTCTATCGACCAGACCGAGAATCGATTGATAGCTGAGTCCGGAGTGATCACTCAGCCCTATCTCGCAGGTGCGCGAATTGGAAACTCCGTAGTCGCAATCGGCCACTACCTCCTTCAGCCCCTTCAATGCCGAGGCATTGAGCTCCGGGGTACTGAATCCCTTGTCGCCGGCGAAGCCGCAGCAGGTGATCTCTTCCGGTACGACGACTTCACTGGCGCACTGCCGCGCCAGCGCCACGAACTGCTCTGCCAGCCCCATGCGGACACTGGAGCAGGTGACATGCACCGCGACTCTTGCCTTGAGCGGTGTGATCGAGAGATAAGGCAATAGATAGTCGAGGACCAGCTGCACCGGCTCGACCAAGGTGAGCGACACTTCAAGATGCTCGCGCGCATAGGCCTGAGCCTGTGCCAGGCACGGGCTGGTATCACAGAAGATCGGCAGCCGTCCGTCGTCACTCGCCTCCACCAGCGCCGTTGCCAACTCGGCGGCCTTGGCATCTCCCGCCTCGAACTGACCCTTGGACTGGAAGGCCATCCCACAGCACAGCGCCTCCACCCCTTTCGGCAGCACGACCTCGAAGCCAGCCTTGTCCATCAAGGCCAGCGCCATCTCGGTGACACTGCGTGGATCGCGATCATCAGTAGCGACCCCGAAGACACGCGTGGCGCAGGACGGAAAATAGACGACGTGCCCATTCGGCGCCTCACTGCGACCCAAGGGTTGTGCCAGACGTTTGAGATACGGGCGCGGCGCGGCCGCCGGCATGCTGGGAGTCCATTGCTGCACCCTGTCACCGGACACCTTGCGAGCAGCCCGGGTCAGGCGACGCATGTTGCGCGTGCCGACGGCGCCATGCAGCCCATCCGCCAGCCTGAGCACCCCACGCATGCCACTGGTGACACGAGTGAAATGCTCTCCGGCCCACTGCGCCACCTTCACCTTGCCTGAATGATCGGCACCGGCGTTCTCTTCATGACGCAATCCCCGGATCAGATCACCGGTATTGATGCCGACCGGACACTGGGTCGCGCACAGGCCATCCCCCGCACAGGTCTCCATGCCCTGATAGGCGTATTCCTTCCTGAGCGCTGCCAGCTGGTCGCGCTGTGCATCATCCGGTGCCTCGAGCGCAGCCAGGCGAGCGATCTCCCGCCGGATGACGATGCGCTGGCGCGGCGTCAGGCTCAGATTCTTCGACGGACAGACCGACTCACAGAAACCGCACTCGATGCAGCGGTCCACCAGCGGGTCCGCTGCCGGCAGTGGCTTGAGGTTTTCCAGATGCAGGCGAGGATTGCGCGTCAGGATCACTTCCGGGTTGAGCAGGTTATCCGGATCGAAGGCCTCCTTGATTCGCCACATCAGGGCATAGGCATCCTTGCCCCACTCAAGCTCTACATAAGGCGCCATGTTGCGACCCGTACCATGCTCGGCCTTGAGCGAGCCACCATATTCCTGCCCCACCAGCTGCGCGACGTCATCCATCAGCGCCTGATAGCGCTCCACCTCACCTTCGCGCTCGAAGCCCTGTGGGAAGACGAAGTGAAGATTGCCCTCCAGCGCGTGACCAAACAGGATCGCCTGGGAGTAACCATGCCGCTGGAAGACCTCCGTCAGCGCACCGACGCCTTCCGCCAGCCGCTCGATGGGGAAGGCGACATCCTCGATGATCACGGTGGTCCCCAGATCACGCACTGCGCCGACCGCCGGGAACAGGCCCTTGCGGATCTTCCAGTACAGCGCATAACGCTGCGCATCCTGAGTGAAGGCCCACGACTCGCAGGTCTCGATGCCTTCCAGCACGCGGCCCACCTCGGCCATGCGCGCCTCCAACTCCTGATGATGCGCGCCCCGCACATCCACCAGCAGCGCGACCGCCGCTTCCGGCAGGGTGCGCAACTCGTCCGGCATGCCCGGTGCGTCCTCGACGGAGCGCAGCGCCGCACGGTCCATCAGCTCCACCGCCGCGACTGGCGCCGTCTTCAGCAACATGGTGGCGCGACAGGCTGCATCGATGTTCGGGTAGTACACCAGCGCCGCTGCCTTGTGCGGCTCCTCGATCACGGTGCGATAGGTAATGGAGGCGATGAAACCCAGGGTGCCTTCCGAACCGATCATCAGATGCTTGAGGATCTCGAGACCATCGGCATAGTCGACCAGTGCATTGAGGCTATAGCCGGTGGTGTTCTTGAGCCGGTACTTGTGGCGAATGCGCTCGGCCAGCTCAGGGTCGGCGCGCACACTGGCCGCCATGCGCTCCAGCTCCGACAGCAGGCCACCATGGCTGGCACGAAAGGCCTGCACACTCTCCGGCGACGCCGTATCCAGGCAGGTGCCATCGGCGAGAATGACGCGCAGGTCCTCGACGGTGCGATAACTGTTGTGTGCCGTGCCGCAGCACATGCCGGACGCATTGTTGGCCGCGATGCCGCCGATCATGCAGCTGTTGATCGAAGCCGGGTCCGGGCCGATCTTGCGCCCGAAGGGGGCCAGCAGCTGATTGGCACGCGCCCCGATCACCCCCGGCTGCAGGCAGATGCGGCTGCCCTGCTCCAGCACCTGCGCCCCTCGCCACTCGCCGCCCAGCTGGATGAGCACCGAATCCGTCAACGCCTGTCCGGACAGCGACGTCCCCGCCGCACGGAAGGTCACCGGCAGCTTGCGCGTCCGGCACTCGCGCAACACATGCCCAAGCTCCTGCTCGTCATGCACCCGCACCACCAGCTGCGGCACCAGCCGATAGAAGCTGGCATCCGTGCCGTAGGCCAGGGTGCGCAGCGGATCATGGATCAGGCGCTCACCGGGAATGTGCTGCGCCAACGCCTCGCGCAGGGCGTCATAGGCAGCAGCTCGCGCCTGGGGTGAGGCATGCCCGCCCATGGCAGGGTGAGCAGTGGAGTCAGGGGCAGCAGCGGCGGTCATGGCCAGTCTCTTTAGTCAGTCAGGATGTCTTTCAGGGTATCAGTCAGCACGGATCACGCTTACGGCAGCAGCGGGTCACTCAGGCCCACCAGATGGAACGCCAGAATGCCCAGCACGCCGGAGGCCAATAGATAGTAGGCGGTCGGAATCGCCGTCATGCGCAGGGTACGTCCTTCACGCCCCAGCAGACCGACGGTCGCCGAGGCCGCCACGACGTTGTGGATGGCGATCATGTTGCCAGCCGCGGCCCCGACCGCCTGCAGCGCCACCATCAGCGCTCCCGACAGCCCGAGCTGGGCGGCGACGTTGAACTGGAACTGGGACAGCATCATGTTGGAAACCGTATTGGAGCCGGCGATGAAGGCCCCCAGCGCGCCGATGCCCGAGGCGAACAACGGGTAGGCCTGACCGAGGCTGTCAGCCACCACGTCCGCCATCACCACCGGCATGGACGCCAGATCGTTCAGATTGACGCCGGAGTTGAATCAGGATGCGCACCATCGGAATGGTGAACACCAGCACGAAGCCGGCGCCGACCAGTGTGCGCCAGGATTCGCTGGCCGCCGCCACCAGCTGGCGAGAGGCCATGCGATGCAGCAACAGCGTGATCAGCGCCACGAAGACCATGATGCCGCCAGGCAGATAGAGCGGCTGTATCGCGCCGGAGATGCCGCTGGCACCCAGCAGGTCAGTGGCACTGAATTGCACGCTGACCAGCCAGCCCTTGAAGTCACTCGATACGCGCGAGGCGACCAGCAGCAACGCGATCAGCCCATAGGGCAACCACGCCAGCCACAGAGGCAGCGGCTTTCTGCCCGCCGCGGCGGCCTCGACGTCATCGCGCTCCAGCGTCAGGTCACCCAGCCAATGCCTGGGCCACTCGGCCTCGGGCGGAAAATCCCAGCTGTCCTTCGGCAATAGAAAGCCGGCACGCGCCGCTGGCACCACGAGGATCAAGCCGACCAGAGCGCCGATCAGTGACGGGAACTCCGGGCCGAGGAAGATACCTGCCGCCACGTAGGGCAGCGTGAAGCACAGGCCGGCGAACAACGCGAACGGTGCTATCGACAGCCCCTCGCTCCAGCTTTTCTTCGCCCCGAAGAAGCGCGTCATCATCACGGTCATGAACAGCGGCATCAGCAGGCCGACGATGCCATGCACGATGGCGACTTCCGAGGTGATCAGCTGCAGGAAGGCCTCCCAGCTGGAATGGTTCGCCAGCAGCTGCTCACCGAGATTGGCCTTGTCGAGGCCCGCATTCACGCCGATCACGATCGGCGTGCCCACCGCCCCGAAGGATACCGGCGTCGACTGGATCATCATGCCCACCATCACCGCCCCCAGCGCCGGGAAGCCGATGGCGACCAGCAACGGCGCCGCGATGGCCGCAGGCGTCCCGAAGCCGGAAGCCCCCTCGATGAAGCTGCCGAACAGCCAGGCGATGATGATGGCCTGTACGCGGCGGTCGGGACTGACGGTGGTGAAGGCGCCGCGGATTACCGCGATCGCCCCGGAATGCTTGAGCGTATTGAGCAGAAAGATGGCGCCGAAGATGATCCACAGCACCGAGACGGTCACCATCAGCCCCTGCAGCGTGGAGGCCAGAATACGCGTCAGCGACATCTGCCACACGAAATAGCCGATGGCAGCGGTGACGAGGAAGACCAATGGCATGGCGCGACGCGCGGGCCATTGCAGACCGACGAGCAGGATGCCCGCCAGCAGGATAGGGGTGAAGGCCAGCAAGGCCAGCAGTGGCTCGGACATGACGGAAACTCCGCAGGCGAATTGTTGTGATTGTTGTCTGGCACGGCAGTGAAGGACTCGGGGGTTGGCGCACCCTTGGGTCAGGCCTTCCGATAAATTGGTAATACCAACTTACCCTGATGTGCTTCGGCATAATCTAGGCGTCGCCTCGAAAGGGGTCAAACATCATGTCGCACAAGGTATCTAGACATTGGTCAAAGCATCTCTATTGCGTAAAATTGGTCTTACCAATTATTGATAGTCCTCATCTCCCACGCGAGGCGTGGTTATCACACATATTGGTAAGACCAATGTCGGCTGTGGCGTGGAATGCCCACGGGCCACACTGATCATCGGCAGCGCCGCAAGCGCCCCTCTCTTGCATGCCGCACTCTGGCCTTCCAGCGTTCGGCGCCGCCTTTCACCTTTGCCGCAAGGACACTTCCATGCGTTACGCCCCCGTCCGCCAACCCCGTATCGCCGATGTACTCACCGAGCGCCTCGAAAGCATGATCATCGAAGGCAGCCTGAAACCCGGCGAGCGCCTGCCACCGGAGCGCACCCTGGCCGAGCAGTTCGAAGTCTCGCGCCCCTCCGTGCGGGAGGCCATCCAGAAACTGGCCGCGCGCGGACTGCTGACCTCACGTCAGGGCGGCGGCACCTATGTCTCTGAAGAGCTGGCGCGCGCCTGGTCCGACCCGCTCAGCGCGCTGCTGGGTCGCCACGGTGAGTTCAATCTCGATCTGCTGGAATTTCGTGATGCGCTGGAAGGCATCAGCGCCTACTACGCCGCCATGCGCTCCACACCTGCCGACAAGGCAATGCTGCGCCAGCGCTTCGAGGACCTGGAGAAGAGCTTCGAGGGACGTGACCCAGAGCGCGAAGCCGGTGCCGATGCCGCCTTCCACCTCGCCATCGCTGAGGCCGCGCACAACGTGGTGCTGCTGCACTCGATGCGCAGCCTGTTCCAGTTGCTGGAGAAGAGTATCGTGGCCAACCTGCGCCACCTGTTCGAGAAGCCGGAATCACGCCCGCGCCTGATCCAGCAACACCGCAGCCTGTTCGAGGCGATCATGGAAGGCCGCGCGGAAGATGCGCGCAACGCCGCCCATGAGCATCTGGTCTTCGTCGAGGATTCACTGCTGGAACTGGAACGCGCCGAGACTCGTGCCCAGCGCGCCTTGCGCCGTGCCCAGGCGGCGCCGGATGGCTCATGACATTCAGTCATGACGCCCTGGCTGAACATGAAGTTCCGGATAAGCAGCGCTTGAGATGAGGGCCTGAACATGAAGGCTTGCCGATGAAGGATACGCGCCTGCCCCAGCTGTGGCGTCTCGTACTGGCGGTAGTGCTACCGCTGGGGCTGATGCTGTGCGTGTGGCAGGCGGTCTCGATGGCGCGCAGCCAGGGGCTGGAGCGCCTGGGGCATGAGGCAGACAACGAACTGCGTCTGACTGCCGCCAGCCTGCGCGGCCAACTGAATCGACACGCCTATCTGCCCAGGCTGGTGGCAGAGAATGACCAGCTGCGCGACTTTCTGGATCACCCTGAAGATCTCAGAGCGGAAGTGGCGCTCAATCAGCGCCTGGACCGCATGCGTGAGCTGGCCGGCATCTCGGACCTCTATCTGGTCGATGACACCGGCACCACCATCGCCGCCAGCAACTGGCGCTCCGCCAACACCTTCATCGGCCAGAACTACCGCTTCCGCCCCTACTGGCAAGACGCCATCAATGGTGGCGAAGGCCGCTTCTACGGGCTGGGCACCAGCTCCGGTGAGCGCGGTTACTTCTTCAGTGCCGCCGTCACCAGCCCGCAGGGGCGACGTGGCGTGGCCGTGGTCAAGGTGCAGATAGAGGCGCTGGAGGCGGCGTGGCTCGACCAGAATGCCGACATCATGGTCACTGATCCGCATGGCGTGATCTTCATCGCCAGCCAGGCGCAGCGGGTGCTGCGCACGCTGGAGCCACTCAGCGAGGAGACACGCAACCGACTGCTCGATACCCAGCGCTATGCCAATCAGCGCCTGCGTCCGCTGCGCCTGCATCATCGCGAGGCGCTGCCGGAGCTGCTGGGCTCGCCCCTTGAGTCGCGCCGCGACACGACCTCCATCGAATTGTTGCAGCTGACACCGGGGGATCTCTGGCAGCACGCCTGGTTGAGCCTGTCCCAGCCACTGCCGGATATCGGCTGGCGCCTGCATGTACTCAAGCCACTGGCTCCGCTGCGCAGCGGTATCTGGCAGACAGCCGGTCTCGCGGCCGGTGGCTATGCCTTGCTGTGTCTGCTGGCAGGGCTGGGCTGGCAGCGACTGCGCATCCTGCGTGAGCGTCGCCTGTTCGCCGAGCGCGAGCGCCAGAATCTCGCCAGCAGCCAGCAACGGGTGCGCGGCATCATCGACCGCACTCAGGCTGGCCTGTGTATCCTCGATGAGCGGGTGCGGCTGGTGTATCTCAATCCGACGGCCATCGCGCTGTTCGGCTCGCCCTTGAGCGCCGACACCTCACCGGAAGACTCAACCCGCCAGCCCAGCGCCCGCGAAGGGCGTGATCTGCGCGAGCTGTTCCTGCCGGCCGAGCGCCACCTGCTGGACCGCCTGACCCAAGACCGCTCCGTCGGGCCGCTGGAAGTGCATGGCCTGCGCGAGGGAGTCGCGGTACCACTGGAGCTTTCCTGCTCGCCACTGCCCAGCCCCCATGGTCCACGATGGCTGGTCACGGTCTTCGATGTCAGCGAACGCCGTGCCCAGGCCGAGCAGCTCGCTCAGGCACGCGATGCCTTCGAGCAACGGGTGGTCGAGCGTACCCGCGACCTCGCCGCCAGCAACACGCGCCTGAGTGCCGAAGTCGAGGAGCGCACCCGCGCCGAACGCGAGCTGCGCGAGACGCGTGATGAATTGATCCAGACCGCCAAGCTGGCGGTGCTGGGGGAGCTGGCCGCCGGCATCAATCACGAGCTCAATCAGCCATTGGCCGCCATCCGCGCCTATGCCGAGAACGCGACTGCCTTCCTCGCTCGCGCCCAGACCTCCCAGGTCGAAAGCAACCTGCGCCAGATCACCGAGCTGACCCAGCGCATGGGCGAGATCAGCGCGCAGCTGCGTCAGTTCTCACGCAAGAGCGGTGACCGTCTGGAGGCCATCGACCTCACCACCAGCCTCGACTATGCCCTGCGCCTGCTGCATGCACGCTGCGAGGCGCTCGGCGTGACCCTCATTCGCGAAGCGGGTCCAACGCTGGCCCAAGTGCGCGCCGAGCCGGTGCGTCTGGAGCAGGTATTGGTCAACCTGATCGGCAATGCACTGGACGCGCTGGCCGACATGCCCCCCGAGCGCACGGAGCCCCCCAGCATCCAGCTCGACCTGCATGAGAAAACAGGCAGTGCCGGTGATCAGGTCGTGCTGGAAGTCCACGACAACGGCCCCGGCCTCGAGCCATCGCAACTGGTGCGCGTGTTCGAACCCTTCTATACCCAGCGCGCCGACGGCCAGGGGCTCGGGCTGGGGTTATCGATCAGCGCGCGTATCGTCGCCGACCTCGGCGGCACCCTCGAGGCGCACCCCTCGCCGCTGGGTGGCGCACTGTTCCGGCTGACGCTGCCGGCGCTCTCGATGCCCTCACAACCCCCGATGCCACCCACCGCCAACCATTCACAGGAGCCGTCATGAGCGACGTCACGAATACCGACATGCAGGTGCTGGTGGTGGATGACGAACCGCACCTGCGCGACAGCCTGAGCCAGAGCCTGATGCTGGCCGATTACCGCACTCGCCCGCTGGCCAGTGCCGAGCAGGCGCTGGAAATCCTGCGCGCCGAGGCGCCCTTCGAGGGTGTGGTGATCACGGACATTCGCATGCCGGGCATGGATGGCCTGAGCCTGCTGCACGCGGCACATGCCGTGGATGACGAGCTGCCGGTGATCGTGATGACCGGTCATGGCGACATCGATACCGCCGTCGCGGCCATGCAGGCCGGTGCCTGGGATTTCATCGAGAAGCCCTTCGATCGCGAGCGCATGCTCGATGGCGTACGGCGCGCGGTGGCCGCCCGCCGGCTGGCACTGGAGAACCGCTCGCTGCGCGAACAGCTGGATACCCAGCGCAACAGCGCCGGCCCCAGGCTGGTGGGCAGCAGTGACCTCATGCAGCGCCTGGATGCCCAGGTCTCACGCCTGGCGGCAGTCGATGCCGACACCTTGCTATATGGCGAGACCGGCGCCGGCAAGGACCGTGTCGCCCGCTGTCTGCACGAGCGCAGCGCCCGCGCCAGCAAGCCCTTCGTGGCGCTCAACTGTGGCGGCATGCCGGAGACATTGATCGAGTCGGAACTGTTCGGCCACGAGAAAGGCGCCTTCACCGGTGCCAGCGAGCGCCGCATCGGCAAGCTGGAACACGCCGACGGCGGTACCCTGTTCCTCGATGAGATCGAATCGATGCCGATGTCGTTGCAGATCAAGCTGCTGCGGGTGCTGCAGGAGCGCAGTATCGAGCGGCTCGGCAGCAATACGCCACGCCCCATCGATATCCGCGTCATCGCCGCCACCAAGCGGGATCTACGTGAAGCGGCCAGCGCCGGCGAGTTTCGCGAAGACCTCTACTACCGCCTGAACGTGGTCACGCTATATCTGCCGCCACTGCGCGAGCATGCCGAAGATATCCTGCAACTGTTCCGGCACTTCGCGATTCTGGCCAGCGAACGCACCAGTCTGGAAGTCCCACCGCTGGACGCCACCACCCTGCAGGCACTGCTGGCGCATGACTGGCCGGGCAACGTGCGTGAGCTGAGAAACTGTGCGGAGCGTCATGTGCTGCTGGGCGGGCTGGAAGGCAACATCGGCGACAGCATGGCGGAAGGGCGACCGCTCACCACGGGCACGAGTAGCCCGGCCGTGAACAGCACGGAAGCCGCAAGAGAGGCGGACAGAGAAGACATCACCACCGGCACGTGCGAGCGGGATGCATCAGGAGCATCGAGGGAATCAAGCGAGCTGGGGGAACTGGAGCACAACGTGAAGGCAGCCACGCAGGCGCAATCGCTGCCGCAGCGCATGGAGGCGTTCGAGGCCGCGCTGATTCGCGAAGCCCTGGCGGCCAGCAAAGGTCAGGTGGTGATGGCCTGCGAACGGCTGGGGCTGCCGCGCAAGACACTCTACGACAAGCTCAAGAAGCACGGCCTGAGCGCCGAGCCCTATCGTGGTTGAGGCATCGTGCCTGATGCACCACAACAGAGGCATCACAACCAAGGCATCACGACCAAGACAACGCTACGGAGATTCGCGCCGGTCTTCAGCCAGACAGCATCAGACGCCGGCCATCAGCCGCGACAGGCCTTCGCCGAACACGGACAGCGGCCCCTGCAGATGCATGATGTCCACCAGCACCGAAACGGGCGGCAGCCAGGGCGTCATGGCGGCGATCACCGCCACCATCGCCAGCGAGTTGCCCGGCTCACGATAATCGAACAGCTTGAAGGCGGTACCGAAGCTGCGCTTGAGGCGTGCGCCGACCATGTCGACGCTGTACATCTCATCGAGCAACAGGTGGATCATGGCGCCGAACAACAGGGCCGCGCCCTGCCACCAGGCCTGCTCTTCACTCTGCCCCAGTACATGCAGGCTGGCGGCCGTCACGCCCAGTGAGCACAGCAGTGACGCGAGCAGCGAGTGCCAGATACCGCGGTGGACGGTGAAGCGCTTGAAGATGGCGCTGGCCACATAGCGCACGCCCAGATAGGTGGCGCCGCCCGCCATCATCAACGGCCCCGCCAGCAGGCGGTCCTGCAGCAGCAGCACGCAGGCCATGGTCGCCAGTACCGCAAACAGCGTGAACAGGATCCGGATGGCGCGCGAGTTGTCGGAGTCGATATCCGGCAGGATACCGCCGAAGGTGGTCAGACTCGCCAGCGGAACCCCCTCCGCCAGCGACCACAGGCCGCCCTGCCAGCCCGCCGCCGCGACGATGCCGCCGGCAAAGGCCGCTACGGTGATATGGGTACGAAAATTGGCCATGAAATACGGGTCGCGAGCCCTCGACGATGTCACTGGACCAGACGCCACACGCCGGCACTGGATATACGTCCAGATTATGACGCAAGCATTTCATGAAAAACAATGGCTTGTCCTGGTTTGTGCGCGCCACTGCCATCTCTGCCTTCTAAAGCTCGTGGAAAAACCGATCCTGGCTTGTGGAAAATCCGCCCCTGGCTTGCGGAAAATTTGCCCCTGACTTGCGAATAATCCGGCTCTGAAACGAGCACTCCCCCGCTGGCCTGAGCCAACGGGGGAGTGATCATTGCTGCGTCTGCCACTCTCCGCGAGGAAGATTCAGTCGACGTAGTCTTCGGCCAGATGCTGATCCTTCAGCTTGACGTAGTTCACCGCCGAATAGGTGAAGAACTCACGCTCACTGTCCTTGATGGGGCGCAGTGCCTTGGCCGGGTTGCCGGCATACACATGCCCGCCCTCGAGACGCTTGCCCGGCGGCACCAGCGCACCCGCCGCGATGATGACTTCATCTTCCACCACCACGCCGTCCATCACGATGGCGCCCATGCCGACCAGTACGCGGTCGTGAATGGTGCAGCCATGCAACACGGCCTTGTGACCGATGGTGACGTCATCGCCGATTTCCAGCGGATAGCCACCCGGATTGAAATCACTGGCGTGAGTGATATGCAGTACCGCGCCATCCTGCACACTGGTGCGCGCGCCGATGCGGATACGGTGCATGTCGCCGCGAATCACCGCCAGCGGCCATACCGAGCTGTCATCCCCGAGGGCGACATCACCCAGCACCACACTGGCCGGATCGACGAAAACCCGCTCGCCCAGTCGCGGCGTCAGGCCCTTGAAGGATCTAATGCTCATGCCTTACCTCCTGAATTAGGCATCCAGCCTACTGCGCCAAACACCGGGATGCCAATAGCGCGACGGCCTGACTCGCGTTGCGATGTTTTCGACACCCCGTCCCGACGCCCCGATTTCAGGCTCGACATGCCCTGCGCATCGCCCCACGCCTGGCGCCGACTCAACGTCAGATTCACGTACCGATGGCACAAGCGGGCTTACTTGAAGAAGCTCCAGCCCAGCACGACGACGACCAGCGGAATCGAGACCCAGCGCAGTACCCAACGCCAGGTGCGGAAGAAGCCACGCGATGTGCCGAGGCCAGCCAGCGCACGATTCTGCGGCATCACCCAGGCCGCGAAGATAGCGATCAGCAGCCCGCCGATCGGCAGGAAGAAGTCCGGCGGAATCGTCGTCACCGCATCGAAGACATTCATTTCGCCCAGCACGTGCACGTCCTTGAGGCTCGAGAAGGACAGCACCGACAACAACCCCATCGCCCACACCGAGACACCGACCGCCAGTGCCGCGTGGCGACGCTTGAGGCCCCAACCCTCCAGCACCTCGACGATGGGCTCGGCGATGTTGATCGAGCTGGTCCAGGTCGCCAGCAGCAACAGCAGGAAGAACAGCGCCAGCAGCACGCTGCCGCCCGGCAGATTGGCGAAGGCGATCGGCAGGCTGACGAACATCAGGCCGGGGCCGGAGGCCGGGTCCATGCCCTGGCTGAAGACCGCCGCGAAGATGGCGATACCCGCCAGCAGCGCCACACCGATATCCAGCGCCGCCACGGCGATCGCGGCCGTCGGCAGACTCTGGCGCTCCGGCATGTAGGCGCCGTAGGCCATCAGTGCACAGGCGCCGACCGCCAGCGTGAAGAAGGCATGTCCCATGGCATTGAGCATCACGTCCAGCGTGATGGCACTCGGGTCGGGCATGAACAGCCAGCTCAGCGCGGGGCCGAAGCCGGGCGTGCTGATGCTGTAACCGGCCAGCGCCAGCAACAGCACATAGAGCAGCGGCATCATCAGATTGTTGAGGCGCTCGAGCCCGGAAGAGATGCCGGCGGCCACCACGCTCATCGTCATCAGCATGAAGACGGTGTGGTTGAAGGTCATCGTCACCGGGTCTTCCAGGAAGGCACCGAAGGTAGCGCCGATCTCCGGTGGGCTCATGCCGCTGAAGTCACCCTTCAGCGAATCGACCAGATACTCGATCGACCAGCCCGACACCACCGAATAGAACGACAGGATGAAGAACATGGTGATGGCGCCGAACAGCCCCAGCCAGCGCCAGTGCGGGGTCCGGCCACCGCTGACGGCCAGATGGACCAGCGCCTGCATCGGTCCGCGACGTCCGGCGCGCCCGATCATGATCTCGGCCATCATCACCGGCAGGCCCAGCAGCAGCACGAAACCGATATACAGCAGCAGAAACGCGGAACCGCCGTTCTCGCCGGTCATGTAGGGGAAGCGCCAGATGTTGCCCAGCCCTACGGCGGCGCCGGTCACGGCCAGAATGAAGGCTCGGCGACTGCCCCAGCGTTCGGTGGTTTCGCTCATGTCTGCTCTCGTGGTTTCGGTACGGGGGAAGGATACAGGCCCCACTCGGGGGCCAAGGCCAGCAAGATAGCAGCCGTACCGGCCTCGGCCAATGCGACATGCGCGTGGCAGCGCCCGCCTATCGAGGCGATAGATTGAATAACACGCGCCGAGGCCTCACATTCTAGGTATCCCCGCGGCAGCGGTGACGCCGTTTTCACGGCGCAATCAATGCGCAAGTTCTCCTTTACCGCTCACCGCTGCCGCCCACCCGAATGACGCGAGGTACATGATGTCGATCAATCCCCTGCTGGAACGCAACACCCTGCCCCCCTTCGACACCCTCAAGGCCGAGCACGTCGAGGACGCGATCAGCGAACTGCTGGAGCACAACCAGCAGGAGATAGAGCGCCTGATCGAGGCCACCCGCGATGACACGCGCTGGGACAACTTCGCCGCGCCGCTGGAAGCGCTGGGTGACCGCCTGAGCCAGGCCTGGTCGCCGGTCTCGCACCTCAACTCGACCATGAACTCGCCCAAGCTGCGTGAGGCCTATCAGGCCTGTCTCGCCAAGCTGTCGGCCTACTCCACCTGGGTGGGTCAGAACAGCGACCTGGCCGCGGCCTATCAGCGCCTCGCGGACAGCGATGAGTTCGCAAGCCTCGATGAAGCCCAGCAGAAGGCGATCACCAACAGCCTGCGCGACTTCCGCCTCGCCGGTGTCGATCTGCCGCAAGACAAGAAGCAGCGCTACGGCGAGATACAGGCGCGCCTGTCCGAGCTCTCCAACACCTTCTCCAACCATGTGCTGGATGCCACCCAGGCCTGGCACAAGGATGTCGACGAAGAGGCACTGGCGGGCATACCGGAAAGCGGCCTTGAAGCGCTCAAGGCCAATGCCGAAGCCAAGGGCCTGGAAGGCTATCGCATCACCCTGGACTTCCCGAGCTTCTTCCCGGTGCTCAGCTATGCCGACAACCGCGAGTTGCGCGAGGAGGTCTACACTGCCTTCGTCACGCGCGCCTCGGAGAAGGGCCCCAACGCCGGTGAGTTCGACAACGGCCCGGTGATCGAGGAGATTCTGGCCCTGCGTCAGGAGCTGGCCGCGCTGATCGGCTTCGACGACTACGCCTCGCTGTCACTGGCGACCAAGATGGCCGACTCGCCGACGCAGGTCATCGCCTTCCTGGATGACCTCGCTACCCGCGCCGTGCCGCAGGCGCGTGAGGAGTTCAACGAGCTGGCGGCCTACGCCACCGAGAGCCTCGGCATCGACGACCTGCAGCCGTGGGATGTCGGCTATGCCAGCGAGAAGCTGCGCGAGTCGCGCTACGCGATCAATCAGGAGCAGCTGCGCCCCTACTTCCCGGCGCCGCAGGCCATCGGCGGACTGTTCGAGGTCGTCAACCGCCTCTACGGCATCACCTTCAAGCAGCGCGACGTGCCGGTCTGGCACGAGGACGTCAGCTACTACGAGGTCATCGAGAATGACACCCCGATCGCCGGCTTCTATCTCGATCTCTACGCGCGTGAAGGCAAGCGAGGCGGTGCCTGGATGGACGAGTGCCGCGTCCGTCGTCGCCGCGAGGATGGCAGCCTGCAGTTGCCGGTCGCCTACCTGACCTGCAACTTCACCCGCCCGGTGGGCGATCGCCCGGCGCTGCTGACCCACGATGAAGTGGTCACGCTGTTCCACGAGTTCGGTCACGGCCTGCATCACATGCTGACCCGTCAGGAAGTCGCCGAAGTCTCCGGCATCAATGGCGTGGCATGGGACGCCGTCGAGCTGCCCAGCCAGTTCATGGAAAACTTCTGCTACGAGCGTGAAGGACTGGATCTGATCGCACGTCACGTGGACACCGGCGAGCGTCTACCCGATGACATGCTCGAGCGCCTGCAGGCAGCCCGCAACTTCCAGGCGGCGATGACCATGGTCCGCCAGCTGGAGTTCTCGCTGTTCGACTTCCGCCTGCATCATGAGCTCGACAAGCCGTCGGCCAGCGATGTCCAGGCGCTGCTCGACGAGGTGCGCAGCAAGGTCGCCGTGGTGCCGGCGGTCGAGTTCAATCGCTTCCAGAATGGCTTCAGCCATATCTTCGCCGGCGGTTACGCTGCGGGTTACTACAGCTACAAGTGGGCCGAGGTGCTGTCGGCAGACGCCTTCAGTGCCTTCGAGGAAAGCGCGGTCTTCGATACCGCCACCGGCCAACGCTTCCGTGACGAGGTACTGGCACGCGGTGGCTCGCGTGACGCCGCCGAGCTGTTCCGCGCCTTCCGTGGCCGTGACCCGCAGGTCGATGCCCTGCTGCGTCACTCCGGCATCGGTGCCCAGGCGGCCTGATCTCGCCCCGTCTCGTGATGGCGCAAGCCTGACCACGAGCCGCTGACCATGCGCCCCTGACCTTTACCGGTCGGGGGCGTATCATATGGCGCATCATCCGCCCGAGGCGGGATTGCCAGACCTACCCTGACCCTGACTGGAGGCACCATGTCTACCATCAAGCGCTTCATCGCCGGTGCCGTCTGCCCGCGCTGCGGAGCAATGGACCGCCTGCGCACCTGGGAGCAGAACGAGACCCGCTACCGTGACTGCGTGTCCTGCGACTTCTTCGAACAGCAAGCCATCGAGGAGCCGCCGACCCTCGCCGAGATTTCCACGCGCGTGAGCGAGCCCCGCGAGACGCCGGCGAGCGATGAGGTTCAGCCGGTGCGCATTCTGGATCCCGGCAAACTGCACTGATATCTGCTGTATCACTGCGACATGAAAAAGCCCCGCCAATTGGCGGGGCTTTTTCATGTCATCTCGGCAGGTGGTTCAGTTGACCACAGGCCAGTCGACCACACATCAGTCAACTACACCGCAGGCAACGCGCGAGCCGCCACCGCCCAGCTTGGGCGTATCGGTGTAGTTGTCACCCCCGGAGTGGATCATCAGCGCATGGCCGCTGAGATCGTTCTCCTTGAGACGCGGTGCCAGCACCGGCAGCGAGATCTTGCCATCGGCATCGACACTCAGCGCCGGAAGGTCACCGAGGTGGCCATCACCGTAGGGGCCCTGGTGGGTACCGGTCTCTTCTGGATCGAAGTGGCTACCTGCCGCGGCGGCGGCGACGGTCTCGCCATCCTTCTCAGCCGGTTCGCAGCTGGCATTGGCATGCAGGTGGAAGCCGTGGATGCCGCTCTCGAGCCCCTCGATCTTCGGCGTCAGCAGCAGACCGTCATCGGTATCCTCGGCCATGACACTGCCGACGGACTCACCGACGCCATCACTGCTGACGCGATGCATTTCCACCTCGGTGGCTGCCTGGGCGACACCGCCGAACAACCAGGCGCCGAGCGCCACCGTCGCGGCGGTCTTGAGGGGCTTTCTGGAAGAGGGCGTAAAGGATGCCGTGTGCTGTGTCTCGTGATTCATGAGCAATCTCTCCATCACTGAGGCCGGCGTCACTGCCGACGCCTTGAGTGGCTTGCGGGCCGCTGTCACGAGCGGCTACCCATCAGACCTCAGGGCGATCGACGTCACATTCAATGCCACTCTTCCAATGACTTGCCGTGCACACCCGGCGCACGTGACTCAACGAGAAGCGATACCCAGATTTTCCAGCACCTTCAGACACGGCTCGGCCTGGTTGAGGGTATAGAAGTGCAGGCCCGGTGCGCCGCCATCCAGCAGACGCTGACTCATGCGCGAGATCACCTCGGTACCGAAGGCCTGGAGGCTCTCGCTGTCATCGCCATAGCTCTCGAGCTGGCGGCGGAGCCAGCGCGGGATGTCCGCACCGCAGGAATCGGAGAAGCGCGCCAGCTTGGCGTAGTTGGTGATCGGCATGATCCCCGGGATGATCGGCTGCTCGATGCCGGCGGCACGCGCGCGCTCCACGAAGTGGAAATAGGCATCAGCATTGAAGAAGTACTGGGTGATGGCGATATCGGCGCCGGCCTGCATCTTGCGCGCGAAGTTCTCGAGATCGCTATGGTAATTGTTGGCCTGCGGATGGCACTCGGGATAGGCCGCCACCGCGATCTCGAAGTGATCGCCGGTCTCCTCGCGCAAGAACTCGACCAGCTCGTTGGCGTAACGCAGCTCGCTGCGCGAGCCCATCCCGGAGGGCAGGTCCCCGCGCAACGCCACCAGGCGCTTGACACCCTGCTCACGATATTGCGCCAGGATCTCACGCAGCTCACCGCGGTCGCTGCCGACACACGACAGGTGCGGCGCGGTGCAGATGCCGCTGGCGCTGACCGACTGCACGGTGTTGAAGGTACGCTCACGCGTGGAGCCGCCCGCGCCATAGGTGACGGAGAAGAACTCCGGCTCCAGCGCCGCCAGCTGATCGCGAACCCCCTTGAGCTTTTCACGCCCGGCCTCGGTATTCGGCGGGAAGAATTCGAAGCTGATCCCTGACGGATGTTCGCTTGCACTCATGGGGCGGCCCTCGTGGTCGTCGTGTCCGGCATTGATGTCGTTATCGCCGCACACTTCGCGGTGTGCGTGCAGCAATACACGTCCGGTGCGTCACGCCACCGCCCTTGCACTGCATGTCGAGCATTCTGACCGCCGCCGCCGACCCCGGCCAATGAAAGGTTTTCGCCTCAACTTCAATGCCATTCATATAAGAAAGTGCGTGTTTATAACCATTGCTGACGGTGGCATCCTGCTCCTCAGTCCTGCCCCTCACCAGCCGCGCAACCACGCGACCCAAAGCCTGATGCGCGACCCGAAGCCTGATGAAGGAAAGGCGCAATGAGTGACATTCATGGGATGACGCTGACAGGGGCCACACGGCATGATGAACCAAAAGGACAATGACGCTTCACAAGGAACCGTGATGGACCACATCGATCTGCAGCAACCGCTCTGGATGCTGATCACCTTCGTCGCCCTCGGCGCCCTCTGTGCACGCCGCCTCGCGATCGATCCGCGCCCCATCGCCACCTTGCTGATCTATGTGATCGCGCCGCTGACCTTCTTTCGCGGGCTGGTGCTCGGCGAGCCATCGCTGAGTGATCTGGGCCTGACGCTGGGGCTGTTCTCGCTGGCCAGCAGCATCTGCCTGCTGGTGCGCCCGCTGGCCGCGAGGTTCTTCCCGCCGCAGGAAGCTGCCCTGCTCGCCTTCTCCTCGGGCACCGGCAATACCGGCTACTTCGGCCTGCCGGTCGCGATGCTGTTACTGCCGCCGGAAGGCGTGACCCAGTACCTGTTCTGCCTGCTCGGCATCACGCTGTATGAATTCACGCTGGGCTTCTACGTCAGTGCGCGCGGGCAGTTCTCGATGCGCCAGAGTCTGGTCAAGATCGTGCGTCTGCCGCTGATCTACGCCTTTCTGGCCGCTCTGCTGGTAGGGACACTGGGCCTCGAGGTACCGGGGGCGGTGATGGAGGGACTCGACTACTTCAAGTACAGCTACACGGTGCTGGGCATGATGATCATCGGCATGACGCTGGGCGGTGTCAGCCTGCGCGAGATCGACCCGCGCTTCATTCTGGCCGCGACCGGCCTGCGCTTCGTGATGTGGCCGCTGCTGAGTCTGGGCAGCGTGATGCTGCTGGGCAGCCTGTTCGCCCTCGACCCGGTGCTGGCGCAAGTGTTGCTGCTGCTGGGCGTGGTGCCGATGGCCGCCAATGTGGTCGTGCTGGCCATCGAGCTGAATATCCAGCCGGCCAAGGGCGCGATCGCGGTGATGCTGACCACCCTGGCAGCGCCGCTGATCATCCCGCTGTATCTGTCATGGATGCTGGCGATCAGCGGCCTGGGGTGAGGCTCAGGCGCCGGCCATCCCGGGCGTGACAGCGTCGGGCGTCGTGGCCGGCGCCTGACGCGGCATCAGATGGCGCGGCGCCGTCTCGAGGATCTGCCCCTGCCAGTCGATCAGGTGCAGCGCGCCTTCGGCATCTTCTGCCAGCGCGGTGCAGTGCTCGACCCAGTCACCGTCGTTGCAGTAGAGCACGCCTTCCTCGACCCGGAAGCCCGCCTGGTGGATATGCCCCCCGACATAGCCATCCAGCCCTTCGAGGCGCGCCTGGCGCATGGCGGCTTCCTCGAACTGGGCCACGTAGCGCTGGGCGGTACCGCTGCGACGCTTGAGCGCGCTGGCCAGCGACCAGTACGGCAGCCCGAACATGCCACGCGCGCGATTGCACCAGCGATTGAGCGACAGGATGAAGCCGTGCATGCCATCGCCCAGCTTGAGCAACCACGGCGCGATGCGCACATGGGTGTCGAATTCATCACCGTGGGAGACCAGCAGGCGACGACCGCTGCCGGTGGTATGGATCGCGCGCCGCTCGATGCTCACATTGTGCAGCTTCAGGCCGCACAGGCGACGGAAGGCGGCATCATGATTGCCGGGAATATAGATGACCTCGCAGCCGCTGCGCGCCAGACGCAGCACCCGCGCCACCAGCGCCTGCTGGTCCTTGTCGAGCACCGCACGCTTGCGCATCGCCAGCAGGTCGACGATATCGCCGACCAGATACAGGCGTTCCGGGCGCACGCGACGCAGCAGTTTCGCAAGCAGCGCCGCCTGGCAGTCCGGAGTCCCAAGATGCACGTCGGAGATGAACAGCGTACGAACCTGACCGAGAGCGTCGGAAGCAGGCGGCATTTCAGCATGGGGAGCCGATTGCAAAGCGGTCATGTCAGTCACCTCCGGGTTGCCAGGCGGAATCGACAGGCGAGGCCCAGATGGCCCCTGTCGTTGCCCAGCAAGACTGAGGGGAGGCGATGACATACCCGTAACAGCGACATGAAAAAGCGATGACAGCCATGGCCATCAATCACTTGCGGCATTGATTAAGGGAAGTTCGCGGGCTTTCTCACGCCTGAGGGTCCTTGGCGCCCGCCATGGCCCGCCGCCGAGCGCGCTTCTGACGATACATGCGGTCATCCGCGATATGGATCAGATCATCGACATCCACATCGCCCTGCAATACCGGGTCGTGGGTGACGCGCCCGATGCTGACCTCGACCGGGAAGGGGATTTGCTGCTGCAGGCGTTGCTCCTGAAGATGGCGCATCAACTGGGTCGTCGCCTGCTGGCTGGCCATATCACAGGCTCCGGGCATGACGACCAGGAATTCATCGCCGCCCAGACGGCATGCCAGTCCGTCTTCACCAGCCGCCTGGGCGACACTCCGGGCCACCAGCTGGATCAGGCGATCACCCTCGGCGTGCCCGAAGCTGTCGTTGACGTGCTTCAGGCGATCGACATCCACGAACAGGATCGACATGCATTGCCGAGTGCTCGTGCTCTCGGCCAGCATCCGCTCGAGAAAATCCAAGCCGAACCGGCGATTGGGCAGCCCCGTCAGCAGATCATGATTGGCACGGTATTCCAGCTCGTTCTGCTGGATGAGCAACCGCTGATTCATGTCGTGCAATTCGAGATTGCGCGCCTCCAGTGTGCGCTGCAGCCGGATGGTGCGATGGAAGGTCGAGGCGCGGGCGTGCGCCAGTGCCGGCGCTATGAAGAGGGTACCCAGGATGTAGGCACCGCCCGCACCGGCCAATGTCGTCAACGACAAGGGACTCAGCCACAGAAAGATGGGCACATAACACACTATCAGCGGCAGGCTGCTGGCCAGCTGGTAGCGCCAGCCCCACACCAGCCAGGCGGGCATGGCGATCAGCATGCAGGTCGAGAAACTCAGGTTCCACAACGTCAGCGTCAGCGCATCCGGAATCAGCGCGGCCCCGAAGCAGAAGAAAAGATTGGCGGGTATCGCCCCGGCCAGCAAGATCTTGTCCGCGAACACGTCGCCGCGGCGCAGCTGGAGGATACATAGCAGACAGCAGAGGAAGATGATCAGCCGCCCCACCCACAATGCCTGCCAGGCAGACGGCACCTGGAAATAGTCAAACAGCAGGAAGCAGGCGAAGCACGCCATGGCGAACATGATGAAGGTATTGTTGATTCGCGTGCGATAGTGCTGCGCTTCGATATCCGAACCGTCCCTGCCCGGCAATATCAGATGTTCATGAAGCGGCATGTTCCATCCTCGACACTCGGTAGCATCATCCAATGTTACACCGCGTACAGAGCACACCTCACTGCAATAAAGAGTTGATCAGTAAACGCAAGATTACCGTCTGCCTGATAGAACAATGTGGGGTGTCATCAGGCTGGCCAGGCGAGGCAAGGACGAAGAGGTGTCGGCAATACGAACGCGCCGGCAACACGAACGAAAGCGCCCTGCTGTCGTCATCCTCCTCGATGGCGACAGCAGGGCGCTGAAGGTACAGCCAGGTCACGGCCAGTCATTGCAACCAGACATCCGGGCTGGTCGCTGCCACTATCGTGGCGTTTGCTTTGGCCGACTCTGACTCAGCGCTTGTCGTTCGACTCTTCCGAGTGGCTGCGATCGCCGACCACCGCCGTCACCAGCTTGCCGATGCTCAACCCCTGCACGAGGATCGAGAACAGCACGATGATGTAGGTGGTGACCACCAGCGGCTCGCGGTAGTCGCCTTCGGGAATTGCCAGTGCCAGTGCCACCGAGATGCCGCCGCGCAGACCGCCCCAGGTGAGTACGCGCGTGGTGCCGGGACGGAAGGTGTACCAGCGGCGCAAGAGGCTCAGCGGCAGGCCGATCAGCGCCAGGCGCGAGAGCAGGATCACCGCCACCAGCACCAGCGCGATGCCGATCGAGGTCAGCGTGATCGGCATCAGTACCAGCTCAAGCCCGATCAGTACGAACAGCACCGCGTTGAGAATCTCGTCGACCAGCTCCCAGAAGCCGTCCAGATAGCGGCGGGTGTTGTCAGACATGGCGCCATCACGCGCCATGTTGCCGATGATCAGCCCCGCCACCACCATCGCGATGGGGCCGGAGACGTGCAGCGCCGAGGCCAGCGCATAGCCGCCCAGCACCAGCGCCAGACTCAGCATCACCTCGACCTGATACTGGTCGATGCTGCGCATCAGCTGGTAGACCAGCGCGCCCAGCGCCAGCCCGAGCAGGATGCCGCCGCCGGCTTCCTCGAGGAACAAGAGCCCCATGTGGCCGAGCTCGACCTCACCGCTGCCGGCCGACGCCGCGCTCAGCAGTGCGGTGAACAGCACCACCGCCACGCCATCATTGAACAGCGACTCGCCGACGATGCGGATTTCCATGTCGGCAGGCGCGCCGGCACTGCGCATGATGCCGAGCACGGCAATCGGGTCGGTGGGCGAGATCAGCGCACCGAACACCAGGCAATACAGGTAGGGCACCTCGATACCGGCCCACTGGAACAGCCACCAGGCGGCGGAGCCGATCACCAGCGTCGAGATCAGCACGCCCAGCGTGGCCAGCAGCCCGATGGAGCGCCGATAGGCCTTGAGGCGCGAAAGATCCACGTGCAGCGCGCCGGCAAACAGCAGGAAGGACAGCATGCCGTCCATCAGCAGGCTGTTGAAGTTGATGCGCCCCAACCAGTCTTCCGCGGTATCGGCCACGACGGTGGTCACCGCGAAGTGATCGAGCCCGATCACGCCCAGCGACAGCACCAGGCCGATGGCCATCACGCCGATGGTCGGCGGCAGCCGCAGGACGCGATGATTGAACCACATGCATACGGCAGTGATGGTGATGAACAGTGCAGCGAGATTGAGCATCCGAAACGGTCCTTTGCAGTGGCGCCGATACCCCTGATGGCATGACGTCCTTGTCATTCTTTCCAGTTCTTCCGTCGCGTGAGCGGCGCGTGGCTGCCAGAACGAATCGTGGCTACCAGAGCGGCTCATGGCTACCAGAGATCGCCGTGGCGTTCACGGTGGCAGAGATAGAGACGCAGCTCGAACTCACGCTGATGATACTCCGGCTGCATGTGACAGCAGAGCCGGTAGAACGCCTTGTCATGGGCCTTCTCGCGCAGATGCGCCAGCTCATGCACCACGATCATGTTGAGCAGCGGCTCCGGCAGGCGCCGGAACAGCGACGAGATACGAATCTCGTTCTTGGCCTTGAGCTTGTTGCCCTGCACCCGCGACACGAAGGTGTGCAGCCCCAGGGCGTTGTCGATGACGTGAATCCGGTCGTCGTAGATCACCTTGCTGATCGGCGCCGAGCTGCGCAGATACTGATTCTTCAGCGCCATGGTGTAGTCATGCAGCGCCCGCGCGCCCTGCAGCTGGTGGGGCTCGGGATACTTGCCGAGAAAGAAGGCTGCCGTCTTGCCCGAGGCCAGCAGTTCACTCGCCTGCTGTTGGATCTCGGGGGCGTAGCCCTTGAGATAGCGTAGATCAGCCACTGGGCATCTCTCCTGTTGCTGTCCGAAGGAGGGCCAGAGACAAGAAAACCCGCCGAGGCGGGTTTTCTTGTCATGGCGCCGAAAGCGAGGGGCGAGACGTCCGCCACCTGCCAGGCCTGTCGAACTGGCGGATTTACAGGCCAGCGGCAGCCTTGAGACCAGCGGCACGATCGGTCTTTTCCCACGGGAAGGCGGTGAAGGTTTCGGTCTTCTTCTCGCCGCTCACGTCGGTCCAGCTGTAGCTGTGCTCGAACGGCTCACGACCGAAGTGGCCGTAGGCAGCGGTCAGCTGATACATCGGGTGCGCCAGGTCCAGCATGGTGGTGATGGCGTACGGACGCAGGTCGAAGTGCTCGCGCACCAGCTCGACGATCTTGGCATCGCTGATCTTGCCGGTGCCGAAGGTGTTGATCGAGACCGAGGTCGGCTCGGCGACACCGATGGCGTAGGAGACCTGGATCTCGCACTTGTCGGCCAGGCCGCTGGCGACGACGTTCTTGGCCACGTAGCGACCGGCATAGGCGGCGCTGCGGTCGACCTTGGACGGGTCCTTGCCGGAGAAGGCGCCACCGCCGTGACGGGCCATGCCGCCGTAGGTGTCGACGATGATCTTGCGACCCGTCAGACCACAGTCACCTACCGGGCCACCGATGACGAAGTTGCCAGTCGGGTTGATGTGGTATTCGGTGGTCTCGGACAGCCACTCGGCCGGCAGCACCTGCTCGATGATCTCGCGCTTGACCATCGCGCGCAGGTCTTCCTGAGACACTTCCGGGTCATGCTGGGTCGACAGCACGACAGCTTCGACGGCGACCGGCTTGCCGGCTTCGTCGTAGCGGAAGGTGACCTGACTCTTCGCATCCGGACGCAGCCACGGCAGCATGCCGTTCTTGCGCAGTTCCGCCTGACGCTCCACCAGACGGTGTGCGTAGTGGATCGGCGCCGGCATGAAGGAGTCGGTCTCGTTGGTGGCGTAGCCGAACATCAGGCCCTGGTCGCCCGCGCCCTGATCTTCCGGCTTGGTGCGATCGACGCCCTGGGCGATATCGATGCTCTGCTTGCCGATCAGGTTGAGGACACCACAGGTCTCGCCGTCGAAGCCGACGTCGGAAGAGGTATAGCCGATATCGGTGATGACACGACGTACCAGCTCCTCGAGATCCACCCACGCGCTGGTGGAGATCTCACCGGCCACGATGGCAACGCCTGTCTTGACGAGCGTTTCGCACGCGACGCGTGCCTGCTTGTCGCGCGCGATGATGGCATCGAGCACGGCGTCGGAAATCTGGTCGGCAATCTTGTCCGGATGCCCTTCGGACACGGACTCGGATGTGAAGAGTGAGTATTCGCTCATTGGTCCTCGACCCTCTTTTCGGATGCGGGGATGATTCGGCCACTGACGGCAGACTGCGTTGACGACCGAGTAGAAACACGCTTGCGGCGCACGATGAAGCTCAACACGGGCGGTTGAGCCTCGGGGGGGCGAGTTTACACGCCACTTATGTGAGTTCCTAGCGTATTGGGGCGCGTGGGGGCGTCCAATCGAGACCTTTTTGCGACAAGCGCTGCACACAGGGTAATAAGCCATTGCCACCTTTGGACGAGCACACATCCCGGATGCGATTTGCCGCGCCCTGTCATCTCGGTGACAATACCCGCCCGGAGATCACGCTCGGACGCGAGTCCGCGCGTACAAGGTTCACGCGACGCACTGTCCTTTCCGGCGCACTGTTTCAGGCGCACAGTCCTGAAGGAGACCCAGGCAGCAGCATGCCCTGGCTCTCGGGATGCACTGGGCGTCCGGCGCAGCACGCCGTGATTCATTGCCCCACTCTTGACGCCCGCAGGCGAGGAGCTACTGCATGCCTTCCCGTTTAGACCTGGCCAACGCCATCCGTGCACTTTCCATGGACGCCGTTCAGAAGGCCAAGTCCGGCCACCCCGGCGCCCCCATGGGCATGGCCGACATCGCTGAGGTGCTCTGGAACGACCACCTCAAGCACAACCCGGCCAACCCGAACTGGGCCGATCGTGACCGCTTCGTGCTGTCCAACGGCCATGGCTCCATGCTGCTCTACTCCCTGTTGCACCTCTCGGGTTATCAGCTGAGCCTTGAAGACCTGCAGAACTTCCGCCAGCTGCACGCCAAGACCGCCGGCCACCCGGAATACGGCTACGCACCGGGCATCGAGACCACCACCGGCCCGCTGGGTCAGGGTCTGGCCAATGCCGTCGGCATGGCGATCGCCGAGAAGACACTGGCGGCGCAGTTCAACCGTCCGGGCCACACCGTCGTCGACCACACCACCTGGTGCTTCCTGGGTGACGGCTGCATGATGGAAGGCATCTCCCACGAGGTCGGCTCACTGGCCGGTACCCTGGGTCTGGGCAAGCTGATCGCCCTGTATGACGACAACGGCATCTCCATCGATGGCGAAGTCGAAGGCTGGTTCACCGATGACACCGCCAAGCGTTTCGAATCCTACGGCTGGCACGTCGTCTCCAACGTCGACGGCCACAAGCCGGAAGAGATCAACGCCGCCATCGCCCTGGCCAAGAGCCACGACGACAAGCCGAGCCTGATCATCTGCAAGACCGTGATCGGCTTCGGCTCCCCGAACAAGGAAGGCACCGAGTCCTGCCACGGCGCGCCGCTGGGTGACGACGAAGTCGCCGCCACCCGCGAGAAGCTGGGCTGGGCCCACGCGCCCTTCCACATCCCGGAAGACATCTATCAGGGGTGGGATGCTAGCGAGCGCGGCGCCAAGCTCGAGAGCGACTGGGATACGCGCTTCGCCCGTTACGCCGAAGCACACCCGGAACTGGCCGCCGAGTTCACCCGTCGTCTGGAAGGCAAGCTGCCGCACGCCCTGACCAGCGAGAAGATGATCGAGGATGCCCAGGCCGCCGGCGACAGCCCGGCCTCGCGCAAGGCCTCCTTCGAGTGCCTGAACCAGCTCGGCCCGCAGCTGCCGGAACTGCTCGGCGGCAGTGCCGACCTGGCCCCGTCCAACCTGACCTTCTGGAAGGGCGCCCAGGCGATCACCCGCGAAGACTTCAGCGGCAACTACCTGCATTACGGCGTGCGTGAGTTCGGCATGGGCGCGATCATGAACGGTGCCGGTCTGCACGGCGGCTTCATCCCGTACGGCGCGACCTTCCTGATTTTCATGGAATACATGCGCAACGCCGTTCGCATGGCCGCCCTGATGGGTCAGCAGGCCGTCTATGTCTTCACCCACGACTCCATCGGTCTGGGCGAAGATGGCCCGACGCACCAGCCGATCGAGCAGCTGACCAGCCTGCGCACCACGCCGAACCTGTCCACCTGGCGCCCGGCGGATGCCGTGGAGACCGCGGCGGCATGGGATGCGGCCATCAAGCGTCACTCCGGCCCGACCGCGCTGATCCTGTCGCGTCAGAACCTGCCGCACCAGAACCGCGACAAGGCCCAGCTGGCCAACATCAGCCGTGGTGGTTATGTGCTGAAGGACGCCGCCAACGGCCAGCCGGAAGTGATCCTGATCGCCACCGGCTCCGAAGTCGGCCTGGCGATGGATGCCGCCGCCGAGCTGGAAGCCGCCGGCCGCGCCGTGCGTGTCGTGTCCATGCCGGCCACCGACCTGTTCGATGCGCAGGACGCGGAATACCGCGAATCCGTGCTGCCGTCTTCCGTCACCGCGCGCGTGGCGATCGAAGCCGGTCATCGTGACTACTGGTTCAAGTATGTCGGCCTGAACGGCGACATCATCGGCATGGAGACCTTCGGGGAATCCGCGCCGGCCGGCGACCTGTTCAAGCACTTCGGCTTCACGGTCGAGAACGTGGTCGAACGCGCCAACAAGCTGCTGGGCTGATCACCGCCTGAGCCACCCCGTCGATGACGGGGTGGGATGCAGATCGACGCCGCCGCCTCCCACTGGGAGCGGCGGCGTTTTCGTCTGTGCGACACTCGGGAAGACCTCAAGCGTCACCGGCTGTCGCCTGTAGTCGACGTGGCTCACACGAGTCGCGGTCGTGATGACACGATTCATCCTGCATGAGCGGTCATTCTCCAGCGACCGTACCCATGAAAGACAGCGCAGACGGCGACTACACAACCCCACCAGTTGGGTAGTGTGACTACGTGTCCTTAGACGAAAAAAACCAGAAATCAGGCGCTTGCGCGCCTTTCGCTCCCTCCGCCCAGCAAAGCGATGCGCTACCATGGACCCCCTGAAAAATACTCGGAACACGACATCCTTGAACCACCAGCCGCCTCTGTCCACCGCCGACGCTCCCCAGGGAGACAAGGCGTCCCGACGCCAGGGAAATGCTCCCTTGCGAGTGGCCATCAATGGCTACGGACGCATCGGTCAGTGTGTGCTGAGAGCGCTGGTAGAACGTGAAGCACGCGGTGAGTCACTGCCGTTGGAAGTGGTCGCGATCAACGAGCTGTCAGATCTGGACACCATCACCTACCTGACCCGCTACGACACCACCCACGGCCGCTTCCCCGGCACGGTGGAACAGCGCGACGGCCAGCTGATCGTCAACGGCCATGCGATCAGCATCCTGTCCGAGGCCAATCCAGATTGCCTGCCCTGGCGGGCATTGGGGATTGACCTGGTGCTGGAGTGCTCCGGCAGCTTCAAGGACCGCGCCACCGCCGAGCGGCATCTGGCAGCAGGCGCCGGACGACTGCTGTTCTCCCAGCCCGGCGATACCGACGCCGATGTCGATGCCACCATCGTGTGCGGCATCAACCAGTCGGCGCTGGCCCCCGCCGAGGCGGGGCAGGCAGGCAGCGGCATGCGCATCGTCTCGGCGGCGTCGTGCACCACCAATTGCCTGATTCCGATTCTGACGGTGCTGGAAGAGGCCTTCGGTCTGGAACGCGGCGTCACCACCACGGTGCACTCGGCGATGAACGACCAGCCGGTGATCGACGCCTACCACCAGACGGACCTGCGACTGACGCGCTCGGCGATGAGTTCGATCGTGCCGGTGGACACCGGCCTGGCCAAGGGCATCAACCGCCTGATGCCGCACCTGGAAGGACGCTTCGAATGTCTGCACCTGCGCGTGCCGACCATCAATGTGTCCTGCATGGACATGTCCATCGAGGTGAAGCGCGACGTGAGCGCGGATGAGGTCAATGACCTGCTGCGCGAGGCCTGCACACAACGCCTGCAGGGCCTGATGGGATTGAGCGAGGAGCCGACGGCTTCCATCGACTTCAACCACGATCCGCGCTCGGGTATCGTGGATGCGACCCAGACCCGTGTTGCCGGCGGCCGGCTGATCAAGATGCTGTGCTGGTTCGACAACGAATGGGGCTTTGCCAATCGCATGCTGGACGTCGCCACCCATTGGCACGCCTGCGAGATGACAACGCCTCTGGCGAGGGAAGCTCTCTCCACCGATTCACGACCAAGGAACCCGTCATGAACGTGCAAACGATGACCGCCCTCGACCTGTCCGGAAAGCGTGTGCTGATCCGCGAAGATCTCAACGTGCCGATCCGCGACGGTCAGGTGACCAGCGACGCGCGCATCCGTGCCAGCCTGCCGACCATCAAGGCGGCACGTGACGCCGGCGCACGCGTGATGCTGATGAGTCATCTGGGCCGCCCTACCGAGGGTGAGCCGGAAGATCAGTTCTCGCTGGCACCGGTCGCGGCACATCTGGGCGAGCTGCTGGGCAGCCCGGTGCGCCTGATCAACGACTATCTCGACACGGCACCGGATATCGCCGAAGGCGAGGTCGTGCTGCTGGAGAACGTGCGCTTCAACAAGGGCGAGAAGAAGGACGAGGAATCCCTGTCCCGCGCCTACGCCGCGCTGTGCGATGTCTACGTGATGGATGCCTTCGGCACCGCGCACCGTGCCCAGGCCTCGACCCATGGCGTGGCACGCTTCGCGCCAAACGCCTGCGCCGGCCCGCTGCTGGCCGCCGAGCTGGAAGCCCTCGAGAAGGCACTCGCCGCACCGCGTGCGCCGATGGTCGCCATCGTCGGCGGCTCCAAGGTCTCCACCAAGCTCGACGTGCTCAAGGCGCTGTCCGACAAGTGCCATCAGCTGATCGTCGGTGGCGGCATCGCCAATACCTTCATCGCGGCGGCCGGTTACAACGTCGGCAAGTCCCTCTACGAGGCTGATCTGCTCGATACCGCTCGCGCGCTGATGGACAAGGTCGAGATTCCGCTGCCGACCGACGTCGTCGTCGCCACCGAGTTCTCCGACAAGGCCGAAGCCGTCGTGCGCGCCGTCGCCGACGTCCAGGACGACGAGATGATCCTGGATATCGGTCCGGAGACCGCCTCGCGCTTCGGTGCGCTGCTCAAGGACGCCGGCACCATTCTGTGGAACGGCCCGGTCGGCGTGTTCGAGATCGAACAGTTCGCCAACGGCACCGAGCAGCTGGCGATGGCCATCGCCGAGAGCGATGCCTTCTCCATCGCCGGCGGTGGCGACACCCTGGCGGCCATCGACAAGTACGACGTCGAGTCGCGCGTCTCCTACATTTCCACCGGTGGCGGCGCCTTCCTCGAATACGTGGAAGGCAAGGTACTGCCGGCCGTTGCGGCATTGGAAGCCGCAGCAAGCTGAACCCGCCTGTGTCCTCATTGGCGCAGGCTTAGAGTCACGGCTACAAGGTCGCTCCCCGTCAGCTGACGGGGGGCACCCGACGCTTCTCCACTCGATTCCTCAAAAAGACAGGTGATGTCATGGCATTGATCAGCATGCGCCAGATGTTGGACCACGCAGCCGAGTACGGATACGGCATCCCGGCGTTCAACGTCAACAACCTCGAGCAGATGCGCGCCATCATGGAAGCCGCCGATCACACCGATTCTCCGGTGATCGTCCAGGCCTCCGCCGGCGCACGCAAATACGCGGGCGCGCCGTTCCTTCGCCACCTCATCCTGGCTGCGGTGGAAGAATTCCCGCATATCCCGGTGGTCATGCACCAGGATCACGGCACCTCGCCGGCAGTCTGCCAGCGCTCCATCCAGCTGGGCTTCAGCTCGGTGATGATGGACGGCTCGCTGGGCGAAGACGGCAAGACCCCGACCAGCTACGAATACAATGTCGATGTGACCCGTCGCACCGTCGAGATGGCCCACGCCTGTGGCGTGTCCGTCGAAGGCGAGCTGGGTTGCCTCGGCTCGTTGGAAACCGGCATGGCCGGTGAAGAAGACGGCATCGGTGCCGAAGGCAAGCTGGACCACGACCAGATGCTGACCGACCCGGAAGAAGCCGCCGACTTCGTCAAGAAGACCCACGTCGATGCCCTGGCCATCGCCATCGGCACCTCCCACGGCGCCTACAAGTTCACCAAGCCGCCGACGGGTGACACCCTGTCCATCCAGCGCATCAAGGAAATCCACGCCCGCATCCCCGAGACTCACCTGGTGATGCACGGCTCTTCCTCCGTGCCGCAGGACTGGCTGGAAATCATCAACGAATACGGCGGCAAGATTCCGGAAACCTACGGCGTGCCGGTCGACGAGATCGTCGAAGGCATCAAGCACGGCGTGCGCAAGATCAACGTCGACACCGATCTGCGTCTGGCCTCTACCGGTTCCATCCGTCGCTTCATGGCGCAGAACCCGTCTGAATTCGACCCGCGCAAGTACCTGAAGGAATCCGTGAAGGCGATGCGCGACATCTGCATCGCCCGCTACGAAGCCTTCGGTGCCGCCGGTCATGGCAGCAAGATCGACCCGATCAACCTCGAAGCGATGTTCGAGCGTTACAACCGTGGCGAGCTGGACCCGAAGATCAACTGATCGGGCGGCCCCCGCCTGCCCCCCCTGCGCGCACGCGGGCAGACAGGGAAGGAAGAGCAAGGCGACCCTTCGGGGTCGCCTTTTTTATGCGCCTCAGGGTGCCAGCCTCTCGCGCACGCAGGTATCCTTTCGAGATTCCGTTTGGCATTGATCATTCATCACCGTATCGCAGGAGACATCATGGCCTCGCTCAAGGATCAACTGTCCGGGCTTGTCTATTCCACCGAACATGGCGCAACCTGCCCTGAGTGTCGGCGTGCCGAAGCCGAGTGCGAATGTGCCGACCTCGCCGAGCGTGAACGCCTGGCAAGCCTCGATGGCGTGGTGCGTATCCGTCGCGAGACCAGCGGTCGCAAGGGCAAGGGCGTGACCACCGTGAGCGGGATTCCGCTCGCCGAGAAGGAACTCAAGGCCCTGGCCAAGACTCTCAAGCAGCGGTGCGGCACTGGCGGCAGCCTCAAGGATGGCATCGTGGAGATCCAGGGCGATCACCGCGAGACGCTCAAGGCGGAACTCACGCGGATGGGCTATACCGTCAAGCTGGCCGGTGGCTGAACGCCCGCTGCGCGCACCATTGCCTTCCATCTCGCTGCACAAGGGATTTCCATGCTGAACATCATCACGGCACGCCGGCCTTCGGCTCGCACGCTCTCGCTCTCTGGCCTGCTGCTGGCCACGCTCGGGCTGGGTGGCTGCATGACCGGCCCGGACTTCACGCAGCTGGAGGCGCGCGTGGTGCCACAGCAGGCCTTCACCGCACCGCCGGATGCGATGCTGGAAGTGCGCCTGGTGGATGTCTCCCGCGCCGATGCCGAGGCTGGGCTGATTGCCAGTACCCGCTATGGCGGCCTGCGTGAAGGGCCTTTCCCGGTCAGCCTGCAATACGATCGCAATGCCATCGAGGAAGGCCATCGCTATGCGCTGCAAGCCGATGTGCGCAGCGAAGGGCGTCTTTATTGGATCAATGACAGCGCAGTGCCGGTGCTGGGTGACGGCAGCGTCTCACAAGGCGAGGTCGAGATCCCGCTCACGCCACTGCCGCGTGCGCTGGGCCACTGATGGCGCCTACGCCCGGCCCGATAAGTACGTTGGGCTTGACCTGTACGTTCGACTTGATCAGCAGGCCCGTCTCTCACCGATAGGACACCCCAATGGATTGGCTGGAATACCTGTTACCTGTCTTCTTCCTTACCCCTCTGGGTGCCATCGCGCTGGTGGTGCTGGGCATGCGCGGCCTGCATGAGCGGCGCATCCAGTCGCCGCTGACCCGCCGTCAGCTGCGCGAGCCGGGCCAGAGCCTGCGCGATCGTCTCGATGAGGCCTTCCAGGCGCTGTTTCTCGACGGGGCGCTCGGGCCGCTCATCACCTTGAGCCCGCTGGTCTACGGCATGGGGCGCATGGTGTTCGGTGAAGAGCAGAACTGGCTTGAGTGGGCCGCCTATGGTCTGGCCTGTGCGCTGTTCGTGCTGATCTTCGCGCTGCGCCTGACGCGTCACTTCCAGCGTATCCGCAAGCTCAAGCTGGGGCTGGCCTGCGAGCTGTCCATCGGTCAGGAACTCGACCAGCTCATCCGCCCGGAACAGCTGACCAGCATGGTCTATCACGACGTGCCTGCCGAGGGCTTCCATATCGATCATCTGGTGGTCACCCCCGCTGGTGCCTACGCCATTCGCACCAAGGCGCGCTCACGGCCGTTGGATGCACTGGGCGCACTCAAGGATGAGGTCAAGCTCAAGGATGGTCGCCTGTACTTCCCGGGCTATCGCGAGCGCAAACCGCTGCGCGAGACACGTACCGCACGCGACTGGACGGCCGCCTGGCTGAAGCGTGAGTGCGGTGTCGAGGTTCCGGTACATGGCATCCTGGCCCTGCCGGGCTGGAAGATCATCCGCGAGGGAACACAGCGTGCCGAAGACCCGGATGTCGTCAATGGCGAGGGCTTGGCCGAGTGGCTGAGCACCCATTGCATGGCTCCCGAAGAGGGTTGCCCGACCCTGGATGACGCCCTCAAGCAGCGCATCAACGAGGCGATTCTCGACCGCGTTCAGGCCGAGCGCCTCGCCACAAACTGATCCTCCGCCATGCTCCGGCCCCTCGGAGCATGGCAGCGCCAGACAAAGGCTTGCCAAGGCGCCCCGCCCGGCGTTAAATACGCGCCGGTCCAGCCTTGGCAACCTTATCGCGCTATCGCAATGATGGCGCTCTTGACGACATATCCCGCATGAAACTCATCACCTTCGACGCTTTTCGTACCCTCGGCATCCCCGGTGTTCGTTATATCAAGCCGGAGCGCATGCTGGATCACCTCGACGAGATCCGCGCCGCCGACATCTTGCTGTTTCCCGAATACTGGCAGATCACCACCCTGGTCTACGGCCTCGGCAAACGCATCTTCCCCAGCCTGCCCAGCTACGCGATCGGCCACGACAAGGTCGAGCAGACGCGCGTCTTTCAGGCCATCTGCCCGGACAATGTGCCGCCGACCGAGATTCGCGGCGCCAGCCGTCAGGCAATCGATGATATCGAGGCGCGCTTCGGCTACCCGCTGATCGTCAAGGAAGTCAAAAGCTCGATGGGTGTCGGTGTGAAGCTGATCCAGTCGCGTGGCGAACTGGAAGCGCATGCGGCGGAGCATCCGGTGCTGTATGCCCAGCCGCGCCTGGAGATCGACCGCGACCTGCGCATCGTGGTGGTAGGTGGCGAAGTCATCACCGCCTACTGGCGCGTCACGCCGCTGGGCGGCTATCGCTCCAATGTCAGTCAGGGTGGCGAGACGGACTACGACAATATTCCGGCCCCCGCCATCGCCCTGGCCCTGCACCTGGCCGAGGCATTGAGTGTTGATCATGCCGGCTTCGATATCGCGATGGTCGATGGCCACCCGATGATCTTCGAGTTCAACCGTCTGTTCGGCAATCAGGGCATCCAGGACAGCTCTCGACGCATCGGTGCCGCCATCGGTCGCTATCTGGCCCTCGACAATGACGACAAGGAACCGACGCCGCCGATCCTCACACCACGCCGCGTGCGCCGCGCGACACTCAAGGAAACCGGCTGACATCTTGCGGGCGCACGCCCCTGCCTGCCCTGAACGACAAGACGCCGCCCAATGGGCGGCGTCTTGTCGTCTGGTACTGGCCGCTCAACTGGCCAGCTGGCTCATCTCCTTACAGGCGCGAGGGGCGGCTGTGCGGGTCGCCTTCGATATGATCCTTGGGCGGGTCCTGCCGCGGCTTGCCTGCTGCCGGCACATCCTCGTCGGGGATTTCCCAGGTGCCTTCTTCGGTCCAGGGGTCATCCGCCGGGAATTCCTCGATATTGATTTCCTTGACCGTGTAATCCGGCTGGTAGCGCAGGTCATAGTGCGCGGCACGCACGATGGAGATGCACAGCATCAAGGCCACTGCCAATAGCGGCACTCCCCCGATGATGGAAGCCGTCTGCAGGGTCTCCAGCCCGCCGATGAACATCAGCACGATGGGCATGAACGACAGGGCGAAGGCCCAGAACAGGCGGTTCCAGCGCATCGGCTCTTCATCGACTTCCTTCTGGACCACAGCGGCCAGAATGTAGGAGATGGAGTCGAAGGTGGTCGCGGTGAAGATCAGCGCCAGCAGCGTGAAGGCGAAGATCACCACGTAGTCCAGCGGCAGCGTGTGCAGCATCGCGAAGATGGCCGCGGTCGGGCTCTGGTCATTGAGGATGGTGACCACGTCCAGCTCACCGGACAGCTGCAGGTAGAGGCCGTAGTTGCCCATCACCATGAAGAACAGGAAGCAGCCCATGGTGCCGAAGAACATCGAACCGGCGACCATGGCGCGGATGGTGCGGCCCCGCGAGATACGCGCGATGAACAGCCCCACGCTGGGCGCGAACACCAGCCACCAGGCCCAGTAGAAGATGGTCCAGTCCTGCGGGAAGTGCGTGTCCTCGAAGCCCTTGAACTCAGCGAACGGCTCAAGCCAGGTGGCCATGTGGATCAGATTGCTCATCACGCGGCCCAGCGCATCCAGACCGGTATTGGCCATGAACAGGGTCGGCCCCACGATGAAGATGAACAGCAACAGGCCGACCGCCAGCCAGAAGTTGATGTCTGACAGCAGCTTGATGCCCTTCTTGAGGCCCACGTAGGCGCTGTAGCCGAACAGGGCGGTACACACCAGCAGCACCACGATCTGCGTGGTCAGCGACTTGGGCACCCCGAACAGCTCGTGCACCCCCTCGTTGATCATCGGTGCCGCCAGCCCCAGGGTGGTCGCGCCGCCGCCCAGCATGCCGAAGACGAAGCTGATATCGATCAGCTTGCCCAGCCAGCCATGTGCCAGCTTTTCGCCCAGCACCGGCATCAGCGCCTCGGAAATCTTCAACACGCTGTGGTGACGCACGTAGTAGAAGTAGGCGATCGGCACGGCGGGGATCAGGTAGATCGCCCATGCCAGCGGGCCCCAGTGGAAGATGCCGTAGGCCGCGGCCCATTCCGCTGCCTCCGGTGTCTGGCCTTCCACATGGAATGGGGGCGACTGGTAGTAGTAGACCCACTCGATCATCGACCAGTACAGGATGGAGGCCCCGATGCCGGCGCAGAACAGCATCGCCGCCCACGACACGATGGAGAATTCAGGCTTCTCCTCGGCATCACCGAGCTTTATCTGACCGATGTCGCTGAAGATGATGTAGATCATGAAGCCGCCGGCCCCCACGCCGAGCAGCAGATAGAGCACACCGAGCTTGCTGGTGACGAAGTTCTTGGCCGCCGATACCCACATCGCGCCCTGCTCGGGGAAGATGACCAGGGGCAGCGTCACTGCCAACAGCAGGAAGATCGAACCGAAGAAGGTCGGCTTGTCGATCATGTCGAAGGGCTTTTCGGGCCGATCCCCCGCCGCCTTGGCGGATACCTTTCGGGTTTCCTTGCTCATATATAAGCCTCATTTATCGTTGTTGCCATGCATGATAACAGCTTATCATGAGTGATTGCGATACACGCATCCCCACTGCGTACAATCCTAGTACAACGATCCAAGCGCCTACGTAAAGATAATTTAACGCAAGCAAGTCATTTATTAGCGCCTGGCAGGCCGTGGCGTTCAGGCCAAGAGAAGAGCAGGAAGCACGACGACAGGGCTGGCAGCGACAGGCAAATCAGCAGGGAAGACACAGTCAGAACAGGCAGCAGATGTCAGGCCGGACCGCAGGCATCCACCAGGGAACGGCACGTCGCCGCTACCGCTCCCTGGCGGGAAATGATGAGGCTAGAAGTGATGAAGCCTGCAGTGGTCAAGCT
The DNA here is from genome assembly GCF_030264805.1 of Cobetia sp. LC6. NCBI lineage: Bacteria > Pseudomonadati > Pseudomonadota > Gammaproteobacteria > Oceanospirillales > Halomonadaceae > Cobetia > Cobetia sp. LC6. The sequence goes on along the minus strand of NZ_JASSPL010000003.1, from coordinate 316,127 downwards.
TGGGGGAATAGGCATGAAGAGATCAGGCTTGAGATGATCGGGCTGATGGCGCCTCGCTCTCAGTCACCGCGCAGGCGCCCGCCCATCTCCTGGGCGAGGTCCACCGCGAAGTGGTCCGTCATGCCGCCGATGAAGTCGAGCATGCGCCGATAGCTGCGGTAGAGATCCCAATCCTTGGTCGGCGTGTTCTCGCCGATCAATGCCAGCACACGTTGATGCTTGAAGCTGGAACGTCCCGTGGTATGCAGCTCATGCGCAGCGCCGATGAAGGCCTCGAGCAGGATGCCCAGCGTGGTGTAGGCGCCGATCTCCAGCTTGGCCTTGCGCTCGTTACGGAAGATCTTCTGGCGCGCCAGATTCTTGGCTTCCCGCACGCCCCAGCCGAGGTCGGGGTGGCACAGGTCGAGCAGGTCTTCGCTGAGCGTACCGGCCAGCAGTTCCGTCTCGCGCTGGACGAAAGCCTCGGCGACATCATTGACGGCACGCTCCATCGCCGCGCCTCTCAGCGCCGCCACCTTGCGCCGCTGGGAAGTGCCGCGGGCGACCATCTCCTGATATTCGCGCGGCTCGCCACCGCTGATGCCGGTGAGAATCTCGAACACTTCCTCGAACTGCAAAATGCCCATCTCGAGGCCATCTTCCAGGTCCAGCAGCGCATAGCAGATGTCATCGGCGGCCTCGACCAGCCACGCCAGCGGGTGACGGCACCAGCGTCCACCGGCCCGTGCCAGCAGACCGCAACGCTCGGCGACCTGATCCAGCAGCACGCGCTCGCTCTGATAGCAGCCGAACTTGCCGCCCGCCGTGGCGTGCTCCACCGTCCACGGGTACTTGAGCAGCGTGCCCAGCGTCGCTGCCGTCAGGCGCATGCCGCCATGGAACTGGTTGTATTCGATCTGGGTGACGATGCGAAAGCCCTGGGCATTGCCTTCGTAGGTGAGCAGGTCCTCGCGCTCGGCATCGCTCAGCCCGGCCAGCCGACCGTGATCACTGGCGGCCTCGGCGGCGAACCAGTCACGGATGGCGTACTCCCCGGCATGCCCGAAGGGCGGGTTGCCGATGTCATGCCCCAGGCAGCCGGTCTGGACGATGACACCGAGATCCGACGGCGTGATCCAGTCGGGCAACTGCTCCTTGAGCTTCTCGCCGACCATCATGCCCAGCGAGCGGCCGACGCAGCCGACCTCCAGCGAGTGGGTCAGGCGCGTGTGGATGTGGTCGTTGTCGGTCAGCGGATGAACCTGGGTCTTGCGCCCCAGGCGACGGAAGGAACCCGCGAACACGATACGGTCGTGGTCCTTGTGGAAGGGAGTCCGCCCCATCTCACGCGATACGGTGCCCGGTGCGTCATGCAGGCGACTCGGTTCCAGCAGTCGCTCCCAGCTCATCGATGACATCAGGCAACTCCTTGGCAGGCGCCGAGTGCTGGCGCCGGCGAGCAGATAACAGGTGAATGACGCGCATGAAAAAAGAGAACAGGGATTGTGGCACCCTGTTCTCCTTGTCTCCAGCCCGCTCAAGTCATCCTCAGCTCGCCAAGATTGCCCTCGAACCCGCTCAGGCTGTCCTCAGTCCTCGGCCAGCGCCGGCAACAGCACCTTGAGCTTGCGGGTCAGGGTGTTGCGCCCCCAGCCCAGCAGCTCGGCGGCTTCGCCCTTGCGACCACCGGTATGCTTGAGGGCCGTCTCGATCAGAATACGCTCGAAGTCGGGCACCGCTTCTTCCAGCAGATGGGTATGACCGGCGGCAAGCGCGCGGTCTGCCCACTCGCGGAAGGCACCACGCCAATCGCCGGAGGCCGCCTCGGTGCCGCTGGCATCTCGCAGCTCCGGCGGCAGGTCCTCGATCATCACTTCACGCCCCGAGGCCATCACCGTCAGCCAGCGACAGGTGTTCTCGAGCTGGCGCACGTTGCCCGGCCAGTCGAAGCGCGTCAGGTGTTTCTCCGCGGCCTCCGTCAGCACCTTGGGCTCGGTCGACAGCTCACGCGCGGCCTCGCCCAGGAAGTGACTCATCAGACGCGGGATGTCTTCGCGGCGCTCCGACAGGCGCGGCAGATGCACGCGAATCACGTTGAGGCGGTGGAAGAGATCCTCACGGAAACGCCCATCCTCGACCAGCTTTTCCAGGTGCTGGTGCGTCGCGGCGATGATGCGCACGTCGACCTTGACCGGCGTGATGCCACCGACACGATAGAACTCGCCATCGGCCAGCACACGCAGCAGGCGAGTCTGGGTCTCGGCGGGCATGTCACCGATCTCATCGAGGAACAGCGTGCCACCATCGGCCTGCTCGAAGCGCCCGCGGCGCAGCGCCGTGGCGCCGGTGAAGGCGCCCTTCTCGTGGCCGAACAGCTCCGACTCCATCAAGTCCTTGGGAATCGCGGCCATGTTGAGTGCGATGAACGGCTTGGCGGCGCGCGGCGAGTGCTGATGCAGCGCCTGGGCCACGCGCTCCTTGCCGGTACCGGACTCGCCGTTGATCAGGACGGTGATATGCGACTGTGACAGGCGGCCGATGGCGCGAAAGACTTCCTGCATCGCCGGCGCTTCGCCGATGATTTCCTTGGTCAGTCCTTCCGGCACGGCGGCGGGTGCCTTGGATTCACGGGCATGTGCCACGGCGCGCCGTACCAGCGCCAGCGCTTCATCGACATCAAACGGCTTGGGCAGGTATTCGAAGGCGCCGCCCTGATAGGAAGCCACGGCGCTGTCGAGGTCGGAATGCGCCGTCATCACGATGACGGGCAGGTCCGGGTATTTCTCGCGCACGCGCGCCATCAGGTCGAGGCCATCGGTTCCGGGCATGCGGATATCGGTGATCAGGACATCCGGACACTGACGCATGATGCTGGCTTCGGCCTGGTCGGCACGCTCGAAGGTTTCCACCTCGAGGTCGGGTTGTGCCAGAGCGCGCTCCAGCACCCAGCGAATGGCGCGGTCGTCATCGACGATACAGACGCGGGCAGTCTCGCTCATGTGTGATCTCCAGAAGTGCCGGCTAGCGGAATGAGTAAACGGAATTCGGTATGGCCGGGGCGCGAGTCACACTCGATCAGCCCCTGATGCTGGTGCAGGATGCCCTGGGCGATCGACAGCCCGAGCCCTGAGCCTTCGGCGCGCCCCGAGACCATCGGGTAGAACAGCGTCTCGCGCAGGCTCTCCGGGATGCCGGGGCCGTTGTCGATGATCGCCAGCTCGCACACCAGTCGGTGGCGCTCATGGCCCAGCGTGAACTGACGACGAGCGCGGGTCCGCAGCGTGATCTCCCAGGGCGCCTCTTCGCCCTCGTGCGTATCCGGACGGGGCTGCTCGTTGAGCGCCTGGGTCGCGTTGCGTGCGATGTTGAGTACCGCCTGGATCAGCTGTCCTTCATCGCCGATGACCTCCGGGAGGCTCGGGTCATAGTCGGCCGTCAGCTTGATGTGATGCCCTTCCGCCGCCAGCAGGGAGCGCACCCGCTCGGTCACCGAGTGGATGTTGACCGGTGACTGCAGCGGTGGCCGGTTCGGCCCCAGCATGCGGTCGACCAGATCACGCAGGCGGTCCACCTCCTCGATGATGATGCGCGTGAATTCCACCATCTGCGGTTCGGGCAGGTCACGCTCGAGGAGCTGGGCAGCGCCACGAATGCCGCCGAGAGGATTCTTGACCTCATGCGCCAGCCCGCGTGTCAGCACCTTGACCGCCTCCTGGCGGGCGATCAGCGCTTCTTCGCGCGAGATCTGCATCAGGCGGTCACGCGGTTCTATCTCGACCAGCAATTCATTGGCGCTGATGGGCGTCGCGGTGAAATCCACCGTCAGCGCTTCATTGGCCGCGTTGATGATCTCGGCCTCACGCTGGGTGTAGGGATGCTGTTCCTCCAGCGCCTTGCGCAGCACATTGACCAGGGTGTCATCCAATCCGGACATGTTGTCGGGCGTACTGCCCTTCACGCGCACCAGACTCACCGCCAGCAACGTCTCCGCGGCGGGATTCATCCAGACCATCTGCAGTTGTGAGTCCAGCACCATCACGGCAGTGTTGAGGTGTTCGAGCAGTCGTTGATGCATGGGTTTGTTCGCCATCTGCAGTACGTCTCCCTGTTCTGCAATAACCGCGCCAGTCTGGTGCAGGCACCGAGAACACGGCGTCCGATGCTGTGCAACCATTTCTGGTCCCTCATATTGGCACCAAAATGGTGCAGGCGAGAAATCGCGCTCGAGCTCGTGTTGCTTCACTCCGCCATCAGGCAAACCGATATCGACTGGCCCAGACACGAAAAAGCCGCCCGAAGGCGGCCTGTCAGCGAAGGAGAAACGCGAGATGAAAGAAGGCCGCCCAGACGCTGCTAGCCTCCGCCAGCATTGGCAGGATTGTTGGGATTGCGAGGCAGATTGACGCTGGCGCGTTGCACATAGACCACCTTCGGCTCGCTGGTCTGGCGTACGCGGCCGGTGGAATCCAGCAACTCCGCCTGGATGACATGCTTGCCACGCTCCAGCGCCGGCACCATGAAGACGGTACTGTGCATGGCGGATTGAGACGGCGCGCCATCCACGGTCACGCGCACCTTGTCTTCCGGACGCAGCTTGGGCTCGATCCCCAGGCGTACCGCCAGATTGCCCGCCTGCCCGGTCTGCAGCGTTTCCTCGTTGGACGGGCTCTGGATGGTGAAGGTGGTATAGCCACGGAAAGCCACATCCACCGCAGGCGCCCGGGTGCGGGTGCTCTCGCTGGATGAGGAAGAGCTCACGCGCGACGGCGTGCTGCGCCGCGGCGGCAGGGATTCCGTCGACGGCACCACGCTGAGCGGCGTCAGCTGCACCTTGCTGCCGCCCGCAGGCTGATCACTGAAGACCACGTTGCCATTGGCATCGACGTGGCGATAGACCTGAGCCGCCTGAAGATCGAACGACAGGCTCGTCAGCATCAGCGTCGCTGCCAGCAGCAGGCACTGCAGTGGCTCGGGGCGCGCTGCTGGCAGTGCACGCGAGTCAGTCGCGGGGTTCGCGACGCGCAGGGAGGATACGAAGGGCCACATCCGAAGATTCCTGAAGAGAGTCATGGGAGGCCAGAAGCCGCAGGCAGCTCCAGCGGGATTGGGTCTATCGGCAGGCGATCCTGCTGCCTGATGACAAGGCTAACAAGTTACAAAGCTTACCGCGTTGATGCCAGCATTTGGGGCCCTCGACAAGACGCCTGTGGGCATTGACTGTCACGCAAGGCTACCACCGCGCCCTGCAGGTCTGTCATCAGCATGGCCGATATCAGGGAAAAGGATCAGAGCAAAGAGTCAGAACGAAAAACAGGGCCACACCTGTCGGTATGGCCCTGCTGTCGTCATCGTCCGGGGCTTGCCTCCACCTGGAAGGTACCCCGTCAGATGGCGTGGCTAGCGAATGGCTGCCTCAACCTCTGCAGCGCCTGGACGCTGCTGTACTTAGGCGTTGCAGTGCTTAGACGCTGTAGTACATGTCGAATTCGAGCGGGTGAGTCGCCATGCGCAGGCGCTGGACATCTTCGCCCTTCAGCTCGAGGTAGGCATCGATCATGTCGTCGGTGAAGACGCCGCCCTGGGTCAGGAACTCACGATCGCCGTCCAGCGCGGTCAGGGCCTGTTCGAGGCTCTCGGCCACGGTCGGGATGGACTTGGCTTCTTCGGCCGGCAGGTCGTAGAGATTCTTGTCCATCGCGTCGCCCGGGTGGATCTTGTTCTTGATACCGTCGATACCGGCCATCAGCATCGCGGAGAACGCCAGGTACGGGTTGGCCGTCGGATCCGGGAAACGCGCCTCGACACGCTTGCCTTTCGGGCTGGCAGTGTACGGAATGCGGATGGAAGCGGAACGGTTGCGGGCAGAGTAGGCCAGCATGACCGGCGCTTCGAAGCCCGGCACCAGACGCTTGTAGGAGTTGGTGGACGCATTGGTGAAGGCGTTCAGGGCACGAGCGTGCTTGATGATGCCGCCAATGTAGTAGAGGGCCATTTCGGACAGACCCGCGTACTCGTCACCGGCGAACTGGTTGTCGCCATCCTTCCAGAAGGACTGGTGAACGTGCATGCCGGAACCGTTGTCACCGACCAGCGGCTTGGGCATGAAGGTCGCGGACTTGCCGTAGGCGTGAGCCACGTTGTGGATCACGTACTTGAGTTCCTGAACCTCATCGGCCTTCTTGACCAGGGTATTGAACTTGACGCCGATCTCGTTCTGGCCGGCGTTCGCCACTTCGTGGTGGTGAACTTCGACTTCCTGACCGATGGCTTCCAGGGTGTTGCACATGGCAGCACGGATATCGTGGAAGCTGTCGATCGGCGGGACCGGGAAGTAGCCGCCCTTCAGACGCGGACGGTGACCCAGGTTGCCGCCTTCCGGCGTGGAATCGGTCGCCCAGGCACCTTCTTCGGAAGAGATCTTGAACATGGAACCGTTCATCTCGTTCTTCCAGTGCACTTCGTCGAAGATGAAGAATTCCGGCTCCGGACCGAAGAAGGCGGTGTCGCCCAGACCGGTAGACTTCAGGTATTCCTCGGCGCGCTTGGCGACGGAGCGCGGATCGCGCTCATAGCCCTGCATGGTGGCCGGCTCGATGACGTCGCAGCGCAGCACCAGGGTGGTGTCTTCGGTGAACGGGTCGAGGAAGGCAGTGCCGTCGTCCGGCATCAGGATCATGTCGGATTCGTTGATGCCCTTCCAACCTTCGATGGAGGAACCATCGAACATCTGGCCGTTCTCGAAGAATTCCTCATCCACTGCACGCGCCGGGATGGAGACGTGCTGCTCCTTGCCCTTGGTGTCGGTGAAGCGCAGATCAACCCACTTGACTTCGTGTTCTTCAATCAGGGCAAGTGTCTTCTCAGCCATGGTAATTCTCCGATGGAGCCGGCGGCTCTGGTTACAGTTGGTGTCAGCGTTGTCTGGGGTTATTGCTCTATTTTGTAAGCCTTTTCTCTCATGGTCGGCGTCGTTATGCCAGCCATCAGACAGGATGCTCTAACAATGCAGCGAGCGTGCCAGAATGGCGCACGCCGCATCGTCGATTTCAGTAAGATCATGAATATGCTGAAAAAAAACATCATCATCTTCATGCATGCAGCACGAAAACCCGACCAAGGATGGGCCGACAAGGTGCAAAAATTCTTGCCGCGCAGTGCAGATTCATCATTTGGGTGCACCAAAAAACGTCATTGCTCCACGATGGTGCAAAATACTGGATCTCAAGTATTTCTCCGCTCACACCCGATGATCACGTCAGCATCACATTGCGGTCATTTCTTCCTTTCCTCCTGATGTCGGCCTCGACTCACAAGTTTTTTTCATGCGCGACAGGGGGGCGGAAAAGACTTGAGAGACAATCATTTGGGCACTTCAGACCAATTGAAGGCACTCGCTGACTCGCCTCGTGAATGCACGATGCTGGCAGGAGGCATGCCATGCCCCCTATAATGCGCCCCAAATCACAAGCGCCCGGTACGCGAGCGCCCATTTTCCGCACAGGTTCCCGTCGTGATCGAGAAACTTCGCAACATAGCCATCATCGCCCACGTTGACCACGGTAAAACTACCCTGGTCGACAAGCTCCTGAGTCAGTCCGGCACCCTGGACCGCAAGGCCGAGGGTCAGGAACGCATCATGGATTCCAACGACCAGGAAAAAGAGCGCGGCATCACCATTCTCGCGAAGAACACCGCGATCCAGTGGAACGACTACCACATCAACATCGTGGATACCCCCGGGCACGCTGACTTCGGTGGCGAAGTCGAGCGCGTGATGTCCATGGTCGATTCCGTGCTGCTGCTGGTCGATGCCGTCGATGGCCCGATGCCGCAGACGCGCTTCGTGACCCAGAAGGCATTCGCCCAGGGCCTGAAGCCGATCGTCGTCGTCAACAAGATCGACCGTCCGGGCTCTCGCCCTGACTGGGTCGTTGACCAGATCTTCGATCTGTTCGACAACCTGGGCGCGACTGACGAGCAGCTCGACTTCCCGATCATCTACTGCTCTGCCCTCAACGGCATTGCCGGTATGGACCCGGAAGACCTGAAAGACACCATGGACCCGATGTTCCAGTCCATCGTCGACATCGTCGAGCCGCCCAAGGTCGAGCTGGACGGTCCGTTCCAGATGCAGATCTCCGCACTGGACTACAACAGCTACGTCGGCGTCATCGGTCTGGGCCGCATCAAGCGCGGCGCCGTCAGCCCGGGTCAGCAGGTGTCCATCATCACCAAGGAAGGCGCTGTCCGTAAGGGCAAGATCGGCCAGGTCATGACTCACATGGGCCTGGACCGCGTGCAGACCGACAAGGCGACTGCCGGCGACATCGTCTGCATCACCGGTATCGAGAACCTCGCGATCTCCGACACCATCTGCGACACCGCCACTGTCGAGGCGCTGCCGCCGCTGACCGTCGATGAGCCGACCGTCTCCATGACCTTCCAGGTCAATGATTCTCCGTTCGCCGGTCAGGACGGCAAGTTCGTCACCAGCCGCAACATCCGTGAGCGTCTGGACCAGGAACTGATCCACAACGTCGCACTGCGCGTCGAACAGGGCGAGACTCCGGAGAAGTTCGTCGTCTCCGGTCGTGGTGAGCTTCACCTCTCCGTTCTCATCGAATCCATGCGTCGTGAAGGCTTCGAGCTGGCCGTGGGCCGTCCGGAAGTCATCATCAAGGAAATCGACGGCAAGAAGCAGGAGCCGTACGAAGAAGTCATCATCGACTGTGAAGAGCAGCACCAGGGCTCCATCATGGAAGAGCTGGGCTACCGCAAGGGCGAGCTGACCAACATGAACCCGGATGGCAAGGGTCGTGTGCGTCTGGACTTCATCATCCCGTCTCGCGGTCTGATCGGCTTCCGTGGCCAGTTCCTGACCCTGACCTCCGGTACCGGTATCCTGACCAGCCGCTTCGATCACTACGGTGATCTGAAGGAAGGCGCAGGCGTCGAGCGTCGCAACGGCGTCATGATCTCCATGGTGCCGGGCAAGGCGCTGTCCTACGCCCTGTACACCCTGCAGGAACGTGGCAAGCTGATCATCGGTCACGGTACCGAAGTCTATGAAGGCATGCTGGTCGGTATCCACAACCGCGCCAACGACCTGGTCGTGAACCCGACCAAGGCCAAGAAGCTCGATAACATGCGTTCTACCGGCAACGATGAAAACATCGTGCTGACGCCGCCGATTCGCTTCACCCTGGAACAGGCGATCGAGTTCCTGGATTCCGATGAGCTGGTGGAAGTCACTCCGCTGCACATCCGTATCCGCAAGAAGCACCTGAAAGAGAACGAGCGCAAGCGCGCCAGCAAGTAAGCTGGCCCAGCCCGCCCCCTGTCTGATGGCAGGGGGCATCGTGCTCAAACGCAAAAGACCCGCCAACTCGGCGGGTCTTTTGCGTTTGAGCACTTTTCGCTGTTGCCGCAAAGGGCAGCATGACCATCTCTCTAATACTTATGAATGTCATTGCAGGAAGTGCGTCGCTATTAGGGCTCGCAGAATAAGGCAACTTTGCGCGATACCTTGGCCTGAGGCATCTCTAACACTTAAATGAGGGTTATATGAGGCATATTTGTGTTGTGCATATAGCGTCTTCATCCAGAGCATGCCACACGCGGCCAATGCCACTGCGCAACGTAATGTCTTGATGTATTGATAGTGCGCAATCACACACCACAGAGCGAAGATAAATCGTCAAATTCTAATGATGCGTCGCGTTTGGACGACGCAAAAACGAGACGTCGATGCGCGGTCACTAGGGTCAACGCAACGGAGCAGGTATCTTCTGCCGGAGCTTTCTTCATGCATATCCTGCAGTTAACGAAGACTTGTTCACCACACGCCACCCGGAGCAGGGTCCTCTTACCGATCCTCGTGAGCACTCGCCATGTGTCGCCATTGCCACGCCAGGTGTGTGCAATGCGTCACGAATACGCTCCAGAAGACCCGTATGAAAGGATTCAGCAATGAGCATCAAGCAACGCCTCGAAGTCCTGCCATGGGACACGCTGGCGCGTTACCGCCTGATCGAGATCATCGCCTTGTGGGAGGGGCGCGTCACTTCGCGTCATCTGGGCAACGCCTTCGGTATCGCCAGACAGCAAGCCTCGCGCGTCATGAAGACCTACCGCGAGACGGTCGCCGAGAACAATCTCGAGTATGACCCCGTCATCAAGGGCTACCGTCCGTCGGCGAATTTCTGCCCCATGCTGACGCGGGGTGAGGTCGATGAATACCTGCAATTGCTGGGCAATCACGACAATCTGAATCCGCATTTCACCGGGCTGGGGCTAGGACAGGCAAATACCGAGGCCCTGCGTCTGCCGTCGCGCAGCGCCAGCCCACCTGTGGTCAGGGCCTTGATCGAAGCCGCCAGTCAGGGCGCGCGTCTCGAGGTGACCTACGCCTCTCTCAACTCCCCCCAGGGGGAGGAGCGCATCCTGTGCCCGCATACGCTGGTCTACGCCGCTGGCCGCTGGCATGTGCGAGCCTTCTGCGAGAAGAACCGCGCTTTTCGCGACTTCGTGCTGTCTCGATTCCGCGCGGTGCCGGAGCTGTTCGGTGAAGCCCTGGAAGGTAGCCAGCGCGAGTGCGATGAAGGCTGGGAGACGCGAGTCACCTTGAAGCTGGGCGCCGACCCACGCCTGACACCCGCCGAGCGCGGCCTGATAGAACAGGACCACGGCATGGTGGATGGTGAGCTGCACTTGCCGACACGCGGTGCTCTGGTGCAGTACGTCCTGCGCGAGCTGGGCATCAATCCGGACCATCTGGAAGAGTCTCCGCGCGCCCAGCAGCTGGTCGTGCTCAATCGCGACGAGATCACTGACTGGCTGTTCGTCAGCTCCAGCGCCTGACGCGGGAGTGAGCGGGTCTGCCCCTTGCTCTCTCCTGGCTCTTCCAATGCCCGACCACTGTCCAGCCATAGCTCAGTCATAGCCCTCGCGCTGACCTCAAGTTGCCTGAATGGACTATCCATCGCCGAGCGAAGTTTATATGATGACTTCTGCACACAGTCCTTCGCCCTTCCCGGCGGAGGGCTGTTTTTTTGGTGTCCAGCAAGGCCTTGCTCACAAGGGGCTGACACCACGACTGACAGGAGGTCTCATGGCCACACTTCCCTCGATCATCATCAATCGTCTGGACGCCGAACGCCTCGAGCGCCTGATTGATCGCGTTGCCGCCGCCGACCGTCAGGTGGCAGAACAGCTTGAGGACGAGCTGGAGCGCGGCGAGGTCGTCGAGCCTCACGAGGTGCCCGCCGATATCGTCAGCATGAACAGCCGCGTGGAGTTCACGGACCTAACCCGCCAGCAGACTCTGGTGCGCACGCTGGTCTATCCGCATGCGCTGCCCGGCCAGCAGGATGGCCTGTCGGTGCTGGCGCCACTGGGGGCTGCCCTGCTCGGCCTCAAGGTCGGCAGCCTCATCGAGTGGCGGCTGCCGGATGGCAGCCTGCATGAGGTGCGTATCGAGGCGCTGCATTACCAGCCGGAAAGTGCCGGCGACCTGCACCGCTGAAACGCCTAGCGCATCAGCAGGCGGCGGATAAGACCATGGATGGCGCGCGCTGTCGGCCCGTCGGCATAGGGCGGATACATCAGCCGCGCGCCATTCATGCGCCCCTTGGCGAAGACTCCCTTGGCCTTGCTGAGCGTCTGGAAACCTTCCCTGCCATGATAATGCCCCATCCCGGACGGCCCGATGCCGCCGAACGGCATGTCATCCTGCGCCACATGCAGCAGGGTGTCATTCAGACACATTCCGCCCGCATGCGTGCCCTCGGTGACCCGCTGCTGTTCTTGCTTGTCGTGGCCGAAGTAATACAGTGCCAGCGGCCGGGGCCGGGCGTTCACATAGGCCATCGCGACGGATAGCGTATCCGCCGGTGCATCCAGCAACGTGTCCTTCACGCTCGTCTCGCCTTCCACCTCATTCGAAGCTCCCGGGGCCGACAGGCCGACGATCGGCAGCAGCGGGCCGAAGATCTCTTCCTGCATCACGCGCATCTCATCCGTCACATCGAGCAACGCCAGCGGCGGCATCAGACGCTTCTCGACCAGCTCCGGGTCATCCCAGTCGGGGCTGTCGACCAGAGGCCTGAGTGTCGCCCCCTTCGCCAGGGCATCCTCGAGCACCTCTCGCAAGCGCTGGTACTGACGCTGATTGATGATGCGCGAATAGTCCTGCGTCTCGCAGAAGCGCGGATAGAAGCGCTGGAATGCCTCGCCCAGCGCCGTGACCAGCAGCGGGACCTGGTCCTCACTGCACAGCACATAGTCCGGCGCGACGCAGGTCTGGCCGGCGTTCATGCCCTTGCCGAAGGCCAGCCGCCCCGCCGCCTCACGACGCTGCGCCTCATCCGCCAACAGCTCACGCGACATGATCACCGGCGACTTGCCGCCCAGCTCCAGCGTCACGGGAGTCAGGTTGTCCGCCGCGGCACGCATCACATGCTTGCCGACCGCCGTGCTGCCGGTGAACAGCAGGTGGTCGAAGGGCAAGGCCGAGAAGGCCGCCGCCACATCGGCCTCACCGATCACCACGGCCACCTGCACCTCATCGAAGGCATCGAGCAGCATCACGCGCAGCGCCTCGGCGGTCTCGGGGGTGAACTCGCTCATCTTGATCATCACCCGATTGCCGGCGCTCAGGGCGCTGATCAAGGGGCCGAGCGCCAGATAGAGGGGATAGTTCCAGGGCACGATGATGCCGACCACGCCCAGCGGCTGATAGACGACACGCGCAGAGGCCGGCTGGAAGGCGGCGCTGACATGGCGCTTCGAGGGCTTCATCCAGCCCTTCAGGTGACGGCGCGCATGACGAATGCCTTCGTAGCTCGGCACCAGTTCGGCCAGCCGCGTCTCATGGGCGCTGCGGTGGCCGAAATCGGCGCTGATCGCCGCGATCAAGGCCTCCTCGTGCGACTTGAGCGCATCACGCAGCGAAGTCAGCCAGGCCAGGCGCTCGTTGGCGCTGGGCATAGGCGACAGGCCATAGGCGGCGCGCTGGTCTTCCAGCAGCGCCTGCATGCGCGTGATTTCCCGAGTGGCAGCCTCGCTGCTCTCAGTAGACGAGCCAGCAGGCGAGGCAGCAGATTCAGCCGAGGTAGCAGGCTCAGGCGAAGCAGGATCAACAGGGGCGGCAGTCGTCATGAGAACATCCAGTGAGGGCCGGCGGAGCCAGCAGCGAAGGCAGACAGCCACAAGTATGGCGTACCAGCCGATAGCGACCGGCGCGAGGAGGATCGCCGGCGTGGTTCACCCCGTTTTAGAACACTCGTTTGATGACGTCAAAGAAAGTCGCCTGCGCCGCTGCCGCACGCCGCAATGCAAAAAGCCCCCGCACCGTGAGGTACGAGGGCTTTTCGGGTGTCGACCGGCGATGGCGCCGGTGACGGGAATCCGTTGGCGCGCCCAGCAGGATTTGAACCTGCGACCCCTGCCTTCGGAGGGCAGTACTCTATCCAGCTGAGCTATGGGCGCGCATGCCAGGGTTGCAGTGAACCGAGGCGCGCTTATGGTAACGTCTTGATTCTACGATGTCGAGATATCCCGCCAGCCATGCGGTTGCTGCCCCTCCGGCGAGCGCTATACTGGCTCGATACACAGCCCCAAAAGGTGCACGCCATGCAAGCTCGCCGGCCAGCTGCTTTTCCCCTCAAGCGCTCTCCCCTGTCATTCTCATTGAGCGCGATGCTGTTCAGCGTGCTTGTCAGCGCATCCGCACAGGCCGCAGACAACTCCCGCGAGGCGATTGCCGAGCGACTCAAGCCGGTGGGCGAGCTATGCGTGAAGGGCGACGCCTGCGCCGGTGATGCCTCGGCAGCGAGCTCACAGCCGGCGGACAGTGGCGCTGGCGGGCAAGCCAATGCCGCCAGCGCGATAGACGGCGAGAAGGTTTACGGTGGCATCTGCATGGCCTGTCACACCACTGGTGCCGCCGGTGCCCCGCGCCTGGGCGAGGCCGGCGACTGGGAAGGCCGTCTCTCCAAGGGCGACGAGACGCTCTACACCCACGCCATCGAAGGCTTCAATGCCATGCCGGCCAAGGGCGGCAATCCGGCGCTTTCCGATGAGGAAGTGAAGGCCGCGGTGGATTACCTGCTCGATTCCGTGCGCTGAACCTCAGCGCACAGCACCCGACGATAACATCAGCCCAGCAACGAACGCAGGCCCGCGATGGCATCCCGCCCGCGGGCCACTTTCTTCTCCTGATCCTGCGGCTTGTCGGCCCGCCCTTCCCACTCGAGGTCTTCCGGCGGCAGCTCGTCCAGGAAGCGGCTCGGCACGCAGTCCATCATCTCGCCGTAGGTCTTGCGCTGGCGCGCCAGCGTCAGCACTAGAGTACGGCGCGCCCGCGTGATGCCCACGTAGGCGAGGCGGCGCTCCTCCTCCACCGTGTCCATCTCGATGGAGTTGCGGTGCGGCAGCAGGTCTTCCTCCAGCCCCAGCACGTAGACATGCGGAAACTCCAGGCCCTTGGAGGCATGCAGCGTCAGCAGCTGCACGCGGTCGGAGTCATCCTCCTCGGCCTGCTGCTCGAGAATGTCGCGCAGCACCAGGCGTGAGATGGCCGCCGCGACATCGCCGGTCTCGGTATCGCCGATCATCGCCTCGCTGCCCTCCAGCTCCTCCACCTCTTCCTGCGGATTGCCGCTGATCGACTTCTCGAGCTGATCGATCAGGATCCAGACGTTGGCCATGCGCCGCTCGGCGATCTTGGGCGCACTGGCGTTCTGATACAGCCAGCCTTCGTAATCCACCTCGCGGAACAGCTCGCGGATCGCGCTGATCGACTGGCCGGCGTCCATCTCGCGGCGCACGCGGTCCAGCGTGTGGGTGAAGCGGCCGAGGCGGTCCAGCGCCCGCTCGCTCAGCTGCTCACGCAGGCCCATCTCGCTGCAGGCGGCGTAGAGCGACACGCCACGCCCGGTGGCGTAGTTGGCCAGCTTCTCCAGCGTGCCCGGCCCGACTTCCCGCCGCGGCACATTGACGATGCGCAGGAAGGCGTTGTCGTCCGCCGGGTTGATCAGCAGACGCAGATAGGCCATCGCGTCCTTGATCTCGTTGCGCCCGAAGAAGGAGGTGCCGCCGGAGAGCTTGTAGGGAATCTGGTAGTGCTGCAGCTTCAGCTCCAGCAGGCGCGCCTGGAAGTTGCCGCGATAGAGCACCGCGAAGTCACGCCATTCGGCGCCTTCCTTGATGCGCCGCGTGAGAATCTCGCCCGCCACGCGCTCGGCCTCGGCCTCTTCGTTGCGATTCATGATGATGCGGATCGGGTCGCCATCGCCCATCTGCGACCACAGCGTCTTGTCGTAGACGTGCGGGTTGTTGGCGATCAGGGTGTTGGCCGCGCGCAGGATGATGCCGGTGGAGCGATAGTTCTGCTCCAGCTTGATCAGGTTCAGGCGCGGGAAGTCCTCGCCGAGAGTGACGAGATTCTCGGGGCGCGCCCCGCGCCAGGCGTAGATCGACTGGTCATCGTCGCCCACCACCGTGAAGGTCTGGCGCTCCTGCATCAGCATCTTCACCAGCAGGTACTGACTGATGTTGGTGTCCTGATACTCATCGACCAGCATGTAGTGGATGCGCCGCTGCCAGCGCGCCAGCACCTCGGGGTGATCACGGAACAGCACCACCGGCAGCAGGATCAGGTCATCGAAGTCCACCGCGTTGTAGGCCTTGAGATGCCGGTTGTAGGCCTCGTAGATCACCGCGGCGTACTGGGCGTCTTCATCCTCGGCATGCGACAGCGCCGCCCCGGGCAGGACCAGGTCATTCTTCCAGTTGGAAATCTGACTCTGCACCGCGTTGATCTGCTCGGCGTCGGTGTCGGCTTCCTTGTGCATCAGCTCCTTGATCAACACCTTGGCGTCATCGGTGTCGAACAGCGAGAAGCCCGGCTTGTAGCCCAGCGTCTTCAGCTCGCCGCGGATGATGGTCAGTCCGAGAGTGTGGAAGGTCGAGACGATCAGCCCGTGGCCCTCGCGGCCCTTGAGCATCTTGCCGACACGCTCCTTCATCTCGCGCGCCGCCTTGTTGGTGAAGGTCACGGCGGCGATGTTGCGTGCCTTCATGCCGCATTCCTGCACCAGATAGGCGATCTTGGTCGTGATCACGCTGGTCTTGCCTGATCCGGCACCGGCCAGTACCAGACAGGGGCCATCGATGGCGCGCACGGCTTCCTGCTGGCGGGGGTTGAGCTTGGCGAGGCGATCACGGATCTCGGTCATCACGGTGTCCTGCTGGGCGAAGAAAGGGAGCGAAAATGCATCTCACGCGGAGCGATGGTCGATCAATCGCGTGCTGGACGATCAATCAAGAATTGCGGCGCCGGCGAAATCGAGCTGACGCCAGCTTTCATAGACGACCACGGCGACGGCATTCGACAGGTTCATGCTGCGGCTGTCGGCCAGCATCGGCAGGCGCAACACCTGCTCGCGGGGCAGGCTGTCGAGCATCGCCTGTGGCAGGCCGCGTGTCTCGGGGCCGAATACCAGTGCATCACCGGCCTGGAAGCTGGCCTCATGCGGCGCGGTGCGACCACGCGTCGAGAGCGCGAAGACCCGCGAAGGCCTCACGCTCGCCACGAAGTCATCGAGGCTGGCATGGCGCTGCACACGTGCCCACTCATGATAATCGAGACCGGCACGGCGCAGGCGCTTGTCATCCAGCTCGAACCCCAATGGCTCGATCAGATGCAGGCGGTAACCGGTGTTGGCACACAGCCGGATGATGTTGCCGGTATTGGGCGGAATCTCGGGCTGATAGAGCACGATATCGAGCATGAGCAGACTCGCGGCAGAAGGCGAAAACAGGGGGCTGCCCGGCGATGATCACCTGGTCATGACAACGCAAAGCGGGCCCCGGAGGGCCCGCCATCTTACCGCAATGCGTGACTCACGCGGAGCACGCGTTGCCGAGAACCATGCTCAGAACTGCAGACGCATGCCGACCAGCGGGCCGGAATCCAGTGTGCGTTCGTCACGGTTCTCGAAGTCGGCCTTCACCTTGCGGTAGCCGACATAGCCTTCGACGTTGTCGATGACCTGATAGCGTGCGCGCAGGCCGTATTCGTAGCTGTGCTCGAGGTCGTTGCTGGTCGCGACGTCCGGGGTCACGTAGCCGTAGCCACCCAGCGAGACGCGCGGTGCGCCCGGCAGGTAGTAGTAGCCGTAGCCGCCGAGGCCCAGACCGCCGCCGTCACCGTGGTCGGTGTCGTACTGGCTCCAGCGTGCGCCGAGGCCCACGTCGTATTCGCTGGTGCGCTCGGTGCCCAGCAGCTGGACGTGGCCAGCCGTGACGTCGTCATGGTCATCGCTGGACAGGATACCGCCGCCGAGCTGGACGCCATTGCTGATCTCGCCATTGATTTCGCCCTGAACGGCTTCACTATTCAGGTTGAGGTCAGCGTTGCCGGCCATGGCCGGGGCGGACAGACTGGCAGCGAGGATGGCTGCCGAAAGGCCGAGAATGTTACGGTGAGCTGTCATGTATGCACCTCTGTACGTGACTGGGAAGGTAATGCTGCGCGGGTCATGAACGCTCTCAGGCGCCCTGGAGACCGTATTGCGCACGGTAGTCGCGAATCGCGACCGCATGCCCAGACAGTTCCTGCTGTGCGTATTGTTCCAGATATTCGAGCACCTGGTCGAGCGTCACGATACTGACCACGGGCATGGAGAAACGTGCCTCCACTTCCTGAATGGCGCTGTTCGCCTTCAGGCCTCCCTGACCATCGGGAGCGCGCTCCTGGCGGTCCAGTGCGATCACGACGCCCGCCGCCTTGGCACTCTCGGCGTGGATGATCTCCATCACTTCGCCGATGGCGGTGCCGGCGGTGATGACATCATCGATGATCATCACGCGGCCTTCGAGGGGCGCGCCGACCAACGAGCCCCCTTCACCGTGGGTCTTGGCTTCCTTGCGATTGAAGGTGAACGGCATGTCACGATCATGATGGTCAGCCAGCGCCACGGCCGTCACGGCACCCAGCGGGATACCCTTGTACGCCGGACCGAACAGCACATCGGCCTCCAGGCCTGATTCGACGATGGCACGCGCATAGAAGCGTCCCAGACGTGCCAGGGCCTGTCCGGAGCGGAATAGACCAGCATTGAAGAAGTAGGGGCTCACCCGCCCGGACTTGAGCGTAAACTCGCCAAACCGCAGCACGCCCTGCTCGATGGCAAACTCAATGAACTCCCGCTGGTAGTCCTGCATCCGATATCACCTTTGAATTCGTTAGCCATTTACCAAATCGTCTAAAGCTCGGGTATCATACAGGCGCGACGAACCAGGGACCACGTATGAAAATCGCTACAGTTAACGTCAATGGTATTCGAGAAGCGGTCAGCCGCGGCTTCCTCGACTGGCTTGCCAGTCAGGACGCCGACGTCGTCTGCATCCAGAACCTCAAGGCCAAGAGCTTCGAGCTCGACGACAGCATCCTCTACCCGGAAGGGTACGAAGGCTACTTTCTGGACGCCGAAAAAGACGGCTTCTCAGGGGTTGGCCTCTATTGCCGCCAGATTCCCAAGGCCATCATGTATGGACTGGGCTTCGAGCAGTGCGATAACGAAGGCCGTTACCTGCAGGCCGATTACGACCGCTTCAGCATCTGCTCTTTCCTGATGCCTGATGGGAGTGATCCGGCTGCCAAGGGCGCCTTCATGGAGCAGTACCAGGAATACCTCAGCAAGCTGCGCCGCAAGCGTCGTGATTACATGATCTGCGGCACCTGGCATGTGGCCCACAAGACTGTCGACCTCGCCAACTGGTCCGACAATCAGATGACGCCGGGCTTCAAGCCGGAAGAACGCGCATGGATGGATCAGGTCTTCGGCCCGATCGGCTTCATCGACGCCTTCCGCGAAGTCAATCGCGATGCCGACCAGTACTCCTGGTGGCCAGCGCTGGACAGTGACCAGCCGCGCGCCCGTCAGGAAGGCTGGCGCCTCGACTATCAGGTCATCGACCCGAACCTGCGCCGTCATATCAAGGACGCCTGGATCGACACCGATGCCACCTTCAGCGAGTTCGCACCGGTCATCGTCGAGTACGACCTCGAGCTGTGATGCACGCTGTCACCCCTTGAGCGTTCGGCCTCGGGCCACCCTGCCAGTCGCATGATGTGCCTTCGGGCACTGACGAAAACGCCCCCATCGCGCAAGCGGTGGGGGCGTTTTCTGTCTGGCCTCAAGCGCTCATGACATCGCTCTGATGACATGACACACATGAAGTAGCGCTGGGCCACAAGGCTCAGGCGTCGACCGGCATGCCGAGTGCGGCGCGCTGCGCGGCGAAGAGCTGCTCACCGGTACGCTCGGCGAGATCCAGCAGCGCATTGAGCTCGGCGCGATCGAAGGCTGCGCCTTCTGCGGTGCCCTGCACCTCGATCAGCCCCTTGCCTTCGGCCATCACGACATTCATGTCGGTATCGGCCTTGCTGTCTTCCGGGTAATCGAGATCGGTGACTGGCACACCCTTGTAGATGCCGACCGACACGGCGCTGACCAGACTCACCAGCGGGTCGGTCTTGATCTTGCGCTCACGCTGCAGGCCCTGCAGCGCATCGACCAGTGCCACACAGCCACCGGTGATCGCCGCGGTGCGCGTGCCACCATCGGCCTGCAGCACATCGCAATCGATGGTGATGGTGTATTCGCCCAGCTTCTTGAGGTCCACCGCGGCGCGCAGCGCACGACCGATCAGACGCTGGATCTCCACCGTGCGGCCACCCTGCTTGCCACGCGCCGCTTCACGATCATTACGGGTGTGGGTCGCACGCGGCAGCATGCCGTACTCGGCGGTCAGCCAGCCCTTGCCGGAACCACGCAGCCAGCGCGGCACGCCCGCCACGACAGAGGCGGTGCACAGCACGCGGGTCTCCCCGAACTCCACCAGCACCGAACCCTCGGCGTGACGAGTGAACTCACGGGTCAGGCGGATCTCGCGCGGCTGCTCCGGGGTACGGCCACTGGGACGGATCACGTTGGCTTCGCTCATGGGGATTCCTTGTTGCAGTATTCGGGAGGCCAGAGTCTACACGCCGCAGCCACGGGCGACGACCTTCGCGCCGCGCGGGCCAGACCCGCTCCTGATCACTGGGCGCTCAAGAGCGGCACGCGTACACTTCAGGCTATCAGCGCGGTCGCTCATGCACCGCCCCTCTTCTGACAGCCAACCGACAAGGAGCACGTCATGGTCCACAGCATGACCGCCTTCAGCCGCCAGACCCATGAAGCCGACTACGGCACCCTGACGCTGGAGCTGCGCTCGGTGAACCAGCGCTATCTCGAACCGCACTTCCGCCTGCCCGACAGCCTGCGCGAACTGGAAAGCGCCTTCCGCGAAGGCCTGCGCAAGCGCCTCAACCGCGGCAAGGTCGAACTCTCGCTGCGCTTTGACGCCGAAGCCGGTGCCGACAGCCTCGCCGTCGATGCCAGACGCCTGGGTGAACTCAGCCGCGTACTCGCCGAAGTCGGCCAACACTGCCCGGACGCCCCGCAGCCCTCACGCCTCGCCCTGCTCGACTACCCCGGTGTGCTGGTGCGCGAAGGCGCCGATCAAGAGCGCATCAAGGCCGATGCCCTCAGCCTGTTCAAGCGCGCGCTGGACGAGCACATCGAAGGCCGCGCCCGCGAAGGCGAACGCCTCGCCGAGCTGATCAGCGCACGCCTCGATGGCGTCGACACCCACGTCGCTGAAGTCCGCCGCTTGATGCCCGACATCCTCGCTCGTCAGCGCGAGAACCTGCTCGCTCGCCTCGAAGAAGTCCGCGCCACCCTCGACCCGCAACGCCTGGAAGCCGAACTGACCCTGATGGCCCAGAAGGCCGACGTCGCCGAAGAGCTCGACCGCCTCGACACCCACGTCGGCGAAGTCCGTCGCCAGCTCACCCAGAAAGGCCCCATCGGCCGCCGCCTCGACTTCCTGATGCAGGAACTCAACCGCGAAGCCAACACCCTCTCCTCCAAGTCCGTCGTTGCCGACACCACCCGCTGCGCCGTCGAGCTCAAGGTACTGATCGAACAGATGCGCGAGCAGATTCAGAATATCGAGTGATAGCGGCCAACAGTATTAAGAAACTGGCGGATGCCATTGCCAAACTGCCTTTATAGCTTAAGGTAAATTATTCATGGCCTCCGCCAGTCACGGTTACACCATTGCCTCATTGTAAACCTTCTCTACATCGGCAAAAGTTGTTACGCTCTCTAACTGAGTTAAAGTAGTGAGTTTCATTGAATGAGCTATTGGTCGATGTGGCACACGCGTTACCGGAACGTGTAATGTAAGTGGCTTTCCAAGCTCAAATAAATAATATAGCTCAGACGCATTAGAAGCTTTTCCAGCCTGCTCTTCGTCGATCTCATATCGAGGGAGGAGCCTTACGCGCTTAACTGGCCAAAGCTTATCTATTTTTTTGGTGCTAGTTTGGACATCAGATGTAGATGCCAAAGCCAGGTAGCGAATTTCTTCTACAACATGCTGCTTAAATTTACCCAAGAAAGTACTTTGCGGCATGTGATACCAGCGCGCACCCCCTTGTTCAAATGCCTCAAAGTAGCCATTATCTCGCTTACGCTTACCACTTAATGCTACTGTCATTGTTAAATCTGAATATAGTACTTGCTGCATACCAGAATAGGGTATACGTGAAGCCTCTTGTACATATAGATTTTCTTTTATACTTGAGGAGGAATATTTAGTCATTTCTACCGCAGGGGCTACACCAATTTGAGCCCTTAGAAATTCCAATAACCATTGATGCCCACAATACTTCGTCTCAGCTTGACTAGGAAGCAATGCAAAAGCCCCGATCCCAACCTCCTCAATCGCACGAGCATATGGATTATCATGTGCTTTCTGATCAAAAAATCCAGGATAAAGAGCAAATGCTCCAAAAACGGGACGACTTTTTCTCACTAGATAAGAAGCATCAAACTTATCACTTTTTTTATTGGGATCAGTTAAGCGGATTAATGCGTCACGATATCGGTGCATCTGATTGATTGCATCATCTGGCACTCGGTCTATATTGTCGACATCTTCAGACTGATCATCATAACGTCCCTTATGATTTTTTATGCGGTACTTCGCATCAAATATCCAAATAAACTTTTGCGCCTCTTCCGATTGATTATTTCCTGGGATCGTGACTTCTAATACAATATCGGGTTCCTGGCTCACCAGATAGGAACGTATATCTTTGCCTTTTTTGGTGAACTTTGGCTCATGCGCCAGCCTCGCTGTTACACCATCACTTCGCTTGAAACAAAAGGCGCCTGCAAATCCATCTCTTAATTGATACTCAAAATAATCATTTTGAGCTAAACTTATTAATTCACTATCAACCAAATTAAAACCAAGCTCATCTTCAAGAATTTGCTTCAGGCATAAAAAACACCATACCTCATAAATCTCAGACACCGACTTCATAGACATATTAGATTGATTGTCAAAGGCATCGAGATAGTATTTCAACTCTTGCCAGACTCGATAAACTGCACTATAACCAGTTTTTTGTTGTAGCACCAATGACTCTCGTGTCATTCCAGAGAAAGAGCCGACCTCGCTAATAAAGCTTTGAGTTAATACTTTATTTAAAGGCTTCTGCCAGCAATGTAGCTCATCTAAAAAATAATTTGATAACCGCTGGTTCTCAGGCGCACTATTATTAGCGCGCAACTTGTTTTCGAAATTTGCTAGTTTTCGCTTACTTTGGCTTACCGCCATCTTGATAAACCTGTTTTCGGGAGTATCAACACTAAGCCTTTTTTTATTCACTCTATATCGCTTATCATATTGCCCAGAAGAAAAATCCTGTTTCACGCGCTCAGCTAGCTTTCTAGGAAGACGCCCCTTTAACTTTGAAGCCTTGATACTATCAATATGCGACTGCAGGCGACTATGGGGTGCTGCACAAACCACTTTGAGACCCTGCTCAAAACGTAACCTTAAAGCAGCAAAATTCGCTAGCCACATTAAAGGGAAATGACCTCGCTGATTGCCTATCGCTGCATCTTGCTCAGTTTTTCCTACAAGGCTGAAACGCCACAACGGATAAATAGAATCAATTGCTCGATACATACATGGGAGATCACGGTGCAACATCATCTTGACTGGCAGCACTTCGAACGCGATATACTGTAGATGGATCCTGCCTTCAATTTCAAAAGATAAAGGCAAGCGCATCCATCCTACATCGTTTCCAGTATTTATAGTTCCTGTCAAACGAGCCGGCATTGGCCCTCGTTGCTCTGAGAAACGAAAAGTGTCATTAACATTTTGACTACGATGCTTTATGCATGCAAACGACACATTAGAGAAGAACACCCACTCAAACTGATATTGAGTGTTCTCAAAAAAAATTGGTGAACTTAATAGTATCTTATCTTTCTTTTTAGGCCCTAAAACACTTGTGGACAGCTCTGTTGTCACAGAAGTACTTGTGTTCTCCAGATTTGAACTTGGTTCTAAACGAAAATCAACAAGATCGATTTCAGGTGAAAAGCGTAACTGGTAACTAGGCGTCGACATACCTTCCATAGGTACCACAGAGGCATTATTCTCCTGCCCATTCTCATTAGAATTACTAGTGGTCAAACTAGAATTTCTAGCCATAGTGGTATTATACATTTTGACGCGCTGACTAATATCACTAGACCAGACTGAAAACTCGTAATTAGGAGTTTGCAATCGAAATAATTCAGGCATAGCTAGACCTCCATATTGTCTATTGCCACTATAAGCAAAAGGTTAAGGCCAAAAGCTGGTGAAGGTAGCGCTAACTAACCTTTGCTGCATCCACTCCAGTTTTCTTATAGAACGACATGGAATATTTATTGTCTTTTCGCTATTACTATCTGTTATTATTCTTTCCCGATAAAGATCTGGTCGCTGCATTACATCATTATGACTTTCGTCAAAAATTGGGGCTAGCTGATCCTGCAGCACAACATTTAGCTTTATCAGTATCGCGTCCCCTCCTGCAGTTGTAAGCTTATCATTATCTCCCTCAATACGAGGAAGCACCTTGCACATTATATAATCATCCCACACCGCTATCAGACTTTTATCGTCTTGTGGCTGCGCACAGGTAACTGCCAATAACAACTCATTAAGTGCACGATACGCAAGCTCGAAAGGCGTGCCTTTTAAAACCTTATTAATCGCTTCTAGGAACGCAATACTCTTTTGGCCATCACTATCATGAGTTGACTTCAAATCTAGTTGACCTGCTTGTGATTGCAGCGGATAGCTTAGTACTTTATTACTAACAGTTGGCACGAAGAAATCATCAAAATCATTAGGGAAAAAGGCCCCAAAATCGAAGCTCAATGCTCTATCTATCACCTTCCTTGAAAAACCATGAGTTGTTTCATCCATGTTAACCGTACCTGCAACGATTAAATTAAAAGGAATCCCGATACCATGCTGATGAAACATCTCCCATGCCATATCGTAGTTGACACTTTGAAGCCCAAGATCTTCTCTTAGCGTGGAATCTTCCCCTAGTTGAGCCATAGTAGCTGATTTGAGTAATGGATCACTACTATATGAGAATGACTCTCCGCTCCATGCCCATTCACGAGTCTCCAATGTTGAGAGATAATCAGCGAAATATTGTTCCACTGGTGCTAAATTCATTTCATCCAAACAAAGCCAGTAGGGTCTAACTTGTTCAAGATGTGCTTTCTCCCCACTCACTACGAATCGACCATTTACTGTCTTTTCGAGCCGAACTCCTGCAGAAAGAATTTCACGCCATGCTTGTACAATAAAATACAAAACATCTGTAACAATAAATTGCGGCCTTCCATCAAGTCTTGATATATAACCCAAAAGATCACTTGGTTCATGCCAATCCGGACGCACTGATGTTAAGCAGTATGTTTCGTCAAGCCTTCCTGTTTTCTCAGCTTGCTGCCTAACAAAACGCGTCTTGCCAGTTCCCGACAAACCAGCAAGTAATATAAAAGACTTGGGGAGCGTAATGTCGTAATGATATTTTATAATATCAGCTATGTCTGCCTGCGCATAAAAATTCTTACAAAATTGCGTTAACTCCTCATAAACACTTTTATTTTCACATAAAAGATATGCAATAGTCCCAATAATACTAGAAGAAACGTTAGGCACATTTAATTGAGTCAAAAGTACTGATGAAAAACAGTCTTCTGCACCTCTAGGCTCACCTCTCTCATTTACTAAATTCTTACCTTTTAAACGAAATTCATTATTATCTTTATCCATAAACTTCGAAAATAGCTCTACTTCTTCGTCATTAGTAAATATTTCATTGAGGTCTGGTTTGCTCTTAAACAGGTTGTATAGATAATCTCTACTCCCATACATATTATACTTTACTAGCTCTCCATTTTCTTCATACTCTTTATTTTTTAAATTATCAAAAATCTTAAAATACTCGTATATTTTTTCAGCAAAATCTTTAACCTTGCATACATATACGAAATATTGATTTGGGAAAACAGCGTAATTCTTTTCTATTGAAGATCTTTTAGGGTTTGTTAATGCATTTGAGGTATAGCTATCGACTTGAATATGCTCTTTATTAAGTACGGAGTTCAATTTGTTCACAATATAACTTGGCAAGAAGAAATCAGGAAGATCTGAATCCTCTACTACAGGACGCTTAGGCAAGTGGGCTTCTAGTTCAACCAACATAAATTCTCCTTAAACAAGA
This sequence comes from Cobetia sp. LC6, assembly GCF_030264805.1. Taxonomy (NCBI): domain Bacteria; kingdom Pseudomonadati; phylum Pseudomonadota; class Gammaproteobacteria; order Oceanospirillales; family Halomonadaceae; genus Cobetia; species Cobetia sp. LC6. The sequence goes on along the minus strand of NZ_JASSPL010000003.1, from coordinate 290,434 downwards.
TCAAGTATAAGAAAACAATGATACTAGAATTAAAACAAAACATACAAAATAAAATTATATACTACTACTACCGTTTGACTGTCCATCCATCCAGTGTTAGCATCCGGGACAGAAACCGGATAAGGGGATGAATATGACTGCTCATGTGAACGTGAAAGCGGAGTACATCAAGGAACTTCGCAGGTCGCTGGGCCTTGGACGTACTGAGCTTGCCAACCTGCTTGGCCTCGGCAGCAACGGTGAGCGTACCGTGCGTGGCTGGGAGGAAGGCGAGCACCAGCCAAGCGGAAAAAAATGGGCCGACATACAGGCGGTCAAGGAAAATCTGAACAAGGCGTTGGAATCAGCCCCCTTCCGCAGCGAGGGGGATGATGCCGAGTTCCGGTTTATTGACCTGTTCGCAGGCATTGGAGGCATACGTCTGCCTTTTCAGCAGCTGGGCGGGCGTTGTGTCTTTACCTCAGAATGGGACAAGTTTGCCCAGAAGACCTACCTGACGAATTACGGCGAAATGCCAAATGGTGATATCACGCAGATTAGCGCTGCTGATGTCCCGGATCATGACATCCTCCTCGGCGGCTTCCCCTGCCAGACCTTCTCTCAAGCAGGGCTGAAAAAAGGGTTTAGCGATACTCGTGGCACCATGTTCTTCGAGATTCAGCGCTTGCTGGCTGAGAAACGTCCGAAAGCATTCATGCTGGAAAACGTAAAACAGCTGCGTGGTCATGATAAAGGAAAAACCCTTAAAACCATTTTGGACATTCTTCAGGGTACTCATGAGCAGGAAGTACCAGATGAAATTCAACTTGGTGAAGAAACACGTCACGCCTTATCACAAAGACTCAACTATTACGTCACTTACATGGTACTTCGTGCTGGTGACTTTGGCGCGCCACAGAATCGTGAACGCATTTTCATTGTCGGGTTTGATAAAGATCAATTCCCTAATGCTGATTTTGATCTTGATTTCAACTGGCCAGAACCAGCACTAACGCCAACTCGTGTTGGTGATATTCTTCAGACAGATGAAGAGCTGGAAGCAGAGAAAGAAAGATGTGGTAAAGATAAGTACACAATTTCTGATAAGCTCTGGGAAGGTCATCAAAAGCGAAAAGAAGGTCATAAAACTAAAGGCAACGGCTTTGGTTACTCCCTTTACAATGCTGATAGCGAATATACTAACACCATTAGTGCTCGCTATTACAAAGATGGCTCAGAGATTTTAATTGATCAGAGTCACTTAAACAAGAACCCAAGGAAGCTTACTCCTCGTGAGTGTGCGAGACTTCAAGGCTTCCCTGAAGAATTTATTGTTGATGCTGTCTCTCAAGGCCAGATATACAAACAATTTGGTAACTCTGTTTGTATCAATGTTGTCAAAGCCGTTGCAACAGAAATCGTTCAGACACTAAAGAAGGTACAATCTCGTTAGTCGCTTTTATCGTATGCTCTGGTCGCCAGATAATAACCTGAGACACTTAAATAGCCTGTAGGGAAAAATGACTGATATCGTCGATTCCCAAACCCGCTCACGCATGATGGCCTCGATACGAGGCAAGAATACCAGCCCCGAGTTGGCGATACGTCGCTACCTCCATGCTCGGGGCTTCCGGTATCAGCTTCACCGTAAGAATCTTCCCGGAAAACCTGATCTTGTGCTTCCAAAATACCGCCTCGCGATCTTTGTGAATGGGTGCTTCTGGCATAAGCACAAAGACTGCTTTTACGCCTCATCACCTGCGACCCACAAGACGTTCTGGAAGGATAAGCTAGAGGGGAACGTGGCTCGTGATTGGCGGAAGTGGGCTGATTTGGTGAGTCATGGGTGGCGAGTGCTAATCATCTGGGAATGTGGTCTGAAGCATTGCTCCGATGACCTGGAATCTGTCGTTAACATCATCACAGGCGAAGACCCCTTCCATCAGTGGCCTTCCTCGCCGCCAAGGACACGTCCTACATCAAGCAATTGAAACTCTGCCCGACAAGCGCCATCTTGTTTCCATCCCTCGACTGAGGGCTTTTCCGCTCAAGGAGTCAGGCATGTCTATCGAACAAGTGCTGTACCGTGCAGAAGCCACTACCACTGGGGGTCGTGAGGGCAAGTCGCGTTCTTCCGATGGGGCGCTGGATGTCACCCTGAGCACGCCGAAGGAGTTGGGCGGTGGTGGCGGTGAAGGTACCAATCCGGAGCAGCTGTTCGCGGCGGGTTACTCTGCGTGCTTCATCGGTGCCATGAAGCACGTGGCCAGCACTGACGGCGTGACGCTGCCGGAAGGCCTGGAGATCACCGGCAAGGTGGGCATCGGCCAGATTCCGGCCGGTTTCGGTATCGAGGTGGCGCTGGATATCAGCCTGCCGGGCATGGACAAGGCCGAGGCGGATGCGCTGGTCGAGAAGGCGCACCAGGTGTGCCCGTACTCCAACGCGACGCGTGGCAACATCGATGTGACGCTGAACGTCAGCGTCTGATGGCTGACGACTGATCGACAGACACGAAAACGCCGCCCCTCGGGGCGGCGTTTTTGATGGTGTGACACGCTCGTTGCTTGCAAGCGTGTGAGTCGATCAGACGCCCTGTTCGCGCGCCATGCGGCGGGCAATCAGCGGAGCGTTCCACAGGCTGGGCAGCAGAATCAGCGACACCGGCACGGCGGTGACGACGATGAAGGATTGCAGCGCATTGATGCCGCCATCACCCATCGAGATCAACAGCGCCGCGACCACGCCCATCATCAGGCTCCAGAACACGCGCACGCCGCGCGGCGGATTGTCGTGGCCGCTCATCACCATCGAGACTGCATAGGTCATCGAGTCACCGGTGGTGGCGACGAACAGCGTGGTCAGCACCAGGAACAGCACCGAGATGGTGAAGCCGAACGGCAGCTGCTGGGTGATGGCAATCAGCGCTGCCGGCAGATTGAAGCCGGTGAACGGGCCGGAGACGCTGCCCGGGTTGCTCAGCTCGAATGCCAGGCCGCTGCCACCGATGATGGTGAACCACAGGCAGGTGACCAGCGGCGAGATGACCGCGATCAACAGCACCATCTGGCGCAGGGTGCGGCCACGCGAGATACGCGCGACGAACATCGCCATCAGCGGGCCATAGCCGATGAACCAGCCCCAGAAGAACAGCGTCCAGCCATTCAGCCAGCCATCATCACCCCGGAAGGAGGACATGGCGACGAAGTCACCGACGTAGCGCACCAGGCCCTGCGGGAAGGCTTCGAGCAGGAAGCCGGTCGGGCCCATGATCAGGATGAACAGCAGCAGCGCGCCGCCGAGCAGGACGTTGGTGCTGCTCAGGAACTGGATGCCACGGGTCACGCCGCTGACGGCGGACAGGGTGTAGATGACGGTCAGCAGGAGCAGCAGCGTGAGCTGGGTCGCGTAGGTATCGGGGATGCCGAACAGCGCATTGAGGCCATAGCTGACCTGCAGACCGAGGAAGCCGATGGGGCCGACGGTACCAGCGACCACGGCCAGCACGCAGCAGGCATCGACCAGCGCACCGATGGGACCACGCATGACGCGGTCGCCGAACAGCGGATAGAGCAGCGTGCGCGGCTTGAGCGGCAGGCCCTTCTCGTAGTGCAGGTACATGAAGATGATGCCGGTCAGGCTGCCGAGCATCGCCCAAGCCAGAAAGCCCCAGTGCATGAAGCTCTGAGCCAGCGCGTTGTAGGCGGCATCGGCATTGCCCGTCGGGGCGTCCGCACCGAACACCGGCGGCGGTGAGGTGAAGTGAGCGATCGGCTCTGCCGCTGCCCAGAAGACACCACCACCCGCCAGCAACGTGCACAGGATGATGGCCATCCAGCGCAGCGTCGAGATATCCGGCGCTGCCAGCCCGCCCATGCGCACCCGTCCGGTACGGCCGATGGTCAGCACGATGGCGATGACGAAGGTCGCCAGCATCAGCGCTTGCCAGTAGGCACCGAAGTATTGGGTCGAGACACCGAAGGCACTCTGGATGAGCGCGGAGACAGCGTCGAGATCCACCAGTGCGGCGATGGCGAACACTGCCAATACGCCACCACTGATGATGAAGACGGGCCAGTCGATACCTTGCGGGGTGTGTGCGGGTTCAGCGGGGGGATTTACCGGTGTGGCGGAGCCGGACGAAACAGTCCGGGAAGAATCCGTCATTAGTCAGCCTCTGGGCATGATCTGAGTGACGGTGCAGTGTATCAGCCGTAAAACGCTGAACTATGACACAAGCCGTTGTTTTTACACCCATGTAACGCGACGTATCACCAAGCCTACAGCCGTTTTACATCCGGGCATCGGTGATAACAACTCATGACCTCCCTCGGCTGCCCTCTTCGGGCCATGCCAGACTGATCCGTGCGTGACGACATGCAAAGGCCGCCCACTCGGGCGGCCTTTTTCACATCAGCCAGTTACAACCCTTGCTCACGCGCCATCTGCCGCGCGATACGTGGGGCATTCCACAGACTGGGCAACAGCACCAGCGAGACAGGCACCGCGGTCACCACGATGAAGGATTGCAGCGCATTGATGCCGCCATTGCCCATCGAGATCAGGATCGCCGCCACGACCCCCATGATGAGGCTCCAGAACACGCGCACGCTGCGTGGCGGATTGTCGTGCCCGCACATCACCATCGAGATGGCGTAGGTCATCGAATCCCCGGTCGTGGCCACGAACAGCGCCGACAGAATCAGGAACAGCACCGACATGATGAAGCCGAACGGCAGCTGCTGAGTGATGGCGATCAAGGCCGCCGACAGATTGAAGCCGCTGAACGGGCCCGAGACGCTGCCCGGGTTTTCCAGCTCGAAGGCCAGGCCGCTGCCGCCGAGAATGGTGAACCAGACACAGGTCGCGAGCGGCGACAGGATGGTGATCAACAGCACCATCTGGCGCAGGGTGCGCCCCCGCGAGATACGCGCGACCAGCATCGCCATCAGCGGACCGAAGCCGATGAACCAGCCCCAGAAGAACAGCGTCCAGCTATCCAGCCAGCCGCTGTCGCCGCGGAAGACCGCCATCGGCACGATGTTGTCCAGGTAGTCGACCATGCCCAACGGGAAGGCCTTGAGCAGGAATTCGGTCGGCCCGAAGAGCACGATGAAGAACAGCATCGCGCCGCCGATCAGCACGTTGGCACTGCTCAGGAACTGGATGCCGCGCATCACGCCACTGACGGCGGACAGGGTGTAGACGAGGGTCAGGATGGCCAACAGCACCAGTTGCGTCGCGTAGGTATCGGGAATGCCGAACAGCGCATTGAGACCATAACTGACCTGGATACCGAGGAAACCGACCGGCCCCACGGTGCCCGCGATGACGGCCAGCACGCAGCAGGCATCGACCAGTGCGCCGATCGGCCCACGCATCACGCGTTCTCCGAGCAGCGGATAGAGCAAGGTGCGCGGCTTGAGCGGCAAGCCCTTCTCATAGTGCAGGTGCATGAAGACGACGCCCGTCAGACTGCCCAGCACCGCCCAGCCGAGAAAGCCCCAGTGCATGAAACTCTGCGCCAGCGCATTGTAGGCCGCATCGAGATTGCCGACCGGCGCCTCCGGCCCGAAGACGGGCGGCGGCGAGGCGAAGTGCGCGATGGGCTCAGCGGCGGCCCAGAACACGCCACCACCGGCGAGCAGGGTGCACAGAATGGTCGCCATCCAGCGCGGCGTGGAGATGTCAGGCGTCGACAATCCGCCCAAGACCACGCGCCCTGTGCGCCCGAAGGTCATGCCGACGGCGACGAGGAAGGTCACGATCATCAAGCCCTGCCAATAGGCACCGAAGCAGGTGGTCGAGAAGTCGAAGGCGTGATTGATCAGGGCCGACACGCCGTCCAGGTCGATGAGCGCGGCGGCGACGAACAGCGCCATCACGCCTCCACTGAGGAGGAAGACCGGCCAGTCCAGACTGCGGGAACTGTTGAGCGCGGTGAGCTCGGAATCAGGAAGTGATGCGGCTTGATCGGGAGAGGATGCGGTGTGATCAGCAAGAGATGCGGCGTGATCGGAAAGGGGAGCTGCTTGGGTTGCGGAGCCGGACAAGGCAGTCCGGGTGGTATCCGTCATTAGTCAGCCTCGGGGCATGATCTGAGTGACAGGGCAGTCTAACAGGCGAGAAAGCGCCGAATATGACACAAGTGATTGTTTTTACACCCATGTAACGCGACGTATCATCAAGCCAACAGCCTCATTACATGCCTGCCACCCCGTAACCGCCAGCGAGAGGCTCGCCGCGGGAGCGCGCAGCTGCGAGGATGGAGTCTCACGGTGGCCAGCCTGCCGGTCGCCTTCGATCCACTGCCGCTCGCGGCCCCTGCAACGAACGCAAGCCATGACCTCGCCCCGCCGCCGCGACTTCACTCCCGCGATGAAGCGTCGCAACCAGCATCTGCTCAAGGACGTGACCTGTGCCCAGAGCGCACCGCTCAATGTCGCCTTCATTCTGTTGGAGCATTTCTCGATGCCCGCCTTCACCAGCGCACTCGATGTGCTGGTCACGGCCAATCTGCTCAGAGACGTTCCCTTCTATCGCATTCACACCTTCGGGGTGACGGCGGGCAGCGTGCGCAGTGATCTGGGCATCGACATCATGGCCAGCGCCGGGCTCGAGTCGCTGGGGCAGGCGCAGATCGACATGATCATCGTGTGTGGCGGCTACCGGGTGCAGCTGGACGAGATTCCCTTGCTGAGCGAGGTCTTGCGCCGAGCCGATCACCAGGGTTGTCGCCTCGGCAGCCTGTGGAATGGCAGCTACTTCCTGGCGGCCGCCGGCGTGATGGCGGGCCATCGCTGCACCATCCATCCCGAGAATGCGGCGCTGTTCAGCGAGTCATTCCCCCAGCTGGAGCTGTCGCGTGCCCCGCTGGTGGTGGAAGCGGCGCGCTTCAGCTGCACCAATGCCGGCAGCGCGCTGAACATGATGCTGGAAGCCATGCGCCAGCGTCACGGCGATGACCTGGCGCGCAGTGTCGAGGAAATCCTCGCCTGCGAGCGCCCCGCGACGCCCAGCCCCTGGCACCCGGACCAGACGCTGCCCGCGCCGGACAGCCAGCACCCGGAGGCACTTCGCACCATCCTTGAGCTGATGAGCAACAACCTCGAGGAGCCTTTGAACATGAGCGAGATCTCGCGCTGCGTGACGCTGTCACGCCGCCAGATAGAGCGCCTGTTCACCCGCCATCTGGATACCACGCCCTCGCGCCATTATCTGGAGCTGCGCCTTACCCGGGCTCGCCAGCTGCTGACACAGGGCAGCGCCAGCATCACTGAGGTCACCGTAGCCTGTGGCTTCGTCAGCACGACCCACTTCAGCCACTGCTTCCGCGATTACTTCGGCATGTCGCCGACGCGTGCGCGTCAACAGCGCTGACAGTGCCCTGTTGCTTACGTGCCGGTGCCGCTACCAAGACAGCCCTGCACAGACTGCCTTCCACAGACTTTTCGCCACGCAAACGCAGAACGCCGCCCCGAAGGGCGACGTTCTTTCGTTGCGGCTTGTGCTCACGAGACTCTGTCTTGCCTCACTTTCCTGGCCTCACTTTCCTGGCCTCACTTTCCTGGCCTCGCGCTCACGACCTCGCTTCAGGCCCACATCAGGCAGAAGCCGTCTGCAGCTCGCGGCGCTCATGACGCTGACCAAGCAGGAAGACGATCAAGCCCGCGATGGCCATCGCCACCCCGACCAGGCCGATGGAGGAATGCGACGGGCCATAGGCGAAGGCCATGCCACCACACCAGGCGCCCAGCGCATTGGCGATGTTGAAGGCCGCATGATTGAGCGTCGCCGCCATGGTCTGGGCGTCTTCCGCCACATCCATCAGGCGCATCTGCAGCGCCGGCGCCAGACCGATACCGGTACCGACCAGCCCGACGAACAGGATGCCGCTCCAGACACCATCGGCGGCGAAGTAGAAGCCGCCCTGCACCAGCGCGCTCCAGATCAGCACGGCAGGAATGGTTCGCATCAGGTCGATGTCCGCGGCACGGCTACCGATCAGGTTGCCGATGATGGTGCCTACCCCGAAGACGGCCAGCACCATCGGCACCAGATTCTGGGACAGCCCGGCCTGGACATTGAGCGTCTCCACCGCATAGCTGTAGACGCTGAACATGCCGCCGAAACCGATGCAGGCGATGCCGAGGGTATAGAGCACCCGCGGCTTGATCAGAGCGGCCAGCTCGGTCAGCGGGGTCGCGTCCTGATTGCCGGCCTGATAGGGCACGAAGCCGCGCACCAGCAGCGCCGTGACCAGTGCCAGCAGGCCGACGACGAGGAAGGCGGAATGCCAACCGAACAGGCTGCCGAACCAGGTCGCCGCTGGCGCCCCGATCAGAATCGCCACCGTCAGGCCCAGCATCACGCGACCGACGGCCCGCCCGCGCTCACCGGCCGGGGCAGCATCCGCCGCCACCAGGGCCGCAACGCCCAGATAGACACCATGCGGCAGGCCGGCGATGAAGCGCAGCGCGGCAAAGCTGGTCAGCGACGGTGCCAGCAGGCTGGCCACGTTGCTGACCGCGAACAGCAGCATCAGGCCGATCAGCAACCCGCGACGCGGCAGGCGTGCGCCCAGCGCCGAGATCAGGGGCGCACCGACCACCACGCCCATCGCATAGGCACTGATGGCGTAGCCGACCTGCTGCGAGGACACATTGAAATCCGCCGCGATGTTGGGCATCAGGCCCATGATCACGAATTCGGTAGTGCCGATGGCAAAGGCGCCGAGCGCCAGCGCCAGTTCGGCGATGCGCGGATGGCGCGCAACGGGGGAGGCAGACATGTCCGGGTCTCCTGAAACTTGAAAAGGGGGGTATCACCCGTGGCCGTACTCAGCCATGGCGCCACTGTCAGGGGCAGGTCACGGCTGACATTGCCCGCGCATGGCTGGCGCTACACAGGGCAAAAGACCGCGCGCCATTCATCATCAGCCGGAAGGCGGGAATGAATGGCGCGCGGGACAGGTAACGGGTGATGCGCTCGTGCGCGGCCTCTCTGGCGGAGGCCTGCGGCACGTCTGGCGCTGCTCTATCGACTTATGTACGCGTCTGGCAAGGCGCGTCGGGAATCACGGGAGTGCGCAAGCTCAGGCCAGCATGGCGAGGCGGTGGCAAACCGCGTGTCCCTTCAAGACCCCAGGCCGGCGCGAGAACTGGCTGACGCGAGAACTGGCCGACGCTTGAGTGATAACTGAAATATACGACCATTGTTGCAGATAACGCCACGCCAACCCAGCCACTTCGCGACGACAACTGTGATGCCCGAGCTGCAACATTGCATCGCGGGACTGTCATGCGCGCGTGCAGCCCAAGCGGGGTGGATTATGCGATAATGCCGCGATTCAGCGACAGCAAGCGGATCACTTCCATGTCTTCGACTTCTTCAGCATCTTCCTCGGCGGCCAGCAACGCACGTGGCACGCTCTACATCATTTCCGCGCCGTCCGGCGCCGGCAAGACCACCCTGGTCAAGGCACTGCTGGAGCGCATGGACGGTATCGGCGTATCCGTCTCGCACACCACCCGCGGCCAGCGCCCGGGCGAGCAGGACGCCGTCAACTATCACTTCGTGGACGTCGATCACTTCAAGACCATGATCGAGCAGGGCGACTTCTTCGAGCACGCCCAGGTCTTCGACAACTTCTATGGCACCTCGCGCCCGGCGGTCGAAGCTCGCCTGAGCAAGGGCGAGGACGTCATCCTCGAGATCGACTGGCAAGGTGCCCAGCAAGTGCGTGCCCAGGTGCCGGAAGCCGTCTCCATCTTCATCCTGCCGCCGTCGCGTGAAGCGCTGCTCGAGCGCCTGTCCGGTCGCGGTACCGATGGCGAGGACGTGATCGCGCGTCGCATGCGCGATGCGGTCAGCGAGATGTCCCACTACGACGAATACGACCTGATTGTCATCAATGATGACTTTGAGCAGGCGCTCGACGAGCTGTGCGGACTCGTCAATGCCCAGCGTGCGCGTCTGCCACGCGTGCAGCATCGCCACGCGGCACTGCTCGATTCCCTGCTGGCCGACTGATGACGGCGTCGGGAATCCGCCTGCTCAGTCAGACGCGAGGCTGGCCCGACAACCGGGCAGGATTTGCAGGCTTTCGTCCTGATCATGCGCGCTGTGGTCGCGTACGCCGCCGACAGACGCGCCGGGCGAAGGAGTTGATCGCGCCTGACTTGTCATGTCACGACGGCGTCGAGTAGACTCGATTCCCTTTCAGAATCATTGGCCGCTGAGCCGTCTCGCCCCTGGCGGGCCGGCTCAGCGGCATTGTGCTTGCGTCGTGTGCGAGATACTGTCAGATGATCAGGGTAAGTGGCCCCTAGCGGTCGCGGCACTCTGCGCTGATTACACGCCGACAGCGAACCCCGAATATCCCGCTATTGATAGGTGCACCGCCATGGCTCGCGTAACCGTAGAAGATTGCCTCGAGAACGTCGACAACCGCTTCCAGCTGGTGATGATCGCCACACGTCGTGCACGTCAGCTGTCACGCGGCAGCCGCAACGCCCAACTGCCGTGGGAAAACGACAAGCCCACCGTCCTCGCCCTGCGCGAAGTGGCGGCAGGTCTGGTCGGTCGTGACATCCTGAACGAGCCGGTCGAAGCTCCGATCCAGCGCAAGCCGGTAATGCCGCAGATCGAAGACTGAGCCTACGCTCAGCCTGCCGACTGCATGTGTGCTTCCGCACCTCTGCCACTCCCGCCCTCGTGGCCGGAGCACGGGGTGCGGGCCCGGAAACACTCTGAGCCAAGGCCGCTGAATGTTCACGATCGATGACCTGGCAGACCGCCTGGGCGGTTATCTTCCCGAGGAAGAGATCCGTCAGGTTAGGCGCGCCTTCTATTACGCCGAGCAGGCCCACGATGGCCAGCGCCGACGTTCCGGTGAACCCTATGTGACCCACCCGCTGGCGGTGGCGAACATTCTCGCCAACATGCACATGGACCATCAGAGCCTGATGGCCGCCATGCTGCACGATGTCATCGAAGACACCAGCGTGACCTTCGAGGCACTGGCAGGCCAGTTCGGCGAACCCGTCGCCCTGCTGGTGGATGGCGTCTCGAAGCTGACCCAGATCACCTTCGAGGACAAGGCCGTCGCCCAGGCCGAGAACTTCCAGAAGATGGTGCTGGCGATGTCCCAGGACATCCGCGTCATCATCGTCAAGCTCGCCGACCGTCTGCACAACATGCGTACCCTCGGCGCCCTGCGCCCCGAGAAGAAGCGTCGCATCGCCCGTGAGACGCTCGAGATCTACGCCCGCGTCGCCAACCGTCTCGGTATCAACACCATTCGCGTCGAGCTGGAAGACCTCTCCTTCCAGGCGCTGCACCCGATGCGTTCCGAACGCATCAAGCGTGCCGTCACCGCCGCGCGTGGCAATCGCCGTACCCTGATGCGCGAGATCCAGGCCAGTCTGCAGAACGCGCTGGAGCGCGATCAGCTGCCCGGCTCGGTGATCGGTCGTCAGAAGCATCTGCTGTCCATCTATCGCAAGATGCGTGACCAGCAGAAGCCCTTCAATGAATTGATGGACGTGTTCGGCTTCCGCATCATCACCGATGACGTGGACAGCTGCTATCGAATCCTCGGCGTGGTACACAATCTCTACAAGCCGGTGCCGGGTCGCTTCAAGGATTACATCGCGATCCCCAAGGCCAACGGCTACCAGAGTCTGCACACCACGCTGTTCGGCATGAATGGCATGCCCATCGAGGTACAGATCCGTACCCGCGAGATGGAAGCGATGGCCAACAACGGCATCGCGGCGCACTGGCTGTACAAGGCCGGCCAGACCGACCGCCCCATCGGTGCCGGCAGCCATGCGCGTGCCCGCGAATGGGTGCGGGGTCTGCTCGAGATGCAGCGCCATGCCGGCAACTCGCTCGAGTTCATCGAGCACGTCAAGAACGACCTCTTCCCCGACGATACCTATGTGTTCACCCCCAAGGGCGACATCATGGAATTGCCGCGCGGCGCGACGGCGGTCGATTTTGCCTATGCGGTGCACACTGATGTCGGCAACAGCTGTATCGCCTGCCGCATCGATCGTCATCTGGCGCCGCTATCCTCGCCGCTGGAGAGTGGCCAGACCGTCGAAGTCATCACCGCGCCGGGCGCCAAGCCCAATCTGGCGTGGCTCAACTTCGTCACCACAGCCAAGGCGCGCTCTGCCGTGCGTCATTACCTCAAGCATCAGCAGCGCAGCGAATCCGTGACCTTGGGTCAGCGCCTGCTCAACAAGGCACTCGCCGGGCTGGACGCTTCCCTCGAGCAACTGCCGCCCAGGCGTCTCGATACGCTGGCCGCGGAGCTGGAGCTGGAAGGCGGGCGTGATGATCTGCTCGAGTCCATCGGGCTTGGTACCCGCGCCGCCTACAGCGTGGCCCAGAGCCTTCTTAGCGACACGACCAGCGCCACGGCACAGCAGCCCAAGTTCTCGGCCAAGGACGGCAATGTCCAGGCGGAGAACAGCGGCAACAGCCCGATGCAGGTCAGCGGTGGCAACAGCATGGTCACCAGCTACGCGCGCTGCTGTCACCCGCTGCCCGGCGAGCCGATCATGGGCCATCTGTCGGCCGGCAAGGGCCTGGTGGTCCATCGTCAGGAATGCAGCAACATCACCGAACTGGCCAGCGATCCGGAACGCGTCTTCCCGCTGACCTGGGCCGATCAGGTCGAAGGCGACTTCACGGTGGCGCTGCGTATCGAGGCACAGACCCAGCGCGGCCTGATCGCCGAGCTGGCAGAGCTGGTCACCGATGCCGAAGCCAATATCGAGCGCATCGGCATCGAGGAACGCGACGCCCATCTGGCCATCGTCAATCTGACGCTGGCCGTGCGTGATCGCATTCATCTGGCGCGTATCATCAAGCGCATGCGCAACCTGTTGCACGTGGAGCGAATCACCCGCGTCCTCAGCTGATCCAGCGTACTGGCCGCGTCGTCCGCCACTGGCGGGCGGCGCGGTTTTTGTTTTCAAGGCTGCCGCAGAGTAGCCATCGGACACGTTCTTCTTGAACACCCGTGTCGCGGCCAAGGCCATGCACGTCAGCTCGACGGCAGTGCATGACCTTGACCGCGGCCGAACTCGCCGTGGACGGCGAGCCCCTATAACCACAATCGTAACCCGCTGCTGAAGGCCGCCACCGCACAACACTCGCAACCGGCAAGGCTTGAGCGCAGTCACAAGGAGCATGTCATGAGCAATCGCGCGATCATCAACACCGACAAGGCCCCTGCTGCCATCGGTCCGTATTCCCAAGCGATCAAGGCGGGCAACACCGTCTATCTGTCCGGCCAGATTCCGCTGGACCCGCAGACGATGGAAGTCGTCGAAGGCGGTATCGAGGCGCAGGCGCGTCAGGTCTTCACCAACCTGAATGCCGTGTGCGAAGAAGCCGCCGGCAGCCTGGGCGACATCGTCAAGCTCAACCTCTACCTGACCGATCTGGACGACTTCGCGCGCGTCAACGCGGTGATGGAAGAGTTCTTCACCGCGCCCTTCCCGGCGCGTGCCGCGGTCGGCGTCAAGGCGCTGCCCAAGGGCGTGGCCTTCGAAGCCGAAGGCGTGATGGTCATCGGTGACTGAGCACCCGCTCACTGACGATGGCAGGTCACCCGCAAGGAGTGCCTGACGCAGAGACGACAGTGCCCGCCCCGGGATCCCGGGGCGGGCACTGTCAGTTGGCGCTTCATCTGGGCACTGCGTCACTCAAGAACTGGCCGCTCCTCAGCCAGTCTCGGCGAGCAACTTGTCCACACCCGGTCTGGCGGCTCGACGCGCAACCGCATGTGGACAAGTGAAAGATCAGCGGCCCGACAATTCGCCCTTCGGCACCGTCACGCCGTGCTCCTTGAGCACTTCGGCATAGCCTTCGCGGAAGGTCGGGTAACGGAAGGTGTAACCGCTCTCGAGCAACAGGGCGTTGCCACAGCGTTTGCTGGAACGACGTCGCAGCGGTGACTGGATCACCTCGGTGGACTCGACCTTGAGCTGACGCGCCAACCAGGCCATCACTTCGTGCAGCGGTGCGCCATCGCAGTCGGTGGCCAGATAGATCGGCTCGACCGGCTTGCCCTCGAGGCTCAGCGCGATCAGGTGCGCCAGCACGCCCGCGCAGTCGTCACGATGGATGCGGTTGGAGTAGAGTGGCGGGTTGCTGGCGGCGATGCGACCATCACGCGCCTGGCGGATCAGCATGTCGCGGCCCGGCCCGTAGATGCCGGAAAAGCGCACCACGGTGCCGTTGAGCGAGGAGTCGAGCAGCGCCTGCTCGCCTTCACGCATCAACTGGCCCGAGAAGCTGGTGGCATCGGTGGGCGACTGCTCGTCGACTTCCTCGCCATCCTTCTGGGCGTAGACGGAGGTCGAGGACACGAACAGCACGCGGGTCGGCGGATTGGCGCGCGACTCGAGCTCCGTCACCAGCGCCCGAATGCCGTCGACGTATGCGGCGCGATAGGCCTCTTCGTCGAAACGGTCGGCGCTCAGCACATGTACCACCGTGTCGGCATCTGGCAAGCTGGCCAGTGCACCTTCGGCAGTGATGTCCAACGCCAGCGTCTCGATGCCGAGATCCGCGAGCCTGGACACATCGCGCCTGACACCAATGACGTGCTGACCGGCCTTGAGCAGTTCGCGTGCCAGCGCGCTGCCAACGTCGCCACAACCGAGGATGAGACTCGTCTTCTTCACCTTTGCCGTGCTCCTTGGTAAAACGAATCGGTACCCACCGCATCCCAGGATGCCAGTTCCGGGCAGGAATCATGACTCTAACAGAACTCCGCTACATCGTAACCTTGGCCCAGGAGCGTCATTTCGGACGCGCCGCAGAGCGCTGCTTCGTCTCGCAGCCCACCCTGTCGGTGGCCGTCAAGAAGCTTGAGGAAGAGCTGGGAGTCGCACTGTTCGAGCGTTCCAAGTCCACCGTACAGGTCACACCGCTCGGCGAGAAGATCGTTCAGCAGGCCCAGCGCGTGCTGGAGCAGTCCAGCGTGATCAAGGAACTGGCCAATTCCGGCAAGGATCAGCTCTCCAGCCCGCTGCGCATCGGCGCCATCTATACCATCGGACCGTATCTTTTCCCGCACCTGGTGCCGGAACTGACGCGGCGTGCGCCGAAGATGCCGCTCTACATCGAGGAAGGCATGACCGGCGATCTGCGTCGCAAGCTGCGCAATGGCGAGCTGGACGTGATCATCGTCGCACTGCCGTTCACCGAGACCGACGTACTGACGAAGATCCTCTACGAAGAGCCCTTCGAAGTCCTGTTGCCGGCCGGCCACCCCCTGCTCGAGCAGGACAGCATCGCCAAGGAGCAGTTGATCAACGAGCGTCTGCTGATGCTTGGCGAGGGCCACTGCTTCCGTGATCAGATTCTCGAGGCCTGCCCGGCCATCGGCAATCAGATCAACAACCCCGAGAATACGCTGATCGCCGAAGGCGGCTCGCTGGAAACCATCCGCCACATGGTCGCTTCCGGCCTCGGTATCACCGTGCTGCCCTACTCGGCCACCGGGACCGGTCATTACGAGAGCGGCGTGCTCGAGACGCGCCCCTTCAAGGGCCCGGCGCCCAGCCGCAGCGTGGCCCTGGCATGGCGTGCCAGCTTCCCGCGCCCCAAGGCCATCGACGTGATCAGCCAGGCGATCGCCGAGTGCTCCAATCGTGCCCGCCAGAGCAATGAGAACGGCATGCAGGGCTCCGCTTCCCAGAGCCACGAACCGGCATGAGCAGGGCGGGCACGGAAGCCTCATCTGCCGGGCCCGCCAGCGCCGGTGTCTTCGCCACCGGCGCGCTGGCCCAACCGCTGGACAGCCTGAGCGGCGTCGGCCCTGCGCTGAGCGAGAAGCTGTCGCGCCTGGGGCTGGAGCGCGTCGCAGACCTGCTGTTCCATCTACCGCTGCGCTATCAGGACCGGACCCGCGTCACGCCCATCGGCACGCTCAAGAGCGGCATGGAGGCGGTGGTGGAAGGCGAGGTGACGGCCTGTGACATCGTCAAGGGCCGCCGCCGCAGCCTGCTGGTGCGTCTGCGCGATGGCAGCGGCATTCTCAGTCTGCGCTTCTTCCACTTCTCCCCAGCCCAGCAGCAGCAATTCCAGCGTGGCCATAGCGTGCGCTGCTTCGGCGAAGCACGCGCCGGGGCCACCGGTCTCGAGATCTACCATCCGGAATACCGCCTGCTTGGCCAGGGCACCGCACCGGTGGAAGACCACCTCACGCCCATCTATCCGGCCACCGAAGGCCTCAACCAGGCGCGCCTGCGTGCCCTGATCGCCCAGGCGCTCAAGCAGCTCGAGGAGACGCCCCACGAGCTGCCGGACCTGATCCCCGAGGCGCTGCGCACGCGCTTTCGCCTGCCCGGCGTGATCGAGTGTCTGCGCTTTCTGCACGAGCCGCCGCCGGATGCGCCCGTCGATCAGATGAGTGACGGCGTGCACCCGAGTCAGCGCCGCCTCGCCCAGGAAGAATTGCTCGCCCACCAGCTGAGCCTGCGTCAGGTGCGCGCGCGTATCCAGCAGGATGGCGCGCCCTCGCTGAGCGCCAGTGGCGGCCTCAGCACGCGCTTTCTCACCCAGCTGCCCTTCTCGCTGACCGGCGCCCAGCATCGTGTGCTGGAAGACGTGCGCCGCGACCTGGCGCGCGAAGTGCCGATGCTGCGTCTGGTGCAGGGCGATGTGGGTTCGGGCAAGACGGTGGTCGCCGCGCTGGCGGCGCTGATCGCGATCGGCGGCGGCTGTCAGGCGGCCTTGATGGCGCCCACCGAGATTCTCGCCGAACAGCATTATCGCAACTTCCGCGAATGGCTGGAGCCATTGGGCATCGAGGTAGCGTGGCTGGCCGGCAAGCTCAAGGGCAAGGCGCGGCTGGATGCCAAGGCCGCCATCGCCGATGGCCGGGCCCGCATGGTGGTCGGCACGCATGCACTGTTTCAGGCCGACGTGACCTTCCAGCGCCTGGGGCTGGCGATCGTCGACGAGCAGCACCGCTTCGGCGTGCATCAACGTCTCGCTTTGCGGGCAAAGGGGGAAGCCGGTGGTCTGACGCCGCACCAGCTGATCATGACCGCGACGCCGATTCCACGCACCCTGGCGATGAGCGCCTACGCCGACCTCGACCTGTCGGTGATCGACGAGCTGCCGCCGGGACGCACCCCGGTGCAGACCGTCGCGGTAGCCGACCCGCGCCGTCCCGAGGTGGTCGAGCGCATCCGCGCCGCCTGCTCCGAGGGCCGTCAGGCCTATTGGGTATGTACGCTGATCGAGGAATCCGAGGTGATGACCTGCCAGGCCGCCGAGGTGACGCGTGACGAGCTGACCGAGGCGCTGCCGGAGCTGTCCATCGGCCTGGTCCATGGCCGCATGAAGGCGGCCGAGAAGGCCGAGGTGATGGCGGCATTCAAGGACGGCGAGCATGACCTGCTGGTGGCGACCACGGTGATCGAGGTCGGGGTCGATGTGCCGAATGCCAGCCTGATGGTGATCGACAATCCCGAGCGTCTCGGCCTGTCGCAGCTGCACCAGCTGCGTGGCCGAGTCGGGCGTGGCAGCACCGAGAGCTTCTGTGTGCTGCTCTATCATCCACCGCTGTCGCAGCACTCCAAGCAGCGCCTGGCAGTGATGCGCGAGACGACGGATGGCTTCAAGATCGCCGAGAAGGACCTGGAGCTACGCGGACCCGGCGAAGTGCTGGGCACGCGCCAGACGGGGCTGGCGGGAATGAAGATCGCCGATCTAGAGCGTGACAGTGACCTGATCGCCCCGACCACCACACTGGCCGATGCCATCCTCAGCGAGGCCCCGCAGGCCGCGGAGCCCTTGATTCGCCGCTGGCTGGGCGAGGCGGCCGGGCAATACGGCGCCGTCTGAGCCGCCGCGCGCCAGCGACTCAGCTGGCGCGGCTGGCCTTGATCAGCTGGGTGCCGGCGCTTTCCAGCGGCTGCAACAGCCGCAGCACCAGAATCAGCTGCGACAGCGCCAGGCGTCCGGTGGTGGATTCGACCTGCTCGACCTCAGCTTCCAGCGCCGCTATCTCGTCTTCGCTGTCCAGTGTGACGGCGATCTCACCGCCCGACTCCAATTGCTCCCCCAACGCCGTCAGCTGCTGACTCAGGCGCTCGCCATGGCGCAGCAGCGTCTCGATGCCGCTGCTGGCCGAGGCGGTGGATTCCAGTTCGCCGCGATGCGCTGCCAGCGCCGAGAGATAGCCGAGCACGGTGTGCGCGTGGAGCAGGAAGCCGAAGCCCGGCTCGACATCGCGCCGGAAGTGCCCGGGCTCCTTGCGGGCCGTGGCCAGCAGATTGGAGAAGGCCGCGTCGGCGTTGTGGGCATTGCGCCGCGCCAGACGGTAGGCCAGATCATCGCGCTTGCCATGGCGGTACTGGGACAGCACCTCGCCCAGATAGCGGCCGCTGGTCTTGAGGCTGACGCCGGCATGACGATAGAGCTTGCGGCCCTGCCAGTCAGGCAGGATCAGCACCACCGACAGCCCGGCCAGCAGGCCACCGACCAGCGTATCGAACAGGCGTGGCCAGATGAGATCGAAACCATCGCCGACCTGGTTGAAGCACGCCAGCACCATCAGCGTGATGGCGGCGGTGGCCAGGGTGTAGCGCGAGCCACGGGTGGCGAAGAACAGCACCCCCGCGACCACGGCGATACCGGCCTGGATCGTGGGCGCCGGGAAGAGGCTGATCAGCGCCCAGCCGGCGACCAGACCGATCAGCGTGCCCAGGATCCGCTGCGCCAGCGTACGGCGCGTATCACCATAGCTGGGACGGCACACGAACAGCCCGGTCAGCAGAATCCAGTACCCCTGGGTCGGGTGCACCGCCAGCAGCACACCATAGCCGGCCACCAGCGTCGCGGTCAGACGCAGCGCATGGCGGA
Organism: Cobetia sp. LC6; assembly: GCF_030264805.1. Taxonomy (NCBI): domain Bacteria; kingdom Pseudomonadati; phylum Pseudomonadota; class Gammaproteobacteria; order Oceanospirillales; family Halomonadaceae; genus Cobetia; species Cobetia sp. LC6. The sequence continues at coordinate 271,552 of NZ_JASSPL010000003.1, read as the reverse complement.
AGATCGGCGAGCGCGGTGTCAGGTGGCTGCGGATACGCTCGAACATGTCGCGCGTGCCGTGGGGCGAGCGGTCCAGCAGGCTGTTGTCGCTTTCATTGCTGACGGCTTCGAGATCATTCAGGCGCGCGATCTGGCCTTCGATCAGGCGCAGGTTGCTGGCGAGGGCTTCCAGCGCCTGCATCAGATGGTGCCACTCGGGCCGCTGCTGTTGCTTGAGATAGACGAGCGAGGCATTGAGGTCTTCCAGCGCCTGCTGGCTGTCACTGGCATCGAAGGGCTGGCGCATCAACAGCGCCTTGCCGAGCCCGCGACAGGCGCGCCCCTGCTGCTCCAGCAGGCGCTGACAGCGGAACAGGATATCGTGATGAAAGAAGGCGTCGGTGAGCTGGCCATAGGGATAATGGCTCGAGCTGGCGCGCTCGTGGAGGTCCTGGGCAATGAAGTAGAGGCGCAGGTAGCGGTCGAGCTTGGTGGTATCGCGCCGTCCGGCAAGGCGCCGGAAGACCATCTCCTTGGTCTGGTTGAGCGCCACCACCACGCGGCCGTTCTGCTCGGCCAGCGCCAGGCGGCGGGCGGACTGGTCGACATTGCGCAGCGGCTCGAACAGCTGCGCCTTGAGAATCAGATAGCGCCCCAGCTCACGGTAGAGCGTCGCCATGCTGTGCTTGAGTGGCTGGCGCGAGAACAGCGCACACCACACGACCGAGAGCAGGCCATACCAGGACGCCCCCACCACCAGCAGCAACGGCTGGACCAGATTGATGCCCAGCCCCGGTTCCCGCAGCCATTCGGGCAGGCTGCGCTCCAGCACCGCGATCTGACCATCACCATGCTGCTGCTCGAGGCTGATCATGGTGTAGACGGCCAGAATCAACGAAGCGCGCGCGATGGCGCCGTAGCGGGCATCGATGGCGCCCAGCATCGGCATCGCGAAGGTGGCCAGCGCCAGCCCGATCACGAAGGGCAGCGGCATGCCGAACAACAGCTCCACCGAGACGGCAGCGATGCTGAAGCAGGCCAGCGTCATGCCCAGAGCGCGCAGTCGACCGCGCCAGTGATCATCGGTTTCCGCCAGCCCCGAGGCGATCACGCCCAGAAACAGCGGAATCACCACCGCCATCTCGTCAAGCCAGAACCCCACCGCCATCACGCCACCCAGCGCGATCAACATGCGTAGCGAATAGCTGAAGGCATCCAGCGTCCACAATCGACGCAGAGAGTGCATGAGGGAGTCCAGGAGAGAGCGTGTCATGAAGTGTTCCGTGACCAGGGCGCCGGGCAGCGCATTAGACTTTAGATTTATATCGCTAGCATAACACCCCGTTCTGCCGTGTCCGATAGCCATGGCGCATGCAAGCGTTGGCAGGCGCGTCGAACGTCGAGTCGCCGCGACGTGCCACTCTGAAGACTCCTGACCTCATTGGCTTTCATGGAGAATACCGATGCATCCTCTTATCGAACGCGTCACCGACTCCCTCGGGCTGTCACCGGAAATCGCCGAGCAGGCGGTCGGCATGGTTCTCAAGTTCGTGCGCGAGCAGGGGCCGGATGGCCCGGCCGCCTCACTGCTGGGCGCCATTCCGGGGGCGGAAGGCCTGATCGGCAGCGCAGGCGAGGAAGCCGCCGAGTCCGGTGGCGGTGGCCTCATGGGCGGCCTGATGGGCGCCGTCAGCGCCTTCACCGGCGGCAGCGGTGGCGGCGCGCTGGAACTGGGCCAGAAGCTGATGGGGCTGGACCTGAACATGGACCAGGCGCGCGGCGTGGCCGAAGAGACGCTGAGCTATGCCCGCGAAGAAGCCGGCGATGGCGTGGTCGATCAGGTGCTGGAAGGCATTCCGGGCCTCAGGCAGCTGCTGTAACGCCCCCCAAGAGAGGCTCGCGACAAAAGAAAAGCTCGTGACAAAAGAAAGGCGCGTGACGAAAAGACGCCCCGCTGATTCTCTCAGCGGGGCGTCTTTCGTTCATGCAGGCACGGCACAGGGACATTCAGCGAATGCGCTTGAGCAATGACTGCAAGCGGTTGAGCTGAGCCGAATCGCCGACCAGTCGCACGCGCTGGTCCATCAGGCCTTGCAGGAAGGCACGCGGCGAGGGCTTGAGCAGAAAGGCCACCGCACTGTCGCTATCGGCGAAGCGCAGCTCAAGCTCGGTATCCACCGGCAGGCCACTGCCCGTGGTGACGCCCGCGTGGGACATGCGGTAGTGACGCGCGATGCTCATGTCTTCGGTCGCGACACCCCAATCCAGCGGACGCTTTTCCAGCTCGGCACGAAATTCGGGGTCACGCTTGAAGGCCCGCTTGAGCAGCAGACCCAGCACCCACAGCAATATCTTGAGCTTCATGGTGTCATTCCTTGAATCGCGAAGCATCGTTCACGCAGGCCATATGAAAATGCCACCGGCCCCGCAGGGCGGAACCGGTGGCATCAGCATGACAGCCGACAGGGCTTTGGATGACGACGATTGAAAGCCATGGCGACAGTCACCCCGGGTCTGCGCTGAAGCATGCGCCGAGGTTACTTGGTCACTGCATCCTTCAACGACTTGCCGGGTTTGAAGGCAACGGTCTTGCTGGCCGGGATGGTCAGCGGCTTGCCTGTCTGGGGATTCTTGCCGGTACGCGCCGCACGCTGGCGCACGGTGAATGAACCGAAACCGATCAGTGAGACGTCATTGCCTTTGGCCACGGTATGAGTGATCTCGTCGAGAATCACGTTCAGTACCTGACTGGCCTTGTCCTTGGATAGATCCGCACGCTCGGCGATGGCCGCAGCGAGTTCTGGCTTGCGCATGAAAAGCCCTCCTGGTTTGGCATTCTGCACGGGCGGCCAAGCCGCCGTTTCCATTGTTGTTCTTGCACTTGCTAGCGGTGGCGTATGGCGGCGACGCAATCCGCTCTCGGCAAGCTTTGCCGTATCAAACCTGTCGATGGCAGCAATCTGTCAGACCACGCCCGCCGAGCAGCATGTCTGACGGAGCATTCACTATCGTGCCTGACCGCGCTGGCAGCAAGGGATTTACGACCATCGATCATGGCATCGCCTAGCCTAGCAACGGCGGCGCCTGCCGCGCTAGCTCGACTTTCCTGCGAACGGCGGCGCCTGTCAACGCATATCCAATCAAGCGTTCGTTCATATCCAGTGCACGCGCTTCGAGATCATCGCCGTCACCATTGATTTCCCAGCGCGCCACGGCCGAACGCGGCGGATAGGCCACCACCGGCAAGACCGGTGTCTTGACCAGCACCGGCCACGCCTTCCAGTCGAGCACGCTCGGCTCGCCACACAGGTTGGCCGCCAAGGTGCGCGCAGCCATCTGCAGCGGCTGGACATACATGGCATTGACGCCCTCGACACTGACGCAATCGCCCAGCGCCCAGATATACGGCTGGGAGGTGGCCAGGTGGCGGTCGACACGGATGCCATCGCCGCCGGCACTCAGACCCGCGGCCTGCGCCAGACGAATGCGCGGCGCCAAGCCGGTCGCCAGCAGAACCACGGAGCCCGTCAGGCGACGACCGCTCTGCAGGCGCACCTCGACTGGCGCAGCCTGGCGCTCGGCCTCCTCGCCTGAGCTGGCGGCGATGGTCTCGACCATCTCGCCCTGGCGACGCGTCACACCGAGCCCATCCAGCGCCGCACCCAGACGCTGCCCCAGTGCTTGCGGCAGCAATCCATCCAGCGGAGTTTCCTCCGGCGCGACCAAGGTGACGCGGTGGCCGGCCGCCGTCAGATCATTGGCGTATTCACAGCCGACCAGTCCGGCACCGACAATCACCACATGCCCGTCTTCTCCGCGCTCGCGGGCCCTCGCCAGCGTCGCGCAGAAGGCCGCATAGTCATCGAGGTCATTGATGCTCTGCACGCGTGAGGCCACTTCCGCGGCGACGGGGAAGGGACGACGCGGCGCCGCGCCGAGTGCCAGCACCAGCTCGTCATAGGCCAGACACTCCTCGCCCAGCCATAGCTGGCGGGCATCACCGTCGATGGCAGTGACGCGTTGATGGGTACGCAGCTCGGCATTCAGCTCGTCTGCCAGCGCCACCGGCGCCTGACGCGACAGGTCGGTGGCCGACATCTTCTTGGCGAAGGCGGTGGACAGCATCGGCTTGGCATAATCGTGGCCACTGTCCTGGCTGATGAGGATCAGCCGGCTATCCTTGTCACGCGCACGCAGCGCGCGCGCCAGACCAATGCCCGCCATGCCGGTACCAATGATGACAAGGGTGCGAGGGTCGCGCATGGCACCATCTCCTGAGATCGATCCGAGGGAAGCGCTGATGAAAGAGCGCCAGCAGCGTCCGTCATGAACGCCGATGAATGCGCCCAGCATACCAGCCCGCCTGCAGTGCAGGCATGCCTGAGCGGGAGGCCTTGCCGCTCGGCCATGCTAGACTCGCCATTTCGTCATCCTGACAGGGAATTCACCGTGGTCCGATGCCCAGCAGGCGAGCCTCATCGCGCAGCGCTCACGCCACAGACCTCCACCTGTGAGGCACCTCATTCGTCAGCCGAGAACCCGTACCAACCTGTGCTTCGCTGGCCTTCGCCCACGCGCGCCGTACCCACGGCTTCGGCGGCGGTGCGCCGTCATTGGCAGCCGGCTGCCGCGCTGCAGGGTGTCATGCCGGCCGGCTGGTGGGCGTGGCTCTCCTCGACGGACTCGCTGACACAGCGCCTTGCCAGCGCCATGCAGCAGCAGGATGAACGCGCAGGTCAGCCCATCCAGGGCCTGCGCGTGCGCCTGCTGCTTCAGGACACCGGCCCCGCGCGGCTTGATGAAGCACGCCTGCTGGGCATCGGCCCACGCCGGCATGTCTGGCGACGCGAAGTGGCGCTCTGTCATGGCGATACGCCATGGGTGATCGCACGCTCGCTGGCGGCGCTGGACCTGGCCCACGGTCATCGCCTCTCGACGCTGGGCGAGCGCTCGCTGGGCCATTGGCTGTTTCGCCAGCCCGACCTGATACGCAGCGCCATCGATATCAGCCGCGCCCCGCTGGTGCTTTCGAGCTCCAGGCCGCTGGCCCGCACCACCAGCCTGTGGATGCGCCGCTCGATGTTCTCGCATGGTCGCTTCAAGGTGCTGGTGCAGGAGGGCTTCACGCCAGCCTTCCAGCACGCGCTGCAACTGGCCTGAGCCGTGCGGCCGACTGGCCTCGTTTCCCTCTCTTCCCTTGCCCACTACCACCCGCCCAGGAGCCCCGATGACCGCGTCATCCACTTCCGCCGCTTCGCGTCCTTCCAGACTGGCCGACTACCTCGCCCTGACACGGCTGGACCGCCCCATCGGCACCTGGCTGCTGATGTGGCCGACCCTATGGGCACTGTGGCTGGCGGCAGATGGCATCCCCGAGCGCACGACCCTGCTGATCTTCATCGCCGGGGTCTACCTGATGCGCGCCGCCGGCTGCGTGATCAACGACTACGCCGATCGGCATTGGGACAAGCATGTCGAGCGCACGCGTGACCGACCGCTGACCTCGGGCCGCATCTCGGAGCGCGAGGCGCTGACACTGTTCGGGGGGCTGGTCGCGGCCGCCTTCGTGCTGGTGTGCTTCACCAACCTGACCACGGTGCTGCTGTCGATCGTCGCCGTGCTGTTGGCAGCCAGCTACCCATTCATGAAGCGCTTCCATCATCTGCCCCAGGTAGTGCTGGGCGCCGCCTTCGGCTGGGCGATTCCGATGGCCTTCGCCGCGACGCTGGAGGAGGTGCCGACCTACGGCTGGTGGCTGTTCGCGGCCAACCTGATGTGGACGGTGGCCTACGACACCGCCTATGCGATGGTCGATCGCAACGACGACCTCAAGGTGGGCATCAAGTCCACCGCCGTGCTGTTCGGGCGTGCCGACAAGCTGATGATCGGCCTGTTGCAGCTGGGCATGCTGGTGGTGTTGATCGGCATCGGCCTGCAGCTGGCGCTGGGCATCTTCTACTGGCTGGGGCTGGCTGCCGCCGCCGTCACCTTCGTCTGGCAGCAACGTCTGATCCGTGAGCGTGAGCGTGCGCCCTGCTTCCAGGCGTTCCTCAACAATCATTGGACGGGGCTGCTGATCTTCGCCGGTATCGCCCTGGCGACCTGGCCGATGAGCTGACTCCTGCATAAATATTCGCATTATTTAATTTAAAGCTATCCCTGCCCCCGGTTGCTCCCCAGCCCACGATTCATGCCTGCCTGCCGCGCCTCCAAGGCGGCTGGCAGGCTTGCGTGCAAGCTGCCATGCTGGCAGTTGTCATCTGGTTGTCATATAAGCGGGTTGTAATCGTCATCGACTTGTCATTCTGGCGCGTGCGCCGACTGCTGCATGGGATCTAGCGATGAGCTCCAAGACCGTACTGATTGTCGACGATGAATCCTCGATTCGCGAGATGATCGCCGTCGCCCTCGAAATGGCGGATTACCGCGTGCTGGAGGCAGACAATGCCCAGGACGCCCACGCCATCGTCGTCGATGAAAAGCCCGATCTGCTGTTGCTGGACTGGATGATGCCGGGCACCAGTGGCCTGGAGCTCGCGCGGCGTCTCAAGCGAGACGAGACCACCTCGGAACTGCCGATCATCCTGTTGACCGCCAAGGGCGAGGAAGACAACAAGATTCAAGGCCTGGAAGCCGGTGCCGACGACTACATCACCAAGCCCTTCTCGCCACGCGAGCTGGTCGCCCGTCTCAAGGCCGTGCTGCGTCGCACCACCCCCAAGGGGGTCGAGGAGGCAGTGGAAGTCGAAGGCTTGATGCTCGACCCGGCCAGCCACCGCGTCACCGCCCACGGCAACTCACTGGATGTCGGCCCGACCGAATATCGCCTGCTGCAGTTCTTCATGACGCATCAGGAGCGTGCCTACACCCGCAGCCAGCTACTCGACCAGGTATGGGGGGGTAACGTCTATGTCGAGGAGCGCACCGTGGACGTGCACATCCGCCGCCTGCGCAAGGCGCTGGGCACAGGCCATCAGCATCTGATCCAGACCGTCCGTGGCACCGGTTACCGCTTCAGCGCTCAGGCCTGAGGGATTCATGCGCTATTGGACCAACGAGCTATGGCGCCTCGGCTACCTTGCCGGTGGCTTCGGCCTGATCGGTGGCCTGCTGGGCCATCTGGGCTGGGGCCTGGCGCTGGGTCTGGCGCTGTATCTGTTCGTCCATCTCAAGCACTTGAAGAGCCTCTATACCTGGCTGATCACCAATCCCCATGAAGAGCCACCGCCCGGCGATGGTGTGTGGGGAGACCTGCTCGATCGTCTCTACCGCTATCAGAAGGGCCAGCGTCAGACTCAGGAGCGACTGCGCAGCATCCTCAACCGTATCCAGGAATCCTCCGAGGCCATGCGCGACGGCCTGGTGATGCTGGACAACCACGGTGACATGGAATGGTGGAACAGCGCTGCCGAGCAGCTGGTCGGTCTCAAGGCCAGCCACGACCGCGGCCAGCACATCACCAACTATCTGCGTGACCCCGCCTTCATCGACTACTTCAATCGGCTGGCCTACCGCGAGCCGCTGACGCTGCAGTCGCCGCTGTCTGACAACCTGACGCTGCAGATTTCCATCACCCTGTTCGGTGACAACGAACGTCTGGTCATGCTGCGTGACGTCACCCGCCTCTATCGCCTGGAAGAGATGCGCCGCGACTTCGTGGCCAATGTCTCCCATGAACTGCGCACGCCGCTGACGGTACTGGCCGGCTATCTCGAGACCTACTCCGATTACGCCGATGACCTGCCACCGCGCTGGCAGCGTGGGCTGGGCCAGATGAAGAGCCAGACCGACCGCATGCAGCACCTGGTCGAGGACCTGCTGACCCTGTCACGCCTGGAAACCGACGAGCTGTCCGACAACGGCCGCTGCATCGACATGAGTGCCCTGCTCGGCCATATCCGCGACGACGCCGAAGGCCTGTCCCAGGGACGCCACACCTTCTCCATCGAGGCCGATGCCAGCCTGTCACTACGCGGTGAGGAGCAGGAACTGCGCAGCGCGATCTCGAATCTGGTCTTCAATGCGGTGCGCTACACTCCCGAAGACTGCCATATCACCCTGCGCTGGAAGGCGGATGACCAGGGCCTGCTGGTCGAGGTGGAAGATGACGGGGATGGCATCGACCCGGTCCACCTGCCGCGTCTGACCGAGCGCTTCTACCGCATCGACAAGGGCCGCAGCACCGCCACGGGAGGCACCGGTCTGGGGCTTGCCATCGTCAAGCATGTGCTGATTCGCCATCAGGGCCATCTGGAGATCGACAGCCACCCCGGCGAGGGTGCGCGCTTCCGCTGTCACTTCCCCGACGAGCGCGCTTGTCAGGCGAGCGCTCCCCGGACCAGCAGTGCGCTAGCCCAGTGATGTGCTGACTCCGTGATGTGCTGAGCCGGAGGCCAGCCCAACGCAGAACGCCCCGCAGCCACCTCGAAAGGAGGCGACTGCGGGGCGTTTCTTTTGGTCCGCCAGACGACGCTGCGGCTACCTCAACGACAAGCCAGTACAGCGATGAACCAGTACAGCGATGAACCAGCTGCGACAGGCTGTCTCAACGACGCGGCGCCGGCAACTGACGGTAGTGGCTCTGCCACATCAGTACCGCCCCGGCGACAGCGCCCGGTATGAACAGCAGATTGGCCAGCGGCACCAGCGTCATGACGAACACCGCGGCGCCGAAGGTCAGTGAGGGCCACCAGCGCGCCTTGAGGCGCTGCTTCATGTCACCGAAGCTGACCTGATGGTTGTCCATCGGGTAGTCGAGGTACTGGATCGACATGCTCCAGGCCGAGAACAGCCCCCACAACAGCGGCGAGAGCAGGTTCAGACCCGGGATGAAACCGATGATGAACAGCGCGATCATGCGCGGGATGAAATAGCCCAGCTTGGCCATTTCACGTCCCAGCGAGTCGACGCCGATCTTCACCAGCCCACGGTCATCGTCAATCAGTGTGCCATCCAGGCGATGCTCGACCTTCTCGGCCAGAATGCCGTAGAAGGGCGCGGCGATCAGGTTGGTCACCAGGCTGAAGGTGAAGAACACCACCAGCAACAGACTCACCACCAGCAGCGGCCAGATCAACCAGCTGAGCCAGTCCAGCCAGGCCGGCACCTTGAGCATCCAGTAATCGATCCAGCCACCGAACTGGTTGAACAACACCCACAGCGTGATGCTGTAGAGCACCAGGTTGATCGCCAGCGGTACGAATACGAAGCGGCGCAGCCCCGGGGTATAGACCATACGGGTCCCGCGGACCAGCGCCGATACGGCATCAATCATGCGACGTCCTCGTCATCTCAAAAGAACCGGCCAGCCAGCAGACTGACCGGAGCCACACCCTAGCACTCCCGCCTGCGCAGCGCAGCTGTCGGCCGCATGAGACTGCTCGCGCTCCCATGACGCAATCGCCCCGCGGCCTGCCGATGGGCAGGTGCGGGGCGAAGCATCGTGCAGAAGTCTGCGGGCGTTGCGTCACACCCGGGAGTTCAGCTCACTTCTTGTCCAGGTCCTGCGGCTTCAGGTCATGGGTGTCGGTATGACGCACGTCCACGCCCTTGACCAGGAAGATGACGTACTCGGCCAGGTTGTCGGCGTGGTCACCGATACGCTCCAGCGCACGCAGAATCCACATCACATTGAGCACCGGCGTGATCTGGCGCGCGTCTTCCATCATGAAGGTCATCAGCGAGCGCATGGCACTTTGATATTCCAGATCCACCGAGGCATCTTCACGCAGTACCTTGAGGGCAAGGTCGGTATCGAAGCGCGCAAAGGCCGTCAGGGAGTCACGCACCATGCTGCGCACGTGCTGGCTGAGGTGTCGCACCTCGACCATGCCGCGCGGGCTCTGGCCGTTCTCGACCAGCGAGATGGCGTTGCGTGCGATCTTGCTCGATTCATCACCGATACGCTCGAGATCGGAGGTGGCGCGGATGACGGCCAGCACCAGACGCAGGTCGGAGGCCGCCGGCTGACGGCGGGCCAGCACCCGGGTGCACTCGTCATCGATCTTGAGCTGCATGTCGTTGACAGCCTTGTCGTTGTCGCGCACCCGTGTGGCGGTCTCACTGTCGCCTTCCAGCAATGCCGTGACGGCATCCTGCAGCTGCTTCTCTACCAGTCCGCCCATGGCCAGCAGGTGTGTCTTCAGTGCATCCAGCTCGTGATTGAACTGCTCTGAGATATGCTTGCCGTGCGAATCGCTGGTGATATCCATTTCCCTCTCCCGGAAAGTCGCCCACCGAGTCAGGGGGCGTGACATGAATGACGTGACAAGTATGGCCCACTGCTGACTGACACAGCGGGCTCCCCCTCAGCATGCCGACACTTGATTGCAGTTATGTTTCACCCATCACTCAAAGGCGCTATCTGGCCTACATCGTCAGCAATATCAGGGCGAAAAGGCTACCTGGCTGCACGTTCGCGCATGAGCGCGCTAACCGAAACGCCCCGTGATGTAGTCTTCGGTCTGGCGGCGGCGCGGGTTGGTGAACAGCTGATCGGTCGGGGCGAATTCCACCAGGCGGCCCTCATGCAGGAAGGCGGTATCGTCCGAGACCCGCGCGGCCTGCTGCATGTTGTGCGTGACGATGATCAGCGTCAGGCGTGAGCGCAGCGAACGGATCAGCTCCTCGATCTTGAGCGTCGAGATGGGGTCCAGCGCCGAGGCCGGCTCATCCAGCAGCAGCACCTCCGGCTCGACCGCCAGTGTCCGCGCGATCACCAGCCGCTGTTGCTGGCCACCCGAGAGCCCCAGCGCGCTGTCGTGCAGGCGATCCTTCACCTCTTCCCAGAGTGCCGCGGAGCGCAGACAGGATTCGACCTTGTCATCGAGGTGGCGCTTGTCATTCTCGCCGACCAGCCGCAGCCCGAAGGCCACGTTCTCGTAGACCGACATCGGAAAGGGGTTGGGTGTCTGGAAGACCATGCCGATCCGGCGGCGCAGCATCGGCACGTCCACGCCGCGCGCATGGATGTCCTCGCCCTCGAGCAATACCTTGCCGGAAAGACGTGACTGTTCGTCGAGATCGGTCATGCGATTGAAGGTACGCAACAGGCTCGACTTGCCGCAGCCGGAAGGGCCGATGAAGGCCGTCACGCGCTTGCGTGCGATCTGCAGGCTGACATCCTCCAGTGCGCGTCGCGTCTGGTTCTCCTTGCCGACACGCGCCTGATAATCGAGGCTCAGGTGGCGGGTTTCCAGGCAGATGTCCTCAGCTGGCCGCGCAGGCGTCTCCTGAAGAAACAACTGGGGCTTGGGCTGTTCAGAGTCACGCCTCATTCGGTGGCTCCCTTGTAACGTTGTGCCAGCATGTGACGCAGGCGAATGGCACTCAGATTGAGGCATAGAATCACGACTACCAGCACCAGCGCGGTCGCATAGACCAGCGGCCGACTGCTGAAGGCGTCGCTGCTCTGGAAGGCCAGATCATAGACCTGATGCCCCAGATGCATGAATTTCCGGTCCAGATGCAGCCACGGGAAGCTGTCATCCAGCGGCAGGTCCGGGGCCAGCTTGACCACCCCGACCAGCATCAGCGGCGCGACTTCACCCGCCGCACGCGCCACGGCAAGAATCAGCCCCGTCATCAGCGCCGGCGAGGCGGCCGGAATCACCACGCGCTTGAGCGTTTCCAGGCGGGTCGCTCCCAGCGCCAGCGCGCCTTCGCGCAGACGACGCGGCACGCGCGCCAGCCCCTCTTCCGTGGCGACGATCACCACCGGCAAGGTCAGCAGAGCCAGCGTCAGCGAGGCCCACAGAATGCCGCCGGTCCCGAAGGTCGGCGTCGGCAGCCGCTCGGAATAGAACAGCTCATCGATCCCGGCCCCCAGTCCATAGACGAAGAAGCCGAGACCGAACACGCCGTAGACGATGGAGGGTACCCCGGCCAGATTGCGCAGCGCGATGCGCGTCAGGCGCGTCAGGCGCCCCTGATGGGCCACCTCGTGCAGATAGAGCGCCGCCATCACGCCGAAGGGCATCACCATGATCGACATCAGCACCACCATCAGCACGGTGCCGAAGATGGCGGGCCAGACGCCACCGAAGCCCTCGGTGGAGGCACCGGCCACGAAGTCGCGAAAACGCTGGAACGTCATCATCAGCCGGCCGCTGAAGCCCATCGCATTGGGCTGCCAGGCATTGCGGATATCATCGAGCGCGATGCGGCCTTCGTAGCCGCCATTGCCGCCCAGCAGCAACTGTCCGCCCGCCAGGGCATCACGCAGGGCACTCAGCTGACCTTCACGCTCGATGAAGGCGCTGCGCACCTCTTCCAACTCCTCCTGTATCTCCCGCTCGAGCTCAGCGTCCTCTTGAGTCCGCGTCGCGTCACCGTCGGCAGTGGCCCTGCGCCGGGATGCCAGAGACTGCTGCAGCGCCTGATAGCGACTGCTCAAGGCTTCACTGTCCAGGCGCAGCGCCTGCAGCTGGCGGCGCTCGCTCTCGATCATCTTCAGGCGGGCAAACAGTGGCTCGGTGTCTTCGGCCAAGGGCCGGGCAGGCCCGTCGCCAACATCGGGCGTGTGGTCCATCTCCCCTGTCATCGGGTCACTCAGCGCCCGTGGCATGCCGTAGAGAGTACGGCCGTCGCGCATTTCCAGCATCAGCGCCTGGCGGGGGAAGGTCATCCTGTCGAGCAGCGTCTCCGGCAGCCACTGCCAGCTGGCCGCGGCCCCGTCACGCGAGGATGTCTGCAGCAACCACCATTGCTGGCGAGCGTCGTCCCCCTCGCCCGAGGCGACACGGCGCATCTCCTCGTGCATCAGCTCGCCGAGCAGATGGCGATTGTCGGCCGCCGGCTCTCCGCGCGTGGTGGTCAGGGCCGTGGGACTTTCCCCCGGCTGCGCCGTCAGCTCCACCTCGACCAGCCGGGAGGGCCAGAAGTGACTGAAGGAGCCCACCACCAGCAGGCTGAGCAGGCCCAGCACCAGCACCAGCGAGACACTGACCGCCATGGCGTTCAGCCAGCCCCACGGGCCGCCATCACGCCAGTATCGCTGAAGGCGTCCGACCAGCGGCTCACGTGGGCGCAGCAGTGAGGAGCTGGCGCGATTCGTGTCAGGGCGTCTCATCCCCAGCTCCCCTGATTGGGCGGCGTGAAGCGCTGTCGCAGCACTTCCGCCAGCGTATTGACCACGAAGGTGAAGACGAACAATGCCAGGGCAGCGAGGAACAGCAAGCGGTAGTGACTGCTGCCGACCTCGGCCTCCGGCAGCTCGATGGCCAGGGTCGCGGCCAGTGAGCGCAGGCCCTCGAACAGGCTGGCATCCACCAGCGGCGTATTGCCGGCCACCATCAGCACGATCATCGTCTCACCGACAGCGCGCCCCATGCCGATCATCATCGCCGAGAACAGCCCGACCGCAGCGGCTGGCAGGATGACGCGGCGCAGGCTCTGCCATGGCGTCGCGCCCAGCGCCGCAGAGCCGGCGGCCAGGCCACGCGGCACCGACGAGAGGGCATCCTCGCTGAGCGTGAACAGGGTCGGCATCACCGCCAGCCCCAACGCCATGCCGGTCACCAGGGTATTGCGCTGGGCATAATCGATGCCGTAGTGGCTGAACAGCCATTGACGGAGGTCGCCGTCGAACCACCACTGCTCGACCTGGCCGGCGATGGTCACATCCAGCCACAGCAGCACGAACAGCAGTGGCAACAGCCCGAAGGCCGCCATGTTTTCCGGCAGCAGGTTGCGCCATGCGCGCGGCGCCAGGGTCCACAGGAAGCCGGCCGCCATGGTGCCCAGCGGAATCAGGACCAGTCCCAGCAACACCGCCATCAGCTCACGCTCGACAAAGGGCGCGACCACCAGAGCGGCGATGAAGCCGATCACCACGGTCGGCAGTGCCTCCATCATCTCCAGCAGCGGCTTGATGCGGGAACGCTGGCGCGGCGCCATGAAGCAGGCGACATGGATGGCACAGCCGAGCCCCAACGGCACGGCAAACAGCAGCCCGGCCAGCGCCGCCTTGAGCGTGCCCCACATGATGGGCACCAGCGACAGACGGGGTTCGTGGGTGCCGGTGCTCTCCAGCTGCCAGATCCACTCCGGCGCAGCGCGTCCCTCATACCAGACCTTGCCAAAGATGGCGTCGAGCCCGACGGCCTGATGCGGGTCATGTATCGCAAGCCCGGCATAGGCCTTGCCGAGCGCCCCCAGCGGCGCGTCCTGAGCGAGCTGACCGGGCAACCTTGCCTCCCGGACCGCCGATGCCAGCAAGCGGTGGTCATCATTGTCGAACTCCAGCGCCACGCCTGTCGCGACCCGGGAGGCATCCAGCCAGTCCAGCACCTGACGGCGACGCTCGCTGGTGGCCAGATAGAGGCCAAGGCGGCCGTTGGCGTCCAGCGCGGCAAAGCCGAGGCTGTGATGGGCGGCAGCCATCGTCACCACCGGCGCCGACAGGCCACTGTCAAAGACGCCGGCCTTGACCAGCGGCTGCGCGTGCGCCGGCAACAGGTAATGGGTCAGGCCGCCTGCCGCGTCCCCGACGATCAGGCTTCTGCCGCCACGCAGGACGCTGAGCGCGGTGATCGCCGGCGATGACGCGGAGGCAGAAGAGCTCACAGCGTGATGTGCCAGCTTGCGTGCCAGCGGCCCGGTCCCGCTGGAGGCCTCGCTCAGTTGCCACTGGGTGAAGCCATCGCGGTCAGCGGTGACCAGCAGACGCCCCTGCTGCGAAGACAGTCTGGCCGTGCCCGGCAACCACTGCTGCTGCCACTCGGAGTGCCGGGGCTGACTTGCCGCATCGCCATCCAGCGCGCCTGCGGTGGCGTGCGACGCCGACAGCGTCAGGCGTGCCAGCCACAGGCCATCGCCATCCTCGAACGGAATACGCAGCCACAGCTGGTCGCGACTGAGCACCAGGCTTGCCTGGCGGCGCTCAAGTCCTGCGGGAACCTCGATGGCACTGCCGCGCAGGCGAATGCCCGCGGCGGACTGCTGTACCACCTGCAGACGATCATCCGCGAGCCAGACACCCGCCAGCGGCGAGGTGCGCAAGTCCGCCGTCGAATCATCACTGGCCAGCACGGGAGGCAGCCCGTCACGCGCGAATAGCCGCATGCCAGGCAAGGCGCTCAGCCAATCAGGGTCGCTCAGCCAGTCAAGGTCGGTCTGAGCGGCAGGCATCTGCTGGTCGATCGCCTGCTGTTCGAGCGGCTTGACGCTGGCGGGCTTGAGCAGCGGCCACGACACGCTGACCAGATAGGCCAGCATCACGACGACGATGACCATCACGCCCAATCCGGCCGCTGTCAGCCACAGACTGGCAAGACGGTCATGCCGCAGACGACGACGCTGCATTCGGGAGGCATCAACTGCCGACATGAAATATCACCACGAAAGGATTCGCGCCCGGGAGTGTCGACTCCGCAGACGCATGAAGCAGGTATGGCACCGAGATTATGTCCAGGTGATGACAGAAAGATGACAAAGGCGAATCAGAGGGCATCAACATCCTAGAGCCCCAGTTGCTGACGCCAGTGCAACAGCTGCTTTTCCGGCAATGGCACATAGCCACCACGCAGGATGGCCTGCTGGCCCTGACGCGACATGATCAATGACAGGAAGGCCTGTTCCAGCGCCGGGAGCGGCTCGTCCGGCACGCGATTGACGTAGATGTACAGCGCACGGGTCAGCGGATAGCGGCCGTCGCGAATGCTGGCCCGGCTCGGGAAGACAGCGTGGCCACCCGCCTCACGGCTGACGGATAGCTGCTTCACCAGCGGCGAAGAGGTGCTGAAGCTGGCATAGCCGATGCCATTGGGCGAGGAGCCCACCGCACCGATGATGGAGGCCGAGCCCGGCTGTTCGCTGACATCGAGACGGAAATCGCCATCGCACAGCGCGATTCGGCGAAAGGCGCCGTAGGTGCCCGAGGTGGCACTGCGCCCGAAGCGAGTGAGCTGGCGGTCATCCCACTCATCGCTCAGCCCGAGCTGGCCCCAGCGACTGGCCGCCTGGCCACCACAGTTGTGCGTGGCGGAGAAGATGGCATCCAGCTGCGCGATGCTGATCTCCTCCAGCGGATTGCTGCGATGCACGATGATGCCCATCGCATCCAGTGCCACGGGCACCCCCAGCGGCGGATAGCCGAATTCACGCGTGAAGTCCTGACGCTCCTGGTCACTCATCGGGCGCGACATCAGGCCGATGCGAGTGGTGCCGGCGATCAATGCCGGTGGCGCCGTCGAGGAGCCCGCGGCCTGCAGCTGCACGCGCACCCCCGGATGATAGCGGCGCAGCTGGGCAGCCCAGCGCGTCACCAGCACCGACAGGGTATCGGAGCCCACCGCCGTCAGGTTGCCCACTACCCCGGACACCGGGCGATATTCGGGCACCTTGTCGGCCAGCGCCGGAGCCGAGAGCGTCGAGAGCCCCAGCAGGCAGGCAAGCGACATCAGTCGCAGCGACGGTGGGCTTGAGCGCAGACGAGGCGCACCTGCGGAGGGCACATAAGAGGAAGGCACGGATGACCCGCGAAGCGAAGCGAACACGGCGCGAAAGCCTGTACGGACAAGCGTCCCGACGGAAACTGACATGGCGACTTCCCACCAGAGAATGAACGAGATGACGATGCGACACGGAGCTGGCCACTGCTTGCCATGCCCGTGGTGACGGGCATGCGACGGTAGCTCAGGATGGCCCATGTAGCATGACGAAACACTGCGAGTATCCGCCATTGCTGCGTTGAGGAACGATACTCCATGCTGCAGCGCAAAAAAAATTTCCTGACAGTCCCTTGTCAGTGAGGACAGTGCTTTGTCCGCCAGAGTAGGATACAGGAGATGATGAAGCCGCTGCGGCTCATCCGCCATGGCCTGCGTCGCGCTGCTGCCACCGATGGCACCCGATGACGTCCTTCGGCCATTGCCGAAGCCTCCTTTGCAAGGCAGCGCCCTGCGCAAGGAAGTGCCCCAGGCAAGGAAGCGCACTGCGCCAAAAGACGCACCTTTTTCAGATGGAAGGGTGCAGAAATGAAATGGCCATTTTATAACAACAAGATAGCGAGTCATGACATGCAAGCTCTGGATGATATCCCGACGCCGAACGGCACACTGACGCTCAAATTGATCGCCCAGCGCCAGGACACCAATCTCTATGGCGACATCAGCGGCGGCTGGCTGATGCACCGCATGGACGAGGCCTGTGAGCTGGCCGCCGGGCGCGTCGCCCACGGGCGCACTGCCACCGTAGCCGTCGAGGGTCTCGATTTCCTGTCGCCGGTGCGTATCGGCTCGGTGGTCAATATCTTCACTCAGGTGGCAGAGGTCGGGCGCAGTTCGATCAGACTCTCCGTCGAGGTCTGGATCCGCCCGCCGCAGGAGCGCAATCAACATGCGCTGACCAAGGTGACCGAAGCCTGCTACGTGATGGTGGCACTCGATGACAATGGCCGCATCCGTGCCGTACCGGAGCAGGCCAGCACCGCCATCACCGGGGAGCAGGACTGAGCCAAGCGCCTCGCCCCTCTTCTTGTCAGCCACACGCCAAGAAAAAGCCGCCCTCAGGGGCGGCTTTTTCGTCAACAGTCAGTCACGCAGTCAGACAGTCCGTCAGGTAGCCCGAAAGAGACTCGCTCAGGCTTCGCCCAGCACTCGTCCACGCGCATCCAGATAGGCCTGCTCGCCGATACGTGACCAGGGCGCGACCTGCTGCTGGAAGGCGCGATAGGACTCATAGACGCGCCTGGCGTCCTCGTCCTTGGCGATGAACTCGTCCAGCACCTCGTTGGAGGCATCGAACAGCGCCGCATAGACGTCCTGGGGGAATTCACGCAGTTCCACACCGTGTTCCTCGACCAGCGAGGTCAGCGCGGTAGCGTTGCGCAGCGCGAACTCATCCACCATGGCGTGATTGGCGATTCTGGCCGCCTGGATCACCACCTGCTGCAGATCTTCCGGCAATGCCTGCCAGGCCTCGAGATTGACGGTGCCTTCGAGGATGGCGGAAGGCTCGTTCCAGGCCGGTGAGTAGTAATACTTGGCCACCTGATGCAGGCCGAAGGCCAGATCATTGTAGGGGCCGACCCAGTCGGTGGCATCGATCACGCCGGTTTCCATCGCGGTGAAGATCTCGCTGCCCGGCAGATTGACCGCGCTGGCGCCGATGCGATTCATCACTTCGCCCGCCAGCCCCGGCAGGCGGATCTTCAGGCCCTTCATGTCCTCGAGACTGTTCACTTCCTTGTTGAACCAGCCAGCCATCTGGGTGCCGGTGTTGCCCACCGCCAGCGGCTTGAGGTTGTGGCGCGAGTAGATCTCGTCCCACAGCTTCATGCCATCGCCGTGATACAGCCAGGCGTTGGTCTCGGTGGTGTTCATGCCGAAGGGCACGGCGGTGAAGAACTGGGCCGCAGGGACCTTGCCCTTCCAGTAGTAGGAGGCCGAGTGGCCCATCTGGGCAGTGCCGGAGGACACGGCATCGAAGACTTCCAGCGCCGGCACCATCTCGCCGGCGCCATAGACCTTGACCTGCAGGCGACCACCGGAGAGCTGACCGATCAGGCTGGCGAACTCATTGGCACCGGTGCCCAGTGCCGGGAAGTTCTTCGGCCAGGAGGTGACCATCTTCCAGTGGATGGTCTCGCCCTCGGAGGCATTGGCGGTGGACACGAAAGGCGCGGCGGCGAGACCGGCAGCACCGGCCCCCAGAGCAGAGAGAAAACGGCGGCGTTGCATGGGACTTTCCTTGTTCGAGTTGTGGGCAATGCATGACACGGCATCAAGACAGCAGATTGTCTGCCACTATGCCGCGACCCATGGATGGCCCACAACTGCACCAAGGCCGTAATGGCGCACGAATACCGCGCCCCCTGCGCCACTCTTCACCTCTTGCCAGCGCCTCGTATCAGCGCCTGCTATCAGGACTTGCTGTCAGCTCAGCACTTCCAGCTTGGCAAAGCCCAGCACCAGCCACTTGTCGCCTTCGCCCTCGAAGCTGATCTGCACGCGCGCGCGCTCACCCTGGCCTTCGGCATTGATGACCACGCCTTCCCCGAACAGCGGATGGCGCACCAGGCTGCCGAGCGAGAGTGCCGGCATGTCGCCATTGGCCTCGACACTCTCCTGACGCGGACCGGATGGACGGCGATTCGGCGTGGCGCGCTGGGTCGAGACCGGACGCGAGACCTGACCACGCAGACGCACCTCTTCCAGCAGCTCTTCCGGCAGCTCACGCAGGAAGCGCGACGGCCGCTGGAAAGTCTCCTTGCCGTGCATGCGCCGCAGCTCGGCGTAGGTCAGGTAGAGGCGCTGCATGGCGCGGGTGACACCGACATAACACAGGCGACGCTCTTCCTCGAGACGCCCCGGCTCTTCCAGCGACATCTTGTGCGGGAACAGTCCCTCCTCGACCCCGGCGACGAATACCACCGGGAATTCGAGTCCCTTGGCGGAGTGCAGCGTCATCATCTGCACGCATTCCTCGCCTTCGGCGGCTTCATGGTCGCCGGCATCCAGTGCGGCTTCGGCGAGGAAGGGTTCCAGCGCCTCGGCCCCTTCGCTGGGGGCTTCCGGGTCCATGCGCTCGCCCTGACTGAAGGCACGGCAGGCATTGACCAGCTCCGAGAGGTTCTCGAGGCGTGCCTGGCCCTTCTCGCCCTTCTCGGCGGCGTGATGCTCACGCAGGCCGGTGGCGTGGATGACGTGCTCGACCAGCTCATGCAGCGCCATGCCGGCGGTGTCGTTGTCGAGGCCATCGATGATGTCGGCGAAGGCTCGCACGGCAGTCGCGGCGCGTCCCTTGAGGGCGCCATCGGAGACCGCATCGCTCATCGCCTGCCACATGGTCAGGTTGCCGTAGCGTGCGCGCTCGCGCAGCTGCTCGACGGTGCGCATGCCGATGCCACGCGCCGGCACGTTGATCACGCGCTCCAGGGCGGCATCGTCCTCGCGGTTGTTCATCAGGCGCAGATAGGCGAGCGCGTTCTTGATCTCGAGACGCTCGTAGAAGCGCTGGCCGCCATAGATGCGATAGGGCATGCCCTGGCGGATCAGCGTCTCCTCCAGCACGCGTGACTGGGCATTGGAGCGATACAGGATCGCGATCTCGTCGCGGCTGTAGCCATGCTCATTGACCAGCTCACGGATGGTATCGGCGATATAACGCGACTCGTCGATATCATTGAAGCCGGCATAGACACGAATGCGCTCGCCACGACCGCTATCGGTCCACAGCTCCTTGCCCATGCGCCCGCCGTTGTGGCTGATCAGAGCGTTGGCGGCCTCCAGAATGGCGCTGGAGGAGCGGTAGTTCTGCTCCAGACGCACCACGCGGGTGTTGGCGAACTCCTCGGTGAAGCGCTGGATGTTCTCGACCCGCGCGCCACGCCAGCCGTAGATGGACTGGTCATCATCGCCGACCACGGTCATGCACTCGCGATCACCGGCCAACAGCTTCAGCCAGGCGTACTGCAGGGTGTTGGTATCCTGGAACTCGTCGACCAACAGGTGGGCGAAGCGCTCGCGGTAATGCGCCAGCAGATGCGGCGTATCACGCAGCAGTTCCAGCGAGCGCAGCAGCAGCTCACCGAAATCGACCAGGCCGCCGCGTTCACAGGCGAGCTGATAGAGCTCATACATCTCGACCATCTTGCCCATGTAGGCATCGCCATGGGTCTGCACCTGATGGGCGCGCAGACCTTCCTCCTTGCAGCCGGCGATGAAGTACTGGACCTGCTTGGGCGGCCAGCGCTCATCATCGACGTTGTGCTCCTTGAGCAGCCGTTTGACCATGCGCAGCTGGTCATCGCTGTCGATGATCTGGAAGTGCTCGGGCAGGCGCGCCTCCTGCCAATGGGTGCGCAGCAGACGGTGACTGATTGAGTGGAAGGTACCGACCCACATGTGGCGCAGGCTGCTGCCATTGAGCGCCTCGAGACGCGTGCGCATCTCCCGCGAGGCCTTGTTGGTGAAGGTCACCGACAGGATGGCGTAGGGCGAGAACTGATATTGGTCCATCAACCAGGCGATGCGGTGAACCAGCACGCGGGTCTTGCCGGAACCGGCCCCCGCCAGTACCAGCATGTTGCCCGGCGGCGCGGACACGGCCTCACGCTGATGCGTGTTGAGGTGATCGAGGAGGGGCGATTCGGTCATGCAGGGCTCACCACAGGGCAGAGGAGTCGAGGAGCGGAGCAGCGTGAGATTCGCTGCCCCTGTTCAGGCATCCACCTTATCACAGCGGCCTGCCCTGCTCTTCCCCGCGCCGGCCTTCCTTGCACATACGTGCCTTGCACTTGCCTTCAAGGCAGAGGATGCCCAAGTGATGCTCAGTGGGTATCGAAGTCGTGGTCGTCGATGCGCAGAGTGGCGAGGCTCTTCTTGACTGCCTCCAGCTGCTCCTTGAGCTTGGGGCCACGCGCCTTGGCGACACCGACCGCCAGCGTATCGACGATTACCAGGTGCGCGATACGCGAGCTCATCGGGGTGTAGATCTCGGTGTCTTCGTGCACATCGATGTGCAGCGGCAGCGTGACTTCATCCGCCAGTGGCGAACCACTCGGGCACAGCCCGATGACGGTCGCGCCGGCGTCACGCGCCAGCCGCACGCTGGCGATCAGTGCCTTGGTGCGGCCGGTCTGGGAGATGGCCACCACCACGTCACGCGGCCCCAGCGTCACCGCTGACATGTTCTGCATGTGCGGGTCGGTGTAGGCGGCAGTGGAGATCTGCAGGCGGAAGAACTTGTGCTGGGCATCGTGAGCCACGGCGCCCGAGGCGCCATAGCCGTAGAACTCGACCCGGCTGGCGGAGGCCAGCGAGTGGATGGCACGCGCGACGGCTTCGGCATCCAGGCGGTCACGCACCGACAGCAGGGTACCGATGGTGGAATCGAACAGCGAGTGCGAGAACTCGGCCACGCTGTCGGAATCATTCATGGAGAACTGGGCGAACTGGGTGCCGGTGGCGAGGCGTTGCGCCAGCTGCAGCTTGAAATCCTGGAAGCCGGCAAAGCCCATTGCCCGACAGAAACGCACGACCGTCGGCTCACTGACCGATGACTCGCTGGCCAGATCGACGATCCGCATGTGAATCACTTCCTCCGGATGGCGAAGGACATAGCGTGCGACCTTTTGTTCAGAGCGGCGGAAATTCTCCATCCGGCTCCTCAGGTCGTCGAAGATGGCATGGCTCACGGCACACTCCTTGCAGACTTCATGGGCATGCCTGAGCTTACGTCATCCCCCCGGGGGTGTCGCCTGCACAGGCAGGCTATAGTCACAATTTTGTCAAGTGAGCTATAGTAAAACGGTGTGGCGCCAGTGAAAGCCCACATCCTTTGGATGCCATGGAGGTCGAATCATGCGTAATTCAGAGCAGGTAGATACGCTCAAGAAAGAGCTTCTCGATATTTTCATGACTCTCGGTGCCGACGAACATCAGGCCCGCAAGAAACAAAGCGCAGTCCGCCATCTCCGCGCCCGTCGTGGAATAGAATTGCACAACGAAATCAAGCGCCTAAGCGAGGATTTAAGCGACATCGAAGTGCTGGAAATGGATACTGAAAGCGATATCGACACCCACTGATTCCAGGCGGGGAGGCGATACGCTCCCCGCCGATCAGTGATGTTTTCACGCTCTGATCCGCCAGGGTTCGGGCTCCATGCGACACCTTCCACCATCTCTTTCGAGCATGGTCGTACCCCCCTCTCGCGGTATTTCTCGTCAGATCCTCCCGACAAACACTTCTTGTTGCGGCCCCTGTTGCGTCTGAAATCTCCTGAAATGGCGTGTTTTCTACACAAGGCCTGAAGATATCTCGCCGAAAGGTCGTGATATTCATGCCTCATATTGCAAAACCCTACGACCAATGACGCACCATTACAGTGCGAGCGCTCACTGACCCTATCTGACCTCAGAGAATCCGCCTCTTGCCTCGTCAGAAACACGAGAGGCCCGCCGGATAGGCGAGCCTCTTGAGGTACTGCATCTTCGTGCTGAGTGTAACGTGCCTCTGCTGGGGTCAGCGAGGACGGAGGTAGTTACAGGCTTGACGCGAACACCACGACCACACCGATCGGGGCGATATAGCGCGCCACGAAGCTCCACAGCGAGAAGGCCGAGTCGCTCATGTTGAGCTGGCTGCGCACTTCGTCACGGCCCATGAACCAGCCGACGAAGACGATGGTCGCCAGACCGGTCAGCGGCAGCATCAGCTTGCTGGTCGCGTAGTCGAGCAGGTCGAAGATGGTCATGCCTTCGAACTTGGCGAACATGCCCAGCGGCGCCACGTCACTCCACAGGTTGAAGGACAGGATGGTGGCGATGCCCAGCAGCCAGGTGGCGATACCCGCGACCCAGGCCGAGCCGACGCGTGACATCGGTGTCTTCTCTTCCAGCCATTCGACGATGGGCTCCAGCAGCGAGATGCCTGAGGTCCAGGCCGCGAATACCAGCAGTACGAAGAACACCACACCGAAGACTTCACCGCCCGGCATGTGACCGAAGGCCAGCGGCAGGGTCTGGAAGATCAGACCCGGGCCCGCGGCGGCGTCGAGGCCGTTGGAGAACACCACCGGGAAGATGGCCAGACCGGCCAGCAGGGCGATGACGGTATCCAGCACCACCACGACCAGCGCGGTACGCCCGATGTTGACGTCATCGGACAGGTAGGAGCCGTAGGCCATCATGATGCCCATGCCCAGTGACAGGGTGAAGAAGGCATGCCCCATGGCCGCCAGCACGCCATCCTTGTCGAGCTTGGAGAAGTCCGGCGTCAGCAGCCAGGCGGCCGCATCAGCGAAGCCATCGGTGGTGGCGGCGTAGCCGACCAGCACGATCAACATCACCGCCAGCAGCGGCATCAGGATCTTGGCGGCACGCTCCAGGCCACCGGCGATCCCGCCGGCAACGACCAGGATCACCATCAGCATGAAGGCACTGTGCCAGGCCAGCAGCGTGGTCGGGTCCCCCAGCAGACCGCCGAACAGGCTACCGGCCGTGTCAGAGGTCAGGGTTTCGAAACTGCCGCTGGCCGCGTCGGCGATGAAGGCCAGCGCCCAACCGCCGATGACGCTGTAGAAGGACAGGATCAGGTAGGCGCCGAGCACGCCGGCTACCCCGATCAAGACCCAGGCGGGACTGCGTTTGAGCCGGGCACTGATGTGGCTCATGGTCGAGATGGGGTTCTTCTGCCCCAAGCGACCCAGCAGCCATTCCGACATCAGGATCGGCAGGCCGATCAGCAGGATGCAGATCAGATAGACGAGGACGAAGGCACCGCCGCCGCTCTCACCTGTCATGTAGGGGAATTTCCAGATATTGCCCAGACCGACGGAAGAACCGACGGCAGCCAGGGTAAAGGCCAGGCGAGAAGACCACTGTGCGTGGGAATGCGGTTTGGATGACATGTGAATCCCTGATTCGTCGCGAGGGCGCCTGTCGCTGGTAGCGACTTCGGGCACCTTGTTGTGCTTGTTGCATCATGCTGCCAATGCGGACGGATCATCCGTGGCCAACACGATGGCGTCGCAGGATCACTGCTGTGGTGCTCCCGGCATTCACGCTGACCGGGTAGGTCGTGGGGAATGACAGGCAAGTGCCGATAGGCACGCCGGAACGGGCAGACTGCCCATCTCCGGTAAATATCGCCGCGGTAACGGCAACATGTGGCTAAAGCTACTCGATTGAGGGGCCATCTGCCAGCAAGCCACCATCAGACCATGGCCTCACAGGAGAAACATCACGCCCTGATGGAGCGTCAGAACAGACTGCCCTGCCCCTCGCCCGGAAAGGCCCCGACCAAGGGGCGGCCCAGTTTCGCCAGCACCTGATTGGCCAACAGGCGTGCCAGTGCGGGCGCTGCCTTGTTGTCCGGTGTATGCACGAAGAGGAACGGGCTTTTCCCCTGACTTATCCACAAGGAAAGACGCTCTACCCAGGGGGCAAACAGTGCCCGATTGGTGGATTCATCGTAATGCCCGATGAAACGCACCACGGGATGTTGTCCGCTGGAGAACACATGCAATGGGCGGTGAGGCTTTTCCGAGCGCGCCACCGCAAGGCCCGGAAGCGCGGTGGTAGGGCCACTGAAGAGTGGACGCACATCCAGCATCACGCGATCGACTGCGTGAGTTATCAACAAGCGATTCAACTGTCGTTCCACCTCACCCTTGGCGAAGAATATCGGGTCGCGGGGCTCCACCGCCCAGGCAAGCCCTGTTCCCTTCACCGACTGCAGAAATTGCTCGAGGCGTGGCAGGACGTCCGCCCCGAGGTCACGTGGTAGCTGAATCATGATCGGACCGAGGCGGTCCTTTATCGGTACCAGGCAATCGAGAAATGCCGCCAATTCCTGCTCGATGCCCTGCAGACGCAATTCATGAGTCAGTCGGCCCGGCAACTTGAAGCAGAAGCGAAAATTGGCCGGTGCCTGACGTGCCCAGCTGGCGATGGCAGCAGCCGTGGGCTGGGCATAGAAACTGGTATTGCCCTCGACACTATCGAAGACCCTGGCGTAATCCGCCAGATGTTCCCGCGGGCCGCTGCCCGGCAACAGGCTGCCGCGCCAGTCGTCATTGGCCCACATCGCGAGCCCGAGATGAAGATGTCCCGCCGAGTGCGAGGTATCCGGCGGTTCGGAGGCTGCATGAAAATGGTGCATGAAGAGGCCAGAACTAGAGGAATATAAGGGTCAAAGAGCCAACAAGCCGAAGAATATCGTCTGCCAGAGCGACGTAAGCACAATAAAAACTGTCATCACGGCGTGCTATGGTCCGCATCCTGCATGACACGTCAGCAGGCGGTCCACCCACCGCCCTGACTCCGCTTCCTGCCAGCCACAAGCCGCGCCGGAAGACACTCTTGTTGACTGCCCATACCCCGGAGCCTGTCATGACTGCTTTCCAACGACTCATACTGCGCGCCAGCGGCAGCCGCTCACGCGCGGCAAATGCCATCACCCTGCGCAGCCTGATCACGCTCATCGAGGGCTGCCTGCTGGTGGCGCTTGGCGTACGCCTGCTGCAGGCCGGTGGCCTGCTGGTCAGTGGCACTGCCGGCATGTCGTTGCTGGGTGCCGACCTGACAGCACTGAGCTTCGGCAGCCTGTTCTTCCTGATCAACCTGCCCTTCTACGGCCTGGCCTGGAAACAGCTGGGGCTGAATTTCACCCTGCGCACGCTGGGCTGCGTCACCCTGCTCTCCGTGCTGTCCGATGTGCTGGCGGTCAGCTTGCCGCTGGGCGCTGTCAGCCTGCCGGTCGCGGCGATAGCCGCAGGCCTGTTGATCGGCCTGGGCATCACGCTGCTGTTTCGCGAGAACGCCTCACTGGGCGGCCTGAACATTCTGGCGCTGCATCTGGAGCGACGCTTCGGCATCCATGCCGGTCGCACCACCTTCGCCTTCGACCTGCTGCTGATCGCGATCGCCGCGCTGGTCTACCCCTGGCCACAGGTCATCTGTTCAGCACTGGCATTCGCGACACTGTCCTTCGTGCTGGGCCGCTACCATCGCCGCACGCCCCAGACCGCACAGCCTGCTTCACCGGCACATGACAAGCAGGTACAGACGGCTCACTAGCGGCGACCGCGTCCCCCGCTGGAAGAGCCGCCGCCCTTGTACGAGGCGCCCTTGCCAGCCGGGCTGTTTTTCCCCGAGCTCGTGTTGCCGTAACTCTTGCTGCTACCGCCCTTGTTGGCAGAGCCTTTGTTGGCAGAGCTCTTGTTAACAGCCCCCTTGCTGTTGGCCGCGCCACGCTCATTGCGACCATCGCTGGCGTTGCCACGCGTGCGCGGCTTGAGGCCGCCGGCGAGCTTGCCGGCGCCTCCCGAACTCTTGGTGGTATTCCTGCGGGCACTTTTACCGTCACTTCTGCCTTCCTGATTGCCACGCCCCGGGGTGCGCTCATCAGAACGCTCACGACGCCCTGTACTCTCCTGCTTGGCTCCTGAACGCTGGCCCGGATGGCGTTGATCAGCACCGCGCTGACCTGTGTCGCGCTTATCAGGGCTGCGCTGACCCGGACTGCGCCGACGTGTGTCACGCTGACCGACAGCGCTATTGCCGCCTTCATGACGTCGAGTCCCGCTACGCCGGCCAGCGTCCGTATCCTGGGCGGCGCGCTGATGGCGCGCGGCCGTCGCATGCTGGGAAGGCGGCGGTGCCGCGGCCAGGCGCGAGGCTTCTTCGGTACCACTGGAGCCCTCGATCATCTGCTGGATATCCGCCATCTCGCGCTGGGTGAGATATCGCCATTCGCCGACTCCCAGCCCGTCCAGGCTGACATTCATGATGCGCACCCGCTTGAGCTTGAAGACCTCATAGCCCAGCGCCTCACACATGCGACGGATCTGACGGTTGAGGCCCTGGGTCAGGATGATGCGGAACACATAGGTCGAGATCTGCTCGATGCGACACGGCTGGGTGATGGTGTCCAGAATCGGCACGCCAGCGGCCATGCGCTTGAGGAAGTCGGCGTTGATCGGCTTGTCGACCCGCACCACATATTCCTTCTCGTGGGCATTGCCGGCACGCAGGATCTTGTTGACGATATCGCCGTCACTGGTCAGGAAGATCAGGCCATCGGAGGGCTTGTCGAGGCGGCCGATCGGGAAGATCCGCTTGGGATGACCGATGTAATCGATGATGTTGCCATCGACATGGCGCTCGGTGGTACAGGTGATGCCCACCGGCTTGTTGAAGGCCAGGTAGACCGCTTCCTGCTTGGCTTTCAATGGCTTGCCGTTGACCAGCACTTCATCGCCCGGCGCGACCTTGGTACCCATTTCGGGCACGTCCCCATTGATGGTCACGCGTCCTTCGGCGATGTAGCGGTCCGCCTCGCGCCGCGAGCAGAAGCCCGTTTCGCTGATGAACTTGTTGAGGCGGGTAAGCGATGCGTCGCGATCAGTCATGGCAGGTCACGTGCGTGCGCCGGGCGATGAACGCGCAGCGGACGGAAGGGGATAAGAAGGCAGGCGCACAGGATACCAAAAACGGCAGCCCGAAGGCTGCCGTTGGCACAATGAGACTGGGCTCATCCAGTGCTGCGCCAGATAGGGCGCAGCCGTCCTGCAGCGCGGATCACTCGACCGTGACACTCTTGGCCAGGTTGCGCGGCTGATCGACATCAGTGCCCTTGAGCACGGCGACGTGATAGGACAGCAGCTGCAGCGGCAGGGTGTAGAGAATCGGCGCCAGCACTTCACTGACATGCGGCATGCGCAGCACACGCACGCCTTCGCTCTCTTCAAGGCTGATGTTCTCGTCAGCGAACACGTAAAGCTCGCCGCCACGCGCACGCACTTCCTGCAGATTCGACTTGAGCTTCTCGAGCAGCTCGTCGTTCGGCGCCACCGCCACTACCGGCATGTCGGCATCGACCAGTGCCAGCGGGCCGTGTTTCAGCTCACCCGCCGGATAAGCCTCAGCGTGGATGTAGGAGATTTCCTTGAGCTTGAGCGCGCCTTCCAGTGCGATGGGGAACTGGGTGCCACGCCCGAGGAACAGCGCATTGTGCTTGTCGGCGAAGGCCTCGGAGAGACGTTCGATCTCGCTGTCCATGGCCAGTGCCTTGGTGACCAGCGACGGCAGCTGACGCAGCTCACGCACCACCTCGGCTTCCCCCGCCTCATCACCGCCACGCACACGACGCAGCGACAGTGTCAGCAGCATCAGACCGATCAGCTGGGTGGTAAAGGCCTTGGTGGAGGCGACGCCGATTTCCGGGCCGGCCATGGTCATCAGGCTGAGGTCTGATTCCCGCACCAGCGAGCTGCCCGGGACGTTGCAGATCGCCAGGCTACCGAGGAAGCCACCCAGCGACTGGGCATAGCGCAGCGCGGACAGCGTATCGGCGGTCTCGCCGGACTGGGACAGTGTGACGAACAGGGTGCCATCGGCGACCACCACCGGACGGTAGCGGAACTCGGACGCGACCTCGACCGCCGCCGGAATGCCGGCCAGACGCTCGATCCAGTAACGCGCGACCATGCCGGCGTGGTAGCTGGTCCCACAGGCGACGATCTGCACCTGCTTGACCTGACGGAAGAGGTTTTCCGCCTCGCTGCCGAAGCTGCGCACCAGCACGTGGTCACCGTTCAGGCGGCCTTCCAGCGTGGCGGCCAGCACACGCGACTGCTCGTGGATTTCCTTGAGCATGAAGTGACGGTAATCGCCCTTGGAAGCGGCATCCTGCGCGTGCTCGAAGGTCTGCACCGGACGCTCGTTGGCCTCGGTGACCAGGCGCTCGCCCTGCTCGAAGATCTCGATCTGCTCGGCGGTCATGCGCACCAGATCGCCTTCCTTCAGGTAGATGAAGCGATCAGTGACCTGCAGCAGCGCCAACTGATCGGAGGCCAGGAAGTGCTCGTCGATCCCGACACCGATCACCAGCGGGCTTCCCTGACGCGCGCCGATCAGAACGTCCGGCTGGGCACGATGCACCACGCCCAGCGCGAAGGCGCCATCGAGCAGCGCCACCGCCTTCTGCACCGCGGTCAGAAGGTCCTGACTCAGGGTGTATTCACGCGCCAGCAGGTGCGCGACGACCTCGGTGTCCGTCTCGGAGGTAAAGACATAACCCTGACCTTCCAGCTCGCGCTTGAGGGTCTCGTAGTTCTCGATGATGCCGTTGTGGACCACGGCCAGACTGTCACCGGACTGGTGCGGGTGGGCGTTGGCCTCACTCGGTGCACCATGGGTGGCCCAGCGGGTGTGCGCGATGCCGACACGCCCCTTGAGCGGCGCTTCCTCGAGACGCTCCTGCAGCGCTGCGACCTTGCCCAGCGCACGCACGCGGTTCAGGCGCCCCTCTTCGGAGAGGACGGCCATGCCTGCGCTGTCGTAGCCACGGTATTCGAGGCGGTGCAGGCCCTCGAGCAGGATGTTCTGGACGTTACGACTGGCGACGGCGCCGACGATGCCACACATGAGCGATCTCCTTATGCAGTTGCTGGCTCGATGAGCGGGGCGATCAACACCTCGACGCCATGAGCGCGAATCTGGTCACGCGCGGCATCAGGCAGCGCGTCATCGGTTATCAGGGTACTGACGCTGGTCCAGGCCAGCTCCAGGTTGGGAATGCGACGGCCCAGCTTGTGGGATTCCGCCATCACCACCACTTCTCGCGACACCTCGGCCATCACGCGCGACAGGCCGATCAGCTCGTTGAAGGTGGTGGTGCCACGCTCGAGATCGAGACCATCCGCGCCGAGAAACACCTGATCGAAGTCATAGCTGCGCAGTACCTGCTCCGCCACCTGACCCTGGAAGGAATCCGAGTGCGGGTCCCAGGTGCCGCCGGTCATCAGCAGCACCGGCTCGTTTTCCAGCTCGCGGATGGCATTGGCCACGCTCAGCGAGTTGGTCATCACGATCAGGTCATCCCGGCCCTTGAGCTCGGGAATCAACACCACCGTGGTGGTGCCACTGTCGATGATGATGCGCTGGTGCGCGCGGATACGGCTCGCGGCGAGGCGGGCGATGGCCTGCTTGGCGGCGCTGACCGGCTCGTCATGTACCAGCAGCTCACGCGGCATGGCCACAGCGCCGCCATAGCGCCTGAGCAGCAGGCCACTCTTCTCGAGGAAGGCCAGGTCCTTGCGGATGGTGACCTCCGAGGTGGCAAGCTCCCGCGCCAGTGCCTCGACACTGACCTCACCGACACGCGCCAGCTGATCAAGGATCTGGTGACGCCGTTGTGGTGTCAGTCGCTTTGACATCGGGGACTCCCATAAAGTTTCGAACCGAAAGATAAGAGAGATTAATCGAAACATCAAGTGAAAGACGCTAGAGGATGAGACGATTCGCTCCCGGCCGGTCAACCAGCACAATCGGCCGTGACGAAAAACGGGGAGACACCTGTCGGTGCCTCCCCGCCGGTGATGCTCATCTCCCCTCAGGGGGCAAGCATCACTACCACTACTGCCGATCACTGCAGCCGATCACTTCTTGGTCGGACGCGGCCATTCCGGCTTGTCGATACGCTTGCCGCGCGCCACGCTCAGCGCGCCCTCGGCGACATCGCGGCTCAAGGTAGAACCGGCACCCACAGTGGCACCGGCACCGATCTTGAGCGGTGCCACCAGCGCCGAGTTGGAGCCGATGAAGGCATTGGCGCCGATTTCGGTGCGGAACTTGTTGGCACCATCATAGTTGCAGGTGATGGTGCCGGCGCCGACATTGACGGCCTCGCCGAGGGTGGCATCGCCGACATAACTCAGGTGATTGATCTTGGCAT
Organism: Cobetia sp. LC6; assembly: GCF_030264805.1. Lineage (NCBI taxonomy): Bacteria > Pseudomonadati > Pseudomonadota > Gammaproteobacteria > Oceanospirillales > Halomonadaceae > Cobetia > Cobetia sp. LC6. Next base: position 240,391 of record NZ_JASSPL010000003.1, on the reverse strand, counting down.
CGACACCGACCTGGGCATTCTTGGTCTCGACGAAGTTGCCGATACGTGCGCCACGCGCAAGCTCGGTGCCCGGACGCAGACGCGCGAACGGACCGACGTTGTTGTCGCCTTCCAGCACGGCGCCGTCGATGACGCTGTGCGGCGCGATGTTGGCACCGGCACCGATGGTGGCGTTGCGGATCACGCAGTGGGCGCCGATGACCACATCATCCGCCAGGGTGACGTCGCCTTCGAAGATGCAGCCGACATCGATGCTGATGTCAGTGCCGATGGTCAGCTTGCCGCGCACATCGATGCGTGACGGATCGGCCAGGCTGGCGCCTTCGGTCATCAGGCGGTTGGCCTCACGACGCTGGAAGGCACGCTCGAGATCGGCCAGCTGCAGGCGGTTGTTGACGCCCTGCACTTCCTCGACTGCCGCCGGCTGGGCGGTGGCGATGTTGACGCCTTCGCTGGCTGCCATGGCGATGATGTCGGTCAGGTAGTACTCACCCTGGGCATTGTCGGCGGACAGCGCCGGCAGCCAGCGCTTGAGCTGAGCACCGGTGGTGGCGAGGATACCGGTGTTGCCTTCCTGGATGGCCAGCTGCTCCGGCGTGGCATCCTTGTGCTCGACGATGGCGCTGACGCGGCCTTCGGCGTCACGCACGATACGGCCATAGCCTGTCGGGTCTTCCAGAATCACCGTCAGCAGCCCCAGGGTCTGCTCACTGACTTCGGCCAGCAGCGCCTCGAGGGTCTCGCGACGAATCAGCGGCACATCGCCATACAGGATCAGTACCTTGCCATCACCGATGGCGTCCAGTGACTGGGCCACGGCATGCCCTGTGCCCTTCTGCTCTGCCTGTACCGCGAAACTGGCACCGGTATCGGCCAGCTGCTGCTGGACGCGCTCACCACCATGACCGATGACGACATTCAGATGCGCACCGTTCAGACCTGCAGCAGTGTCAGCCACATGACGCACCATCGCCTTGCCTGCCAGCGGGTGCAGCACCTTCGGCAATCTGGAACGCATGCGGGTGCCCTGGCCTGCGGCAAGAATGACGACGTCGGTACGCTCTGCGCTGCTCATCGGTGAACTCCTGTAGAAAGCGGGTCTTCATACCTGAAGCCCTGAAAATAGTGGCGCCATGATAGCAGCTGATCCGTGACCTGCCAGTGACGAGGTTTACCCACGGGGCTGTCGCCGAGAACAGACCCGAGAAAGTAGCAGTACTCCCGCAAGAGGCTTGAGCCTATAGGCTCAGCACTCAAGGCGCTGGCGAATGAGTATGCTCAGCCTTGGATCACGCCAGGCTGCCTCGCCGGTCAGACCGGCCGTCCCATTGTGCCAAGCACAAAAAAAGGCGACCCGAAGGTCGCCTCTTTCCTGTCACTGGCCGTCATGGCCCAGTGCATCTCAGCGCGTGTGACGACGCATCTGCTGCACGGTGCGCAGCTTGGCCATCGCCTCGGCCAGTTCGGCCGTGGCGCGTGAGTATTCCAGTTCGGAAGCCTGGTCGTTCATGGCCTTCAAGGCCACTTCCTTGGCTTCCTGGGCTGCCGCCTCATCCAGATCGTCGGCACGTACTGCGGTGTCGGCGAGGACTGAAACGAGGTTCGGCTGCACTTCGAGAAATCCGCCACTGACGTAGTAGATTTCCTCGGCCCCACCCTGACGCTGAACGCGAATCGGGCCGGGTTGCAGCTCGGTCAGCAGCGGAGCGTGGCCCGGCATGATGCCGAGATCACCTTCGCTGCCGGCAGCCACGAGACGCTCGACCAAGCCGGAAAAGATGCCTTTCTCAGCGCTGACGATGTCGCAATGGACGCTCATAGCCATACCTGTTTCCTCATGCCTGAACAGGGAAATTACATGCCCTTGGCTTTCTCGACAGCTTCGTCGATGGTGCCGACCATGTAGAACGCCTGCTCCGGCAGTGCGTCATATTCGCCGTCCAGAATACCCTGGAAGCCGCGGATGGTGTCCTTGAGGGACACGTACTTGCCCGGCGCGCCGGTGAAGATTTCCGCAACGAAGAACGGCTGTGACAGGAAGCGCTGGATCTTGCGCGCACGTGCCACGGTCTGCTTGTCTTCGTCAGACAGCTCGTCCATCCCGAGGATGGCGATGATGTCTTTCAGCTCCTTGTAGCGCTGCAACACACCCTGAACGTTACGGGCAGTGTTGTAGTGCTCTTCGCCAACGACCAGCGGGTCGAGCTGACGAGAGGTGGAGTCGAGCGGGTCAACGGCCGGATAGATACCCAGCTCGGCAATCTGACGGGACAGTACGACAGTCGCGTCAAGGTGCGAGAAGGTGGTCGCCGGCGACGGATCGGTCAAGTCATCCGCGGGGACGTAGACGGCCTGCACGGAAGTGATCGAGCCAGTCTTGGTAGAAGTGATGCGCTCCTGCAGGACGCCCATCTCTTCCGCCAGAGTCGGCTGATAACCAACCGCGGACGGCATACGACCCAGCAGTGCGGACACTTCGGTCCCCGCCAGGGTGTAACGATAGATGTTGTCGACGAACAGCAGAACGTCACGACCTTCGTCACGGAACTTCTCGGCGATGGTCAGGCCGGTCAGTGCCACGCGCAGACGGTTACCCGGCGGCTCGTTCATCTGGCCATAGACCAGGGCAACCTTGTCGAGAACGTTGGATTCCTTCATTTCGTGGAAGAAATCGTTACCTTCACGAGTACGCTCACCCACGCCCGCGAACACGGAATAACCGCTGTGCTCGGTGGCGATGTTGCGGATCAGCTCCATCATGTTGACGGTCTTGCCGACACCGGCGCCGCCGAACAGACCGACCTTGCCGCCCTTGGCGAACGGGCAGACCAGGTCGATGACCTTGATGCCGGTTTCCAGAAGCTCGCTGGACGCTGCCTGTTCCGCGAAGCTCGGGGCTGCACGGTGAATCGGCATGTGCTCTTCAGCACCCACGTCGCCAGCTTCGTCGATCGGCTGACCCAGCACGTTCATGATGCGACCCAGAGTCGCCGTGCCGACCGGCACGGAGATCGGAGCACCGGTGCTCTCAACTGCGAGACTGCGCTTGAGGCCTTCGGTCGAACCCATTGCGATAGTACGGACCACGCCGTCGCCCAGCTGCTGCTGGACTTCGAGTACGGTCTCGCTATCGGCGACGTTCAGGGCGTCGTAGACCTTGGGCACTGCGTCCCGCGGAAACTCGACGTCAATCACCGCGCCGATGATTTGTACGATACGTCCGCTCATTCCTGGTTCCTCTTAAACCTGCGATTGAAACCTGCTTGCCTGTTGCCACGCTGTCATCAGACGGCGGCGGCACCGGATACGATCTCGGAGATTTCCTGAGTGATCGCTGCCTGGCGGGCCTTGTTGTAGACCAGCTGAAGGTCGTCGATCAGGTCGCCGGCGTTATCGGTCGCACTCTTCATTGCGATCATTCGCGCTGCCTGTTCGCAGGCGATGTTCTCGACCACGGCCTGGTAGACCTGGGCCTCGACATAGCGCTTGAGCAGCTTGTCGAGCAACGAGACGGCATCCGGCTCATACAGGTAGTCCCATGTAGTGGGACCGGTTTCTTCGTCATTCAGATCAGCTTCGAGAGGAAGCAGCTGACGCACGACCGGCTTCTGCGTCATGGTGTTGACGAACTCGTTGAACACCACGTACAGACGGTCGAGGCTGCCCTCGTCGAATGCGTCCAGCATGGCCTTGACGCTACCAATCAGATCCTGGGTACCCGGGGAATCCCCGAGACCGGACTTGGCGGCAAGCAGGTTGCCACCGTAGTTGCGGAAGAAGGTACCGGCCTTGGAGCCGAGGGCACAGAAGTCCACCTCGACACCCTGATCGCGCCAGCTCTTCGCATGCTTGGTGACAGCCTTGAACAGATTGGCGTTCAGGCCACCACACAGGCCGCGATCACTGGAGACCACGATATAACCGACACGCTTCACATCGCGTTCCATCAGATAGGGATGGCGATATTCCGGGTTGGCCCGGGCGATGTGTCCTACAACCTTGCGGATCTGATGAGCATAAGGCTGGCTGGCCGCCATGCGATCCTGCGCTTTACGCATCTTGGACGCAGCCACCATTTCCATGGCGCTGGTGATCTTTTGCGTATTTTTGATGCTCCCGATCTGGGAGCGAATCTCTTTTGCAGCTGCCATAGCGATCTGCCTTATTCATGCCACCCGAAGGGAAACGACAGGGCCCGGCCTGGCCGGGCCATGCCACTTACCAGCTTTGAGTCGCCTTGAACTTCTCGACGCCAGCCTTGAGACCATTCTTGATCTCGTCATCGTAGCCGCCGGACTGATTGATCTTGTCCAGAAGATCCGCGTGCTCGGAGCGCATGAAGTCCAGCAGCGCCTTCTCGAAGCCCAGCACCTTGGCGACTTCGACGTCATCCAGGTAGCCTTCGTTGGCCGCGAACAGCGAGATCGCCATGTCGGCCACGGACATCGGAGAGTACTGCTTCTGCTTCATCAGCTCGGTGACACGCTGACCATGCTCGAGCTGCTTGCGGGTCGCTTCGTCCAGATCAGAGGCGAACTGGGAGAAAGCTGCCAGCTCACGGTACTGAGCCAGTGCCAGACGCACACCACCACCCAACTTCTTGATGATCTTGGTCTGAGCAGCACCACCGACACGGGAAACAGACAGACCCGCGTTGATGGACGGACGGATACCGGAGTTGAACAGGCTGGTCTCGAGGAAGATCTGACCGTCGGTGATGGAGATCACGTTGGTCGGAACGAACGCAGACACGTCGCCACCCTGGGTCTCGATGATCGGCAGCGCAGTCAGGGAGCCGGTCTTGCCTTTCACTTCACCGTTGGTGAACTGCTCGACATATTCGGCGTTGACGCGTGCGGAACGCTCAAGCAGACGGGAGTGGAGATAGAAGACGTCGCCCGGGTAGGCTTCACGGCCCGGCGGACGCTTGAGCAGCAGGGAGATCTGACGGTACGCCCATGCCTGCTTGGTCAGATCGTCATAGACGATCATCGCGTCTTCACCGCGGTCGCGGAAGTATTCACCCATGGTGCAACCGGCGTACGGTGCCAGGAACAGCATGGCAGCCGGGTCGGAAGCGCCAGCTGCGACGATGATGGTGTGTTCCATCGCGCCGTGCTCTTCGAGCTTGCGCACGACGTTGGCAATGGTGGACTGCTTCTGGCCGACGGCGACGTAGACACAGGTAATGCCCTTGCCCTTCTGATTGATGATGGCATCAATCGCGATGGCGGACTTACCAATCTGACGGTCACCGATGATCAGCTCGCGCTGACCACGGCCGATCGGCACCATGGCATCGATGGACTTCAGACCTGTCTGCACCGGCTGGTCGACCGGCTCACGGGCGATGACGCCCGGAGCGACCTTCTCAACCGCGTCAGTCAGCTTGGCGTCGATCGGGCCTTTGCCGTCAATCGGGTTACCCAGCGCGTCGACCACACGGCCGACCATTTCCGGGCCTACCGGCACTTCGAGGATACGACCGGTGCACTGCGCGGTCATGCCCTCTTCGAGCTGGAGGTAGTCACCCAGAACGACAGCACCGACGCTGTCGCGCTCAAGGTTGAGCGCCATACCAAAGACGCCACCCGGGAATTCAATCATCTCACCGAACATGACGTCTGCGAGGCCGTGGATCTGCACGATGCCGTCGGAGACGCTGACGATGGTGCCCTGATTACGGGCTTCGGATGCGACGTCAAGCTTTTCGATACGCTGCTTGATGATGTCGCTGATCTCGGAAGGATTCAGTTGCTGCATGCCATGTCCCTCGGACTCAGGAGTTCAGTGCTTCGGAAAGCCGGGCCAGCTTGCCGCGCACGGAGCCGTCAATGACGGTATCTCCGGCACGGATGATGACGCCGCCGAGCAGCGTACTATCCACCTGAGTGGTAATGGAGATGTCGCGGTTCAGACGCTTGCGCAGGGCAGTGGCGAGCTTTTCTTCCTGCTCACTCTCCAGTGCAAAGGCAGACACCAGGGTCACCTCGACACGCTGTTCCTGCTCGGCCTTCTGGGCCTCGAACAATTCGGCCACGGAGGGCAGGGCCGCAAGGCGGTCCTGCTCACCGAGAGTCCGGATGAAGTTGCGGGCGCTGTCATCCAGCGCCTCACCGCACACGTCCAGGAAGATGCCAACCTTGTGCTCGGTGGAGAGCTTGGGGTTGTCGAGCACCGCCTTGACGTTTGCGTCGACAGCGACGAGCGCCGCTGTCGACAACATGCCGGACCAGGCCTCTAGCGCCTGCTGGCCGCGTGCAAACTCGAACGCCGCCTTGGCGTACGGGCGAGCCGCGGTGGAGGTAGACGTTTCAGCCATGGAATCAGTCTCCTCAGAGCTCGGCAGCGAGCTTGTCAATCAGCTCGCGGTGCTTGGCTTCGTCGATGGAGGATTCCAGGATGCGCTCGGCGCCGATCACTGCAAGAGCAGCGACCTGGCCACGGAGCTCGTCCTTGGCCTGGTTGATCTCCTGGGAGATTTCGGCACGGGCCTGCGCAACGAGACGCTCGCCTTCCGCACGTGCAGTTTCACGTGCTTCCTCGATCATCTGGTTGGAGCGCTTATGGGTCTGCTCAATGATGCGTGCTGCTTCATCCTTGCTTTCCCGCAGAGTCTCGGTGGCTTTTTCCTGCGCCAGTTCGAGGTCACGGGTAGCACGGCTGGCAGCATCCAGACCATCTGCAATCTTCTTCTGACGTTCTGCCAGAGCCTGTGTGACCGGCGGCCAGACATACTTCATGCAGAAATAAACGAAGACCGCAAAGGCGATGGCCTGACCAATCAGGGTTAAGTTCAGATTCACGCCAGCACCTCTCGCTTCACGATTGTTGGGTCAAAAACACGGTAGGCCGGAGGCCAGCCGATGTTTAACCGACAAACGGGTTGGCGAAGGTGAAGAACAGCGCGATACCAACACCGATCATGGTCACGGCATCCAGCAGACCAGCGACGATGAACATCTTGACCTGCAGCTGCGGGATCATTTCCGGCTGACGCGCTGCGCCTTCCAGGAACTTGCCACCCAGGATACCGAAACCGATGGCGGTGCCCAGGGCGCCCAGGCCGATCAGCAGGGAGACGGCGATAGCGGTCATGCCAAGAACTTGTGCTTCCATTGTGGAACTCCAGTTTTAGTCAAGTTTAAGTCAAGGGGTTGAGGGTGTGAGCAGAGCTCGGAAATCTTGCCCCACGCCACGGATGGCGTGGGGCGAATTGCATCAGTGGTCTTCGCTGGCCATGCTCAGGTAGACGATGGTCAGCATCATGAAGATGAATGCCTGCAGGGTGATGACCAGGATATGGAAGACCGCCCACGGGAAGTGCAGGGGCAGCTGCCAGATACCGACCAGCGAGATCAGGATGAAGATCAGCTCGCCTGCATACATGTTACCGAACAGACGCAGCGCCAGAGAGATCGGCTTGGCGATCAGCGTCACGAACTCAAGCAGGAAGTTGACCGGAATCAGCGCGATCTGTGCCAGCTTGTTCGGAGTGTTGAACGGGTGCAGCGTCAGTTCGGCCAGGAAGCCCTTGAGGCCCTTGACGCGAATGGAATAGAAGATGATCAGCGCGAACACGGACAGTGACATGCCCAGCGTGGCATTGATGTCAGTGGACGGCACCACCTTGAAGAACACGTGAGCCGGATCGGCGCCGAACATCTCACCGACCTTGGCAGCAACGCCAGGCAGCCAGTCGACGGGGATCAAGTCCATCAGGTTCATCAGGAAGATCCAGCAGAAGATCGTCAGTGACAGCGGTGCGATCAGGCGTGAACGGCCGTGGAAGGTCTCACGCACGGACTGATCGACGAACTCGACCATCAATTCGACGAAGTTCTGCAGACCGCTGGGAACGCCAGTGGTGGCGGACTTGGCGACCTTGCGGAACAGGCACAGGAAGATCAGGCCCAGACCGATGGACCAGCCCATGGTGTCCAGGTGGATGGCCCAGAATCCCATGTCGGCCGCTTCCTGAGCGCTGTGCGCCAGTGACCATCCATGTTCCGGGTGGTTGCCGTACGTCAGATTCTGCAGGTGGTGCTGAATATATTCGGAGGGACTCGGGTTGGTGCCTGCCATGACTCTGCCTCAGGTTCGTGTGTACGGTGTTCGCTTCACCAGCCAGGGGCCCAGCCAGTGAACCGCCATTGCCGCCACGTAAGCGCAAAAAAATAAAGCGGGGTTTGAGGGCGGCACTGCAATGAAGAAGAACGCAAACAATACGGCCGTCAAACCGAACTTACCGGCCTCGGCCTGATAGAAGGCCTTGACCATTGCCTGGGCGTAGCGTGCACCGGTCACACGCAGTGAACGCCAGGCGAAAAACAGATTGGGCAGCAGGCAGACCAGCCCACCACACAGCGCGGAAAGCGCCGCACCACTGCCTTTCATCACTCCCGCCAGCAAGACGGCAATCACGATGACCAGCGCCTGGCCCCAGAGCAATCGAGCTACCTGAGGGCGTTGTAGAGCAGCGGGTGTCGTCTTGTGCATCTTGGACCTGTGTCTCGCAATGATGGCCTTCGCCATTTCTGGCGCTGCGCTGGACACAGCCCGGGAGCAAACTCGCCGGATTATAGGGGAGCGCTTCACCGCCATCAACCAAACGACAAGCTAAATTCCTTGATCTTTCGCAAGCTTACGACCAAAGCCTCACTATCTTGCGGGAAACCGATGACAGTTTGCTTACGTTGACAGTCGCTTGCGGTGCGAGCGACACAGGGTTGCATGAATCACAACCAGACGTCAGCAATATCCTTCAATATCTTGAATGTCAGATGCATTTCGCGCCCCTGCGACAATGAGTCACAGGGGCGCGAAAGAATATCGTGGCCCGTCATGCGAAAAATTGCCGCCAAGGGAGGTGTGACGAGCGGTCAGCCCTCCCCTGCTCCCCCATTAGTGGATATGGCCGAGAATGCCGTCCAGCTCATCCAGACTGGTGTAGGAGATGGTGACCTTGCCCTTGCCGCTCTTGCCATGACGGATGTTGACGGCGGCGCCCAGCTGCTCCGAGAGGCGCGTTTCCAGACGCTGGATGTCGGCGTCTGGTCGTGCCGGCGCCGGCTTGGACTGTTCACCCTTCTGCACGCTTTTCACCAGCGCTTCGGTCTGGCGCACGGTCAGCTCGCGCTCGACCACTTCATGAGCCAGCTTGCGCTGGCGTGCCGGGTTCAGGCCGATCAGGGCACGCGCGTGCCCCATGTCGAGCTCACCGCGCTCCAGCAGGGTCTGCACTTCCTGTTCCAGCGTCAGCAGCCGCAGCAGGTTGGTGACCTGGGCGCGTGAACGCCCGACGGCGTCGCCCACCTGCTGCTGGGTCAGCTCGAATTCCTCAAGCAGACGCTTGAGCGCCAGGGCTTCCTCGACCGGATTGAGGTTCTCGCGCTGGATGTTCTCGATCAATGCCAGCGCAAGCGCGATCTCATCGCTGATGCCTTCGCGGACGACGGCAGGAATGGTATCCAGCTCCGCCAGCTGCGAGGCACGCCAGCGGCGCTCGCCGGCGATGATCTCGTAGCGTCCCTCCCCCACCGGACGCACCACGATGGGCTGCATCACGCCCTGAGCCCGGATGGAATCCGCCAGCTCCTCGAGCGCTTCCGGCTGAATGTCACGCCGTGGCTGATACTTGCCACGCTGCAACTGCCCGAGCGGCAGGCGCTCGAGGCGCTCGCTAGGCAATTCCGCCGTGGCAGCGGCCGGATTCGCGGCCAGCGCGGCATCCGGTGACGCATCGATGGCGTCGCCATCGACAGTTTCTATATCGGCTTCGACATGGCGGCGGCGGCTTCCGGCGCCAATCAGGGCATCCAGGCCCCTTCCCAGGGCACGCTTACGCGTCATGGACCTTCCTCGGTGAAGTTACAGCGAGAGACGACGAATCAATTCCTTGGCGAGCACCCGATAGGCCTGGCTGCCACGCGACAGACGCGCATACTTGGTCACCGGCAGGCCGTGGCTCGGCGCTTCCGCCACCCGCACGTTGCGCGGAATGGTCGCCTTGATCAGGGTATCGCCAAAGTAATCGGAAAGTTGCTTGCTGACATCGCGGGTCAGACTGTTGCGAGCGTCGTACATGGTACGCACGATCCCGAACACGTCGAGGGCCGGATTCACGTTGCCTTGAATCTGCTCGACGGTATCGAGCAGCGCTGACAGACCTTCCAGCGCGTAGAACTCGCACTGCAGCGGGATCAGCACGCCATGGGCGGCGGTCAGGGCATTGACGGTCAACATGTTGAGCGAGGGCGGGCAGTCGATCAGTACCACGTCATATTCCGCGGCGATCGGCGCCAGAGCTTCCGTGAGGCGGCGCTCACGCCCCTCGACACCGAGAAGATCGACCTCGGCGGCGGTAAGGTCGCCATTGCCGGGCAACAGGGCGTAGCCGGCATCGGGACAATCGAGAATCACGTCACTGGCACGCAGCTCGCCCAGCAGCACATCCAACACGCTACCTTCGAGGTCGTGCTTGTCGATGCCGCTGCCCATGGTGGCATGGCCCTGCGGGTCGAGATCGATCAGCAGAACGCGGCGATCGAGTGCCGCCAGCGACGCCGCCAGATTGACGGCAGTGGTGGTCTTGCCGACGCCACCCTTCTGGTTGGTCAGCGCGATGATCTTGGTCACGAGCGACTTCCTTGGTTCCTTGAGAAGCGGGGCCATTGGCACCAGCCACATGCTCACGAGGACAGATCAATGATCTGCCCTCGTGAAAACATCAGGCTGCCTGCCTTTTGCGCCCGGCACAATCCCTGCGCACACCTTGAGGCGCTTTATCAGTCGCGCTTGAGGCGCAGAAGGTGGCGCTCCCCTTCCTCGCCTGGCACTTCCAGCACCAATGTCTCGACCAGCGAGACACCCATCGGCAGGCGGGCAATCTCATCACTGGGGATGCGCCCTTTCATGGCCAACCATTCGCCGCCCTCGGCGAGCACGGCCGCTGACAGATTGACGAAGGCATCGGTATCGGCGAAGGCACGCGAGATGATCTGTTCGAACGGCGCGCCATCATAGGCTTCGATACGGACCTGGGTCGGGCTCAGATTCTTGAGGCCCAGTTCATGGCCGGCCTGAATCTGGAAGCGCACCTTCTTGCCATTCGAATCCAGCGGCACGACGGCGATGTCGGGACGCATGATCGCGATCACGATGCTGGGCAGGCCCGGGCCGGCGCCGACATCCAGAAGGCGTGGCCCGCTGATATAAGGCAGCACACTGAGGCTGTCGAGCAGATGGCGAGTCACCATCGCCTCCGGCTCACGTACCGCGGTGAGGTTATAGGCGCGATTCCACTTGTGCAACAGCACCAGCAGTGTCATCAGCTGAGCATGTTCTTCCTCGCTCAACTCTACGCCCATGGCGCTGGCACCGCGGCTGAGCAGCTGAGCGCAACGTTCACGCTGGGTCTCGTTGAGCGTCTGGCTCATTGCGCGACTCCCGTGTCAGTCGTTGCGGCATCTGCGGGTGTCTCCGCCTTGATCAGCTGACGCTTCTTCAAGTGAATCAACAGGATGGAGACGGCTGCCGGCGTGACACCGGAAATACGGCCGGCCTGGGCCAGCGTCGCCGGGCGCGCTTCGTTGAGCTTCTGCTTGATCTCGTTGGAGAGACCATCGACGGAATCATAGTCGAGGCTGGTCGGCAGTTCGGTGTGCTCGTGACGGCGCAGGCGGTCGATCTCCTCCTGCTGACGCTGGATATAGCCTGCGTACTTGGCAGTGATCTGTACCTGTTCGGCGATGCGCCAGTCGTCGACCCCTTCCCCTTTCAGGTCTGCCACATCCGGATACTCGAGCTCCGGACGCTTGAGCAGCTCCATCAGGCTGGCTTCGCGCTTGAGCGGCGAGCTGAGCTTGTCACTCAACGGGGCCAGCTCCGGACTCTTCGGCGTCAGCCAGGTGCTCTCGAGACGTGCGGTCTCGCGGGCGATGGCTTCACGCTTGCGATCGAAGGCTTCCCAACGGGCGTCATCGATCAGGCCCAGCTCGCGCCCCTTGGCGGTCAGGCGCAGATCGGCATTGTCCTCACGCAGCAACAGGCGATATTCGGCGCGCGAGGTGAACATGCGGTACGGCTCGCGCGTGCCGAGGGTGATCAGGTCATCGACCATCACACCGGTGTAGGCCTCGTCACGCAGCGGATGCCAGGACTCGTCGTCAGTGGCGCGCAAGGCGGCATTGACGCCCGCCAGCAGCCCCTGGGCACCGGCTTCTTCATAGCCGGTGGTGCCATTGATCTGACCGGCGAAGTAGAGGTTCTTGATGAAACGGGTCTCCAGGGAGTGATGCAGGTCCTGGGGATTGAAGAAATCGTACTCGATGGCGTAGCCGGGACGCGTGATGTGCGCGTTCTCCATGCCACGGATCGAGCGCACCACCTCGAGCTGCGTATCGAAGGGCAGCGAGGTGGAGATGCCGTTGGGATACAGCTCATGGGTATTCAGGCCTTCCGGCTCGATGAAGACCTGGTGGCTGTTCTTGTCGGCGAAGCGATGCACCTTGTCCTCGATGGACGGACAGTAACGCGGCCCGATGCCATCGATGACGCCGGAGTACATCGGCGAGCGGTCGAGATTGGCGAAGATGATCTCGTGAGTGCGCTCGTTGGTGTGCGTGATGTAGCAGTTGACCTGCTCCGGCTGCATCTCACGGCTGCCCATGTAGGACATCACCGGTCGCGGCGTGTCACCCGGCTGGGCTTCCATCTTGCTGAAGTCGACGCTCTTGGCATCGATGCGCGGCGGGGTGCCGGTCTTGAGGCGATCTACCCGGAACGGCAGTTCACGCAGACGTGACGCCAGCCCATTGGCGGGCGGATCACCGGCGCGACCACCGGCATGGTTGTCCAGACCGATGTGAATCACGCCGCCGAGGAAGGTCCCGGTCGCCAACACCACCGTGGTGGCGTGGAAGCGGATCCCGGTCTGGGTGACGACACCCCGCACGGTCTCGCCGTCGACGATCAGGTCTTCCGCACCCTGCTGGAACAGCGTCAGGTTCGGCTGGTTTTCCAGCACGTTGCGGATCGCGGCCTTGTACAGCGCCCGGTCAGCCTGGGCGCGAGTGGCACGCACTGCCGGCCCCTTGCGGGCATTCAGGGTACGGAACTGGATACCCGCCATGTCGGTGGCCAGGCCCATGGCGCCGCCCAGCGCATCGATCTCCTTGACCAGATGGCTCTTGCCGATCCCACCGATGGCGGGATTGCAGGACATCTGGCCCAGCGTCTCGATGTTATGGGTCAGCAGCAGGGTCTGACGGCCCATGCGGGCAGCAGCCAGTGCGGCTTCCGTACCGGCATGACCGCCGCCGATGACGATCACGTCAAAGCGGTTCGGGTAATCCACGTTGGCACCTCGGGGTATCACGAAACTTGGGTGAAGCGCTGTTCGCTGGTTGGCGAAGCAGGCAAATCGGCCAGGCAGGGCGATGAATCGATGCCTGGATGAATCAAGGTCTGCCAGACGGCATGGCGAATGATGTCCGTCGCCGAAGGCATGTGCTCGACCGGTGAGGGAGCTTGCAAGCCAGCAGGATGACGTCCGGGCCGCACAGTATAAACCGCCTGTGGGTAAGCGTCAGGAGTTTTCCACAGCGCCGTGCCCTGGCAGGTCATGAATGAATGCCCGGGTTGTTTCTACTCAGGCATCAATCCACACCGTGACGATTCACGAGTCTTGAGGATACAACACGTCGATTTTCCGGCGAGGGATGTGTTGACCAGACAGCCGTTCGTTATCCCGAACACTTCGGGTTCGGTGAGTTCACGTCAGGTCGATCGTGAGGTCTCGGTCCGTCCTTCGGGTTTCCGGATAACAAGATTATATAAAGAAAAGAAAAAGGGGTTCTGTTGATGTTGTAACTACTGTTGTGGACAAAATCAGTGGGAAATCGACTTTATCCGTTACAAATCAAAAGCTTACGATGTTGATATAGTTGGGGAGAAAATGCGGAGTACCTGAGGACGTCACCGGTCGCTTCCTGTGGATGAAATGCGCCCTTGTCCACAGCCCCGATTACCCCCTGATTCATACCGAGCTGGTACCCGACTTTTCTGCCCTGCTGTGCACAAGTGGCGTTGTTACCCACAACCCCTAGTGCTGCATGGCCTGACGGCAAGAAGGCCGCGGATAATGCCGGAAAATGTCCACAGAGGCAAATGTCGATTTCCTGCGCTGGCCAAAGCTGTAGACAGTCATGGGATAAGTGGTGCGTGAATGCCTACAGCCCTCGCCAATGGTGCCAATGACGCGATGCGTCCCAGCCTGTGGATACTTTTTCGCTTGTCTTGCCCGTATCGGCCGCTGAGATTGCCTGAACGCTGTCCCGGCGGCTCACGGTGCACGTTATCCTCGTGTGGTTTTCCGACTAGGCCCCTGATTTATCCCTGCTTTTCACACGCTAAAGCGACGCTTGAGTGAGGGCTGCCAGGCGGGGAAAGCGACATTCGTTCGAGCGTCGAGGCGTGTTTGCGTGACCTGGCAAGGGGGTGGCCGGGGCCAAAAAAATTCGTTTTTTTCTTCTCGAAATGCCGACAGAAGGCGTGGAGGGAGAAGATTTTTCATCGTTTGGCGATCCGCAGGGCTCGCAAGCCTCTCTGAGGACAAAAAAATGCCCCGACCTGACGGTCGGGGCATGCCCGCTGCCATGCTGCAGCGGGTGGGATATCACGTGCTCAACGCGTGTCCGGACAGTGGCTCAGCTAGCTTTCCGGAAGACGCTCAGTGAGACAGTACGCGGGCCAGGAAGCTCTGGGTGCGTGGATGTTGCGGCGTATCGAAGACCTGCTCTGGCGTGCCTTCCTCGACGATGCTGCCCTGATGGATGAACACCACCCGGTCTGCCACTTCACGGGCAAAACTCATTTCATGGGTGACGATCATCATCGTCATGCCTTCGCGGGCCAGCTTGCGCATGACATCGAGCACCTCACCGATCATTTCCGGGTCCAGTGCCGAGGTGGGCTCATCGAACAGCATCAGGCGCGGTTCCATCGCCAGTGAGCGGGCAATGGCCACGCGTTGCTGCTGGCCACCGGAGAGTTGCCCCGGGTACTTGTCGGCCTGCTCGAGGATATTGACCCGCTCGAGCAGCGTATCGGCTTGCTGCTCGGCCGCCGGACGCGAGGTGCCGCGGACCTTGATGGGGGCCAGGCTGACGTTGTCACGCACGCTCATGTGCGGAAAGAGATTGAACTGCTGGAAGACCATGCCGACTTCGGTGCGTATCGCCTTGAGCGCCCTGTGGCTCTTGCCGTGGGGGATCAGCGAGTGCCCATCCACCTCGATGTTGCCGTCCTGAAACTCCTCCAGGCCGTTCACGCAGCGAATCAGTGTCGACTTGCCGGAGCCACTGGCCCCGATGATCACCACCACCTCCCCCTGGGCGACCTCGAGCTCGATGTCCTTGAGGACATGCAGGCTGCCGAAATGCTTGTTGAGCTTGTGCATCTTCACGATGGCAGTCATGGGGCGCTCCGAACCGGCGCTGCATGCCGGATGGTCGTCAGAGAAATGAGATCAGGCAAAAGGAGAGATGGCGCGGCGATATCCGTCACGTTTGGGGGGCAGAGAGACATCATTGGCCCACCAACCCGCGGCGCTCGAGCATCCGCAAGCCAAATGACAGGCTGAGGGTGATCACCAGATACAGCAGCGCAACCATGAAGTAGGTTTCCAGCGCATTGAAGGTCGTGGCGATGTAGATCTGCCCCTGACGCACCAGCTCACCGACGCCGATCACCGAGAACAGCGAGGTGTCCTTGATCGAGACGATGCCCTGGTTGCCAAGCGCAGGGATCATGCGGCGCAGCGCCTGGGGCCAGATGACATAGCGGAAGGTCTGCGGGGTGGAAAGGCCGAGTGACAGGCCGGCTTCCCGCTGGCCCCGGGCGATGGACTGCACGCCACCGCGCACGATTTCCGAGATATAGGCCGCCGAGTTCAAGGCGATCGCGGCGATGCCGGCGGTCAGGGCATCGATGGGGCCACCGATGATCTGCGGCAGGCCATAGAAGATGAAGAGCACCTGGACGAGTACCGGGGTGCCACGGAAGATCTCGATATAGGCGGTGGCGACCCAGCGCAGGATCCGGCTGGGAGACAGGCTCAGCAGTCCGAACAGGATGCCGAGCACGAAGCCGATGGCGAGGCCACCGAAGGATATGGCGAGGGTCCAGGGAATGCCCTCGAGCAGGTAGGGCACCGAATTGAGTGCGGCCTGCCAATCAAACTGGAACTGAACGTCCACGGGGGGCTCCTTGGCACGAACCTCTCATGCACCGCTGGGCGCGCCGGAGGTTCGAGACGACCGACATTCCGGCAGGCTGTCGCTGCCGAAATGTCGTGATGATGATCTGTACTACGTTCTGCACTACGCGACGTGGGGCGTCCGAGGCGAGTCGAAAGCGGCTTACTGGCTGTCGCCGGGCATGGCGCCGAACCACTTCTGGTAAATCTCGGCATAGCTGCCATCGGACTTCATCTCGGCCAGCGCCTTGTTGGCGGCCTCGGTCCACTCGCTGCCTTCGGTGAAGGCGATACCGTATTGCTGGCCTTCATAGAGCGGCCCCACCGTCTTGACGCGTCCATTGCCCTTGGTCTTGGCGAAGTAGCCGACGTTGGGGGCATCGTAGAAGACGGCATCGACGCTGCCGGACATCAGGGCCATGTACATGTCGGCGCTGCCCGGATAAGGCGTGATGGTGGAGTCACCGAGGTTGGCGGTGAGATAGTCGTAACTGGTGGATCCGATCTTGGTACCGACCTTCTTGCCTTCCAGGCCCTCGATATCCTCGATGTCGCCGTTGTTGGTCGAGGTCAGAATCTGCAGGCCGGAGTCATAGTAGGGATCAGTGAAGTCGACGATCTTCTCGCGTGCTTCGGTGATGGTGATGCCGGCGATGGCGACATCGACGCTACCAGTCTGCACGGCCGGGATGATGCCATTGAAGTCCATGGTCTTGAGGTCGATATCGAAGCCGGCGCGCTCGCCGATGGCATTGAGGATGTCGATATCGAAGCCGACCATCTCGCCACTTTCCTGATCGAGCATCTCGAAGGGCACGAAGCTCGGGTCGGTCGCCGCCTTGAGGGTGACGGCATGGGCAGCGCTGGCCATGAAGGTGGCGGCCGCAAGGCCAGAGAGGGAGGCCAGCAGGTGGGATCTGCGCATTTTACATTCCTCTTTATATTTAGATTTTAGGATGTATAGCGTTTTTAGATTGACGAGCGCACCGGGCCCCGTCAAGTCTGCCGCCGCTGCCATACCGCGAAGGGAAGCTCGCAAGCCACTGAGATGACAAAAAAATCGCCCCCTACCAGGAACCGGTAGGGGGCGATCAGGCGCCAGCAAGGCGCCAATGTCGTGTGCGGGGCGTGTCAGATCCTCAATGATCAGACCATGAAGGAAGATCCGCAGCCACAGGTGCTGGTGGCATTGGGGTTCTGGATAATGAAGCGGGCGCCTGCCAGACCTTCCTCATAGTCGATCGTCGAGCCGACCAGATACTGGTAGGACAGCGGGTCGATCACGATGGCGGCTTCGCCCAGCTCGACCACGGTGTCGTCATCGGCCAGATCGGTGGCGATATCGAAACCGTACTGGAAGCCGGAACAGCCGCCGCCAGTGACGTAGACCCTGAGACGCAGCTCCGGGTTGGCTTCTTCCGCGCGCAGCGCTGCAATCCGGGCACTGGCGCGCTCGGACAGGTACAACGGCGTGGGGATGAAGCTTTGTGCTTCGCTCATGCGGGCCTCCTGGAAGGAGTCGGAGGCCGGACGCTGAAGACAGCGCCCGGCACGGTATAGAGAACGGAATGACGGCTATTATCCCTATATCCGAGCAAAAGGGTCAACTTTGTCTGACGTGCAGCCTTGCGGGCGTACGCTGGCGGTTCAGGGCATCATCGCCGGCGCACCGATCCCCATCATCTCATCGAGACCGAACATCAGATTGAGGTTCTGGATGGCCTGGCCTGACGCGCCCTTTACCAGGTTGTCGATCACCGACAGCACCACCAGGGTGTCGCCGTTGCCCGGACGATGCAGGGCGATGCGGCACAGGTTGGTGCCCCGCACACTGCGCGTCTCCGGATGGCTGCCCAGCGGCATGACATCGACGGCGGGGTGGTCGGCGTAGCGCTGTTCGAACAGCGTCTGCAGATCTTCCAGCGTGCCGCTGAAGCCGCTCAGACGCGGATAGAGGGTGGAGTGGATGCCGCGAATCATCGGAGTCAGGTGCGGGACGAAGGTCAGACCGACCGCGCTGCCGGCTGCCAGGTCCAGCCCCTGGGTGATTTCCGGCAGATGACGGTGGCCGGAGGCGCCGTAGGCCTTCATGGACTCGCCGGCTTCACACAGCAGAGAGCCGACCTTGGCACCGCGACCCGCGCCGGAGACGGCGGACTTGCAGTCGGCGATGATGTTGTCGGTCTCGATCAGGCCGGCTTCCAGCAGCGGGATCAGGCCCAGCTGCACGGAGGTCGGGTAGCAGCCCGGCACCGCGATCAGGCGCGCTTCGCGGATGGCATCGCGATTGACTTCCGGCAGGCCGTAGACGGCTTCGCCGAGCAGCTCCGGCGCGCCATGCGGCTGGCCATACCACTCGGCCCAGACGTCGGCGTCCTTGATGCGGAAGTCCGCGGACAGGTCGATGACACGCGTGCCGCGTGCCAGCAGATCGCCAGCTAGGGCGTGAGCGACACCGTGAGGCGTGGCGAAGAATACGGCGTCACAGGCGGCCAGCACGTCGGCATCCGGCTCGCTGAATGCGAGAGTGTCGTAGTGGCCGCGCAGATTGGGGTACATCTCGTCGACACGCACGCCCTTCTCGCTTCGCGAGGTGATCACGGTCACTTCCACCTGCGGATGGCTGGCCAGGAGCCTGAGGAGTTCCACTCCGGTGTAACCGGTGCCGCCGACGATACCTACCTTGATCATGCTGCCTCCCCGCCTTCGGGCGGTGTCCTGTTGATGCGAGATGTAATCTTGTGTCCGATCTGCTGCTGCGACCTTTGGTGGCCTGTGCGCGAGACAGGCGTTGCGCCATGCTGTGCCGAGGTTGTCGGATTGCGCACGGTCGCGACGGTTCGCAATCGATATGATACACAGGTGTCAGGCGGGCAGTAATGCGCTGCCGACATGGATGTCCTCTGTCATTGCCAGTGCCTTCAAGGAGTCGTGAGTGTCACGCCTGACGCGTCCGCATCTGCCTCGTCCCAGTCTCGACAATTTTCGGCGCAAGCTGGCGGCGGTCGATGCACTCCCGCAACTGTGTCTGCTGGGGCTGGTGGCAGGGCTGCTGACCGGCTCATTGATGGTCGGTTTCCGCCTGCTGTTGAGTGCCGGTGCTCTGGGCTTCATGCCCGATGACAACCCGGAGAACTTCGAGGGACTTGCCCCCTGGGTGCGCGCGTCGCTGCCGCTGCTGGCGGTGCTGGTGATCGGCATCGTGCTGGGGCGACAGCATCCGGCGCAGCGCAAGCTGGGCATCGGTCATGTCATCGAGCGCCTGACCTACCATCAGGGCAAGATGCCGCTGCGTGCCTGGCTCAATCAGGTCGTGGTCGGGGTCGCCAGCGTGCTCGGCGGCTTGTCGGCGGGGCGTGAAGGCCCGGCGATCCACCTGGGTGCCGGTGCCTCGAGCTGGATCGGCGAGCGCCTCAAGCTGCCCAACAACAGTCTGCGCGTGCTGGTCGCCTGTGGTACGGCGGCGGGCATCTCCGCCTCCTTCAATACGCCGATCGCCGGGGTCATCTTCGCCATGGAAGTGGTGATGATGGAGTACACCCTGATGGGGTTCATGCCGGTGATTCTGGCCTCGACCACCGGCGCGGTGGTCACGCAGATGGTCTACGGCTCGGCACCGGCCTTCGCGGTGCCGTCTCTGCTGCTGCATTCCCTGCTCGATCTGCCCTGGGTCATCGTCACGGCGCTGGTCATCGGCCTGCTGGCGGGGGGCTTCGTGCATCTGGCGCGTCAGCAGGCGCGCGTGGCACACCTGTCATGGGGGATGCGCATGGCGCTGGTCGGGGTCTCGACGGCCGTCGTGGCGTGGTGGTATCCCCAGGTACAAGGCATCGGCTATGACAGTCTGGCTCAGTTGCTCGACGGCCAGCTGGCGCTGGATATCCTGTTGGCGCTGGTGGTCGGCAAGCTGGTGCTGTCGGCACTGTGCGTGGCCTGTGGCGTGCCGATCGGCATCATCGGCCCGGTGGTGGTGGCGGGCGCCGCGGCCGGGGCATTGATGGGCATGCTGGGCGGCTGGCTGTTGCCGGACCAGGCCTCGGACATCGCGCTTTACGCCCTGCTCGGCATGGCGGCGATGATGGGTGCGGTGCTTCAGGCGCCACTGGCCGCCCTGATGGCACTGCTCGAATTGACGCATTCGCCGAATATCATCCTGCCCGGCATGCTGGCGGTGGTGGTGGCAGGCCTGACCTGTCGCCAGCTGTGTCACTGCCAGGGCTTCTTCATCTCGACGCTGACGGCGCAGGGACTGCATCCGCTCCAGCAGCCATTGATGCAGGCGCTGTCGCGGGTGGCGGTGCCGGCGGTGATGGAGCGCTCGCTGGTCAGCGTGCCGCGCCGCATCACGCGTGAACGTGCTCGCGCCCTGCTCGACAGCAAGCCGGTCTGGCTGGTGGTCACGCGCTCGACGCCGGAAAAGCCGATGGTCGCACTGCCGGCGGCGGATCTGGTGCGTGTGCTGATGGATGAGCATTGGCGGGAGCAGGAAGAGCTCGACCTGCTCGAGATCCCCGCGCAGCGTCTGGATCTCGCGCCCATCCACCTGCAGGCTACCTTGTCCGAGGCCTATGAGCGGCTGCTGCCCAGCGATGTCGATGCCCTCTATGTCGAGCACACCACCGCACCGATGATTCGCAAGATTTCAGGTATCATCACGCGGGATGCAATAGAGAGCTACTATCGCTATACGCCCTGAAGCACCTCGTGGCACCTGCTTCTCAGGCGTGAATTCACTTTGCGCACGCCTGGCCGCGACCGCATACCGCATGGGCCTTGGAGGTGTCACATGCCATCGTGGCGATCCGATTGCTTCATCCGCGCGTCCACTTTCTGACCTTCCCGACCCTGACTGACGGAGCTCCCTCATGTATCTGTGGATCAAGGCTTTCCATCTGATTGCCGTAGTGTGCTGGTTTGCTGCCCTCTTCTATCTGCCGCGGCTGTACGTCTATCACGCCCAGGCGCGAGATGCCGGCGACCACAAGGCCATCGATTACTTCAAGACCATGGAGCGCAAGCTCTATCGCGGCATCATGATGCCGTCGATGATCGCGACCCTGGTGCTGGGGATCTGGCTGTTGGCGCTGGTGCCGAGCTTCATGAGCATGGGCTGGATGCACCTCAAGCTGACCATGGTCGTGCTGCTGGTCGGCTATCACCATGCCTGTGGCCTGTATCTGAAGCAGTTCGCCGCCGATACCTGCAAGAGAACCTCGCGCTACTTCCGCTTCTTCAATGAAGTGCCGGTGCTGATGCTGGTGGTGATCGTCATCTGCGTCATCGTCAAACCGTTCTGAGGGCTGGTTCAGCCATGACCGAGTGCTCAGCGCAACTGCCCTACGTGCTGGTATTGGCGGGGCATGATCCCAGCGGCGGCGCGGGTCTGGTCGCCGACAGCGAGGCGATCCGTGCCGGTGGTGGCTGGGCGCTGACAGTGCCGACGGCACTGACGGTGCAGAACTCCTGCAATGTACAGGCGGTGATTCCGCAATCGGGCGAGTCGATGCTCGCCATGGCCCGCACCCTGTGTGAGGACTTCCGCCCGGGCGCGCTCAAGATCGGTCTGCTCGCCAGCGAAGCGGCGCTCACGGCGTGTGTGACGCTGATCGAGGAACTCCAGCAGCGCTGGCCGGGGCTACCCGTGGTATGGGACCCGGTGTTGAAAGCGGGCGGCGGGCTGGAGCTTTCCACCGAGTCGCTCATCCATCAGGCGCGTGAGAGCTTGCTGCCGCACGTGGATGTGCTCACGCCCAACCGCGCGGAGCTTGCGCGGCTGGCGGCCTGCCCCGCGGGGACGGGCGACGGTCAACTTGCCGAGCATCTCCTGGCGGCAGGCGCCGGGGCCGTGCTGGTCACCGGTACTGATCCTGTCGAGCGCGATGCTGACCCGCTGGGAAATGGCGCTGATTCGCTGGCTGAGCCGTCGGTGATCCATCGTCTGTATCGCCGAGATCATGCCACGCTCGTACTGGACTGCCCGCGACTGACTGGCAGCTTCCATGGCAGCGGCTGCACGCTGGCTTCGCACCTGGCGGTGCGTCTGGCGCGCGGTATGACATTGCCATCGGCATGGCAGGCTGCCCAGCAGGCCACCTGGCAGAGTCTCGTCGATGGCCAGCAGCGTGGGCGGAAAGGTGCGTTGCCCGAGGCCCAGTTTCTGCCCTGGCGATAGCGCTATTGCCTCTTTCGATGCCGGCACCCCTTGCGCTCGCGCGGCTGCAACTCACCCGTGAGTCGCGTTAAGCTGTCGCCATCGACGGCATTCGGATTATCCACACCCCCCTTTGCCGCCCCGAGGCTATCGGGCCGTTTTTTTGCTGTGGACAAGCTGCACTCACGTTATCCACAGCCTCTTTGTGTCTGATCACCCTTTCTCCATTTTCGCGGCCGATGTGCCGCCCGCCGCTTATCAAGAGGTATGTCATGACCACGTCCGCTGCCCAGTTCGAACGCGCCAGCCGTCATATTCCCGGTGGCGTCAACTCGCCGGTCCGCGCCTTCAAGGGACTGCATCGTCCGCCGGTGTTCATCGACCATGCCAAGGGCGCGTATCTGTTCGATGTGGAAAATACGCGCTATATCGATTACGTCGGTTCCTGGGGGCCGATGATCACCGGTCACGCCGATGAAGATGTGCTCAGCGCCGTGCGCGAGCGTCTCGAGAGTGGCCTGTCCTTCGGCGCGCCCACCGAGATCGAGTCCGAGATGGCCGAGCTGATCTGCGAGATGCTGCCGAGCCTCGACATGGTGCGCATGACCAACTCCGGCACCGAAGCCACCATGTCGGCGATTCGCCTGGCGCGTGGTTTCACCGGTCGTGACAAGATCGTCAAGTTCGAGGGTAACTATCACGGTCACTCCGACTCGCTGCTGGTCAAGGCCGGTTCCGGCGCGCTGACCCATGGCGAGCCCAGCTCCCCGGGCGTGCCGGCGTCGCTGGCCGAGCACACCATCACGCTGGACTACAACGATGCCGAGGGCGTGCGTCGTTGCTTCGCCGAGCTGGGTGACGAGATCGCCTGCATCATCGTCGAGCCGGTCGCCGGCAACATGAACTGCATTCCGCCGGTTCCGGGCTTCCTGGAAAGCCTGCGTGAAGTGTGCGATGCCCATGGCAGCGTGCTGATCCTCGATGAGGTGATGACGGGCTTCCGTGTCGCCCTGGGTGGCGCTCAGGCGCATTACGGCATCACGCCGGACCTGACCTGCCTGGGAAAGATCGTCGGCGGCGGCATGCCGGTGGGTGCCTTCGGCGGCAAGCGCGAGATCATGCACCACCTCTCGCCGCTGGGGCCGGTCTACCAGGCCGGGACGCTGGCAGGCAATCCGCTGGCGATGGCCGCTGGCGTCGCGCTGCTGCGCAAGCTCAAGGCGCCCGGCTTCCACGCCGAGCTTTCACGCAAGGTCGAGATGCTGTGTGAAGGCCTGGAAAGCCGTGCCAAGGCGGCAGGCATCCGTCTGATCACCCAGCATGCCGGTGGCATGTTCGGTGTCTTCTTCACCGATGACGCAGAAGTCAGCAATTTCGCCTCCGCCACGCGCTGCCGTCAGCAGGATTTCGTGACCTTCTTCAACGCGATGCTCGCCGAAGGCGTCTATCTGGCACCCTCCGCCTATGAAGCCGGCTTCATGTCCGCGGCGCACACCGATGCGGATATCCAGGCCACGCTGGATGCGGCTGAGCGGGTCTTTGCGCAGATGTCCTCATCGAACTGAGTGCGACGTAATACAGTACCTGAGTCCGCGGGTTGGCCAACGCAGACAGGAACCCGCTCGGCAGGCTGCCGGGCGGGCTGCCATCCGGTACACTTGTCGCCAACGATAGCGATTGCGCTAATGACCTTATAGCCAGCTTGCCTTAGCGGAGACGACCTTGAGCCAGGCCTTGATTCGAGCCCTTCACACAGCCGATTGCTTCGATCACCCCGTGAAGGATATCGAAGTGCACGAGACGCATATCTCGTGGATCGTGCTGACCGGCGACTACGCCTACAAGATCAAGAAGCCGCTGGATTTCGGCAGCTTCCTGGATTTCTCGACCCTTGAGCGCCGCAAGCTCCTGTGCGAACAGGAAGTGCGCCTCAACCGCCGTCTGGCACCGACGCTGTATCTGGATACCGTGGCGATCTCGGGCACGCCCGAGGCTCCGCGCATCGGAGACGACAGTGCTGTCTTCGAGTACGCGGTCAAGATGCGCCAGTTCTCCAATCGCCATCTGTTCAGCGCCCTGCAGGCCAGTGGCGAGCTGTCGCTGGAATTGCTGGATGATCTGGTCGACCAGCTGGTGGCCTTCCATGAGCAGGCCGAGCGCATCCAGGGCGATAGCGAGCTGGGTAGCCCGCAGATGGTCAGTCGTACCATCGACAACGAGTTCGAACTGATTCGTCCCCGCCTCGGCGATGATGCCGAGGCCATCAAGCGACTCGCGCTGCTCAAGCAGTGGACAGAAGAGACCTTCCAGCGCCTCAATCCCGAGTTCGAGCGTCGCTGGCAGGAAGGCTTCGTGCGTGAGACTCACGGTGATATCCACCTGGGTAACGCCGTGCGCCATGAAGGCCGTGCTCTGTTGTTTGACGGCATCGAGTTCAATGAAGAATTGCGCTGGAACGATGTCGGTTGTGACCTGGCCTTCCTGGTGATGGATCTCGAAGCGCGTGATGAGCAGGCCTTTGCCCATCATGCACTCAACCGTTATCTCGAGCTCTCCGGTGATTACTCGCTGGTGCGTCTGCTGCCGTACTACAAGATCTATCGCGCACTGATCCGGGCCAAGGTGGCGATGATTCGCTATCACCAACCGGACCTGTGTGAGGCGGATCGCGCCGATGTGCTGGCCGAGTACGAGCGCTATATCGGGCTGGCGGAGCGTTATAGCGAGATCCGCTTCCCTTACATGATCATCGGTGTGGGTGTCTCCGGCAGTGGCAAGAGTCGCTTCACGGAAGAGATGGTGCGCGAGCTGGGCGGCGTGCGTATTCGCAGTGATGTGGAGCGCAAGCGCCTGTATGGCTTTGCGGCGGATGCCGATACCGAGTCCGGGCTCAATGGTGGCATCTATACCCCCCAGGCTACCCATGCGACCTACGAGCGACTCTCGAATCTGTCAGCCACGCTGCTGGAATCGGGTATCCCCGTCTGCATCGACGCCACCTGCCTGAAGAAGGTGCAGCGTGATCGCCTGCGTCATGAGGCAGAAGCCCGTGGCCTGCCGGTACTGATGATCAGCTTCGAGGCCGATGACGAGACGCTGCGCAAGCGCATCATCAAGCGTAGTCAGCGCAGTGGCGAGGCTTCCGAAGCGGGACTGGAAGTGCTCGACAAGCAATTGGCCAATCGCGAGCCATTTGCGCCAGAAGAGCATGGTCAGCTGGTCCATATCGACACGACAGCACCCAACGCCAATGTCACCTTGGCTCGTCTGATTCGTGAGCAGCTCAGGCTGCATTGAGGTGAGCGATCGTTGTCATGGGGCAAGGCGGGGTTCGCCAGCGGCAACAGGCAGGTCAGCAAGGGCCGCCAGATGGTGGATGAAAGCCTTGAGAGTTATCGCAAGCCCTTCCCGGAGGGTGCCGTGACAGCGCCAAAGAAGTAACTTGCCGCTGCGATAGATGTTTCGCGGCTGGTACTGGAAGGCCGCTGACGACCCTGTCAGCGGCCTTTTTCATTATGGGGGTCCACCGGGCGAAAAAACGAAAACCCCGCTTGCGCGGGGTTCTGTAAGACATCCTGGCTGGCGCGTGATCAATACTGCATCACGTTGGCTACGTTGCCACCGCCAGTCTGGGTCACGCTGGAAGCGTTCATGGCGCCTGATTGAACGACGTGAGCACGGTTGGCGACGAAGCTCAGGAACCCCCCAGACTGCTGAAGGACATCAGAGGTGTGACCAGATCCCGTCTGCTGGACGCGAGCATGGTCGTTGAGGCCGGTCTGGGTAATCAGTGAGTCACTGTTGGTACCGCCCTGTTCGACGATGGCGTAGTTGGAGTAGCCACTCTGATTGTTGATGGCCAGGTTCTCGCTGCCTGTCTGGCTGATATCGGAGTACTGCAGCATGTCGGACTGGTTCACCAGCGCGGTATTGTTCGCATCGCTCTGGTTGACGAGCGAGTCATGAGAGCTGCCATCCTGCGTGACCCGTGCGACTTGATTGGCGCCAGCCTGGGTGACGGTGGAATCGATACGTGATCCGGTCTGGGTCACGACGGCAAGACCCAGCTCACCAGTCTGCGTTACTGTGGAGTTGTTGAAGCGGCCTTCCTGAGTGACACGTGCACGGTTGTATTCGCCGGTCTGCATAACATCCGAGGCGTGCTGATAGCCGCCTTGGGTCACTCGGGCAATGGCGTAACTGCCTTGCTGGGTGGCCATGGAGTCATTGAATGCTCCTGTCTGAGTCACGACAAGAGTATTTTCACGTCCCGCCGGGGAGCCACTAGCGCCCTGCCACGATTCAGAATGGTTGGCAAAGCCATCCTGAGTGACACGGGTGAGATGCTTGTAGCTTTTCTGGTTCAGGTCAACGGAATTGTAGACGCCAGTCTGGTTGACGATACCGGTATTGGTGCTGCTGTATTGGGTTGATTCTACCTTGTTGGCGCCACCCAGCTGATTGATGCGAATCGTATGATTGACGCCGTTCTGATAGCTGTTCGCCTTGTTGTAGAGGCCGACCTGATCAATATCACTATCGTGGGAGCTGTCGAGAGACCCACCATCACGTGATGTCTGGCCAACATTGGCCATGTTCATGAAGCCAGTTTGATCGACATCTGCGGTGTTGTTGTCTGCCATGGCCTGAGAGGAAAAGGCAATCGCGACAGCCAGCAGGCTCATTTGGATTTTCATGGTTTGTTCCCTTGTGTAGATCATTTTTTGAGTTGTGTTTTTATTATTGACTTGCTTCTGGTCATGCATCCCCTGACATGATGACAGTCTGGTTTTTCGTGATCCGCGACATCATGTTGTACTGCTACTGCTCTTTTATGGCCTTGCCAGGAGGTTGTATTCGTCATGCAGGTCTCTTGACTACATGTAAGTGAGAACCTCTCCTGGCCAGGCAAAATTCGTATTGGCGATTCGATGAAAGCGGCTGTTCAGCCATCACCTTCACAAGCATCATTGTCATGGAGCGATGTCATGCGAGCCATCGTGATAAAGATCACTGTTGTATGACCTGGACACGCATATGGCCCCGTGAATATTGAGTGATACTTGCCGGTATCTGACTACTGGCCTGTTGTAGAAGCGTGGCGCTTCCCCCGATGCCTATCTGCTGAATGCTGGCGCTTTGACCAACACCTTGCTGAATGATCAGCGCATCATGATATTGGCCATGCTGAAGAATGCTGGCCTCATGCAGGGCACCCTCTTGCAGTGTGTATGCCGTGTTTCCATTGCCATATTGGTCGACACCTGCTTCATTCAGGGCACCGCTCTGGCCAATCAATGAGGCGTTGCCATTGCCATGCTGAGCGATCATCGCTGTGTTGTATGTGCCAGATTGCTCGATGACTGCCACTGAGTGGCTGCTTCCCAATTCGGAGGTGGTCGCCAGGTCATTGGCCAACACCCATAAGCTGAGTGTCAGTGATGAAAAGAAAAGGCAGGCCTGTAGCATTCTTATTTGTTGATGCTTTGCCGAAGCCATGGCGTGAGTCCATCCAGGTGACCGTCTAAGTGCACTAACTATTGGTCTTTATCGAGGCCATCGCCATCAGTCATTTTCGGGTTTATGAGGGCTAGAGATTGCTACTCATAATGTCTTGCCCATTAGCGGTGTGTAATGACAAAGGGTGGCCAGATTTTCAGCACCGTTCAGGGAGGTATTACTGTTGACGGTATTAGACGCATGCTACTTCATGCTTTGTTGTTTTATTTATCTCTTATGTTTATGCCGATACGAAAAAGGCAGCCACCTCTTGTGAGGTGACTGCCTTTCAAGGGAGAGATAAACACCGCGAATACCACGATGCTCTCTTCGGGGGCTTGGATGTGTGCCGGCTCTACAACATCGGAGTCGGGGCTTGCAGATACTCCATCAGTTCTGATGTCTGAAGGCTGTCCGGGTCCTGGAGAACCCAGAGCTGGCGTTCGACGCCTTGCGCAATCAAGTGAATCACGGCGGATTCGATGGCGGACATGACCGCCATCTGTACGGGTTCATTGCTGGTATACCCCGCCTCCATCTCCAGCAAGCGACTGAAATCGATGAAGCGATAGACGCCCGCTCTCAGCTCCCGGGAGTAGATCGTCTTGCTGGTATTGACGTTGGCGATGACCTGCCCCGTGGTGATATCGACAGCGCGTAGATTGACCGTCACCTGATCTACCTGATACTGACCAGAGGCGCCGATGCCGAAGTATTCCGCGCCTGCCCCGCCTGTTCTGACATTGGAGTCGAAGGCAATGATGCCACCCTCGAACAGCAGGTTGGCAGCTTGCAGCGCGGCAAGATCATTCTGGCCTGTGCGCTCCATGTTGGCACGGATGATCTTGCGCTCTGTCAGCAGGTTCTGCAGTCCCACGCGCTCGAGGGGGATGAACCAGCCGGAGTCCGACAATGCGGCGCTCAGCATGGCGGCTCCGCCCTGGGTGACCGCCGTAGAGAAGGTACTGGCAGGGGCAGGCCGGTACTGGCCCGTCTGGTCACGGAAGTCGTAGATGGCGACCGGGATACGGCCGGCAGGAGGCGGTAGACTGATCAGATCCTGATAGGTGGAGGTTCTTGGCATCAAGGTGCTGGGCACCCCTTCAAGACCCTGGGTATTGGCGACCATCGGTGCACAGCCAGCAAGCGCCAGGCTGGCGACGGCCAGCATGGAAGTGAGTGTCTTCATTGAGCGAAACCTTTCATCAGTAGCGGATCAGAATGTATTGCCTGATGTGCCGAGGTTGATGACGGTGGTTTCACCTGTGGCGCGATCAAGCACCTGCATGGAGAAACCGCCATTGCCGTTACTGATGACTTCGACACGCAGCTGAGCGCTGTCGATCACGCTGGAGCGGCCGGGTTCTGTGGAATCGACAGCATCGGTGATGGCATCGGATACCAGGCTATTGCGCAGGTCGCTGATGAAAAGTTCTGTTTCGGAAAGACTATCGAAGGAGTAGGCATCAGGATCCTCGTGGGTGTCCTGGGCCTGGGCCTTGCCAAGCAGATAGCTGCCATTGAGAGGGTTGCCACCAAAACTCGGGTTGATGGGCTGATAGATGAGTTCACCGGCATATAGCGGCATCGCCGACAACAGCAACGACACCGCGAGTGTCTGATGCTTCATGATGTTCCCCTGTTCCCTTGCGTATTGTCAGGGTCTCCGTGTCCGGAGCCCATTTATTATGTCGGTCTTCAATACATCAGAATTCGTCACCGGCCATGTCCGGGTCATTGCGCAGGGCTTCCATGACCTTGCGACGCAGGAACTGGTCGGAGACGTTTGATACAGCGGCGCTGGCGTACATATCCACGTCATTAAGGCGCGGAGGGAGCGTCGCTTCATACAGAACGTTGTTGCCTTCGGTGATCCAGATGAGGCTGCCCCAGCGTGCTGAGGGGCGTTCATGGATACTGAGGGATGTGTTGCGGATGGCTGGGCTATCGAGGCGTTGCTGGCTGAACTGGCGGAAGAAGGTCTTGCCGATCATGGTCATGGTACGATCGATCATCACCCCACTTAGACCGTCGGAAAGCGTGGGGCGAGCGCGCTGGATGGCGACCCCATCTTCCCCCTGACGGCGAGCCTGCTGCTCTTCACTGGCAACGGATACCTCGGGTCGCACCGCCTCCGGCGCGGATTGCGCGAAGGCGGGCGACAGACTGAAGCATGTCAGTCCCCAGGCGACCACCTGGCGGCTTGTCATGCCCCGACCGTTCACGACATCTGTGCTCTGCGAGCGATGCGTGGGGTGCGCGAGACAGGCATTGCCAGGTTCTGACGTGCCCAGTTCATGGCCTGAATGCGGTTATGCACCTTGATCTTGCGGAAGATGTTGTAGAGATGTGACTTGACCGTGTGTTCACTGACGAACAGCTGGTCAGCAATCTCGGTATTCGAGGCACCCGTGCCCAGCAAGCCGATGATTTCCACCTCACGCTGGGTCAGACCACAGACCGGGCGATAGGCGTTGAGCTGCTGACGGCGATAGAAATCCAGCAGGCGGGTCATCAGCGGTCGGGACATCCACATGTCGCCTTCCAGCAGTTTCGCGATGCCCTTGCTGATCAGTGAGAGGCTGTCCTGTCGGTAGAACACGCCTTGAAGATGGGTGCTGACCAGCAGGCTGGCAGCTTCCTCTTCATCACTGATGTTGATAGCGGCCAGCTCTGCGCTGGCATCCTGGCTGGCATCTGCATCCCAGCGTTGCATCGTGCCTTCATCGACGTGGTCGGTGTCCAGCAGCACTATCGTTCTTTCTGCCTGCCCGGGTGTGTAATCCTCGTCGGGGCTTGCGGAAGCCACCTGACACTCAAGCTGCTGGCGAATGTAATCCATGAAAAGCGCTGACTGCGGATTGCAGTCAGTCACCAGCAGCACCATTGCGTTCCCTGTAATCATGGTGCGAGACCTCTGAGTTGTCGTACCGATTTTCTTGGCGGAGCCATATCTGAAGTGTGGTTGGGTGAGTCGTGTAGCACTGCACTCATTCACGTCGGGCATTACGCGCTGAGCACCTTTATAGGATTGCGCGATAGTGGGGATAAGGCAACCTCTAATCAGTACTTGCTAAAATAACCAGTTTATCCTTCCCCTCCAGTTCTGATTTGACCCAGAAAAAGAATAGGAAAAACAGTACGTAAACCTGATGAAAATAGCGCTGGTCATGATGACCCTTCTCGAGAGTGCAATGAAAACCAGACCTTTGCGCTTTTTTTACCAAGCTTTTTACTGGTTCAAAGGTACCACATATCTAATACTGAAAAGCGTCTCTTCAATGTCATTATGTAACTGGGCTTGTCTTTTTGTATCCACGTATTTGAGGGGTGTCAGGAATGCGACGCAGTACTGCACATGAGTCATTTCACTCTTGAAAAGTGAAGCGCTTACTACGCGTAGCCGACTTGGGGCATGCTCTGTCGCAGTGGTTACCTCACAGGTCCGCCTCGTGGGAGAGGTGGTCGCCCAGCGTCACCTGAGCCTCAGGATTCCGGCTCCGTCGTGCGCTTGGGGATGTAAAGGTTGAGGTGCTCGTGGGCCCACTGGATCGCCTGATGGCGGTTGTGGACTCTGATCTTGCGAAAAATGTTATATAAATGAGATTTCACGGTGTGCTGGCTCAACATCAATCTATGCGCGATATCTGCATTACTTTGCTGTGAGGCAATGAGTGACAATATTTCCAGTTCTCGTTGTGTCAGTCCCATGACAGGCTGAAAGGCAATCTGTTGTTGTTGACGATAATGACGAATCAGCGTCTGCATGATATTGCGAGTCAGCCAGTTTTCATTCTCGAGTATCTTGCCGATTCCCTTGCTGATCTGTTCAAGGCTGTCCTGGCGATAGAAGATTCCACTGAAAGGAATATTCAGAAGTAGTGAGATGGCATCGTCTTCATGTTCGACATTGAAGGCAGCGATCTTGTCGATATGACTCCATCGCATCATCTGGGCCAGACTGCACTGGGTGCTGTCGATCAGCACCAGGCAGGGAGATGACGGCAGTGGGGCTTCATGGTGGCAGGCCTCGACGACACATTTCAGTGTCTCTTGCAGGTACTCGACGAACAGTTCGGTCTGCGGTGAAGGGCTTGTCACGAACAGGACTCTGGTAGCAGTCATGGGGGCGCTCCTGTCGCAAGCGTTGGGGGGGCTCATCATCAGCAGGCTGAGGCGGAGACATGAATCCACGGTGATTCGATGGTTGTCTTGAAGTCTAGTCGAGTGTCATCCGGGGGCTGGCGCTGCGCATAGTGTTAGATGGCATAACGCATATTCCTTTTATTTCTCAATTTAAAGATATACAAATCATCGAGTTACGCGATTCTTTCGGTTGATGCTTACTTGCTTGAGCCGCGAGGCACAGACAAATCCTGCACTGGCATTAGCCCGCTATGGGGCAGATAGCCTGTATCGGCCTGTCAGTCATCAAGTTGAGCACATGAGTGATATCGGCCCATGACACCATGGATCTCAGTCGTGCCTGGCGCAGACCCCTCGCGTGTACGCATCGGACGCACGCGCTAGAATGGGGTGCTGCAAGCGCCTCGCCCGTGTGACTCACACGCGGCCGCATTCTCGTTGTTCCTATCCCGGAGATTCACATGTCCGCTTCTTCTCTCGTACTGGCCAGTGGCAATGCCGGCAAGCTACGTGAATTTTCCCACCTGCTCGCGCCGCTGGGGATCGAACCGATTCCTCAAGGGCAGCTGGGAGTGAGTGACGCCGAAGAGACAGGGCTGACCTTCGTCGAGAATGCATTGATCAAGGCGCGCCACGCCGCAGAGGCCACCGGCCTGCCGGCGCTGGCAGATGATTCCGGGATCGAAGTCGATGCGCTGGGCGGGGAGCCGGGCATCTATTCCGCACGCTTTGCCGCGCGGCGTCAGCAAGGTAGTGGTGATGGTGACAACAACGCCGCCCTGTTGGCAGCGCTTGAGGGCGTGCCTGAGCAAGCGCGTACGGCGCGCTACTGGTGCGTGCTCGTCTATCTGCGCCATGCGGCAGACCCGGTGCCGATCATCGTTCAGGCCAGTTGGGAGGGGTGTGTTCTTGACGCGCCACAAGGCGAGGGTGGCTTCGGTTATGACCCGCTTTTCTGGTTGCCGGAGCATGACATGACCGCCGCGGCCCTGGATGCCGAGACCAAGAACCGTCTCAGCCACCGGGGACGTGCGATGCAGCAGTTGCTCGAGGCGCTTGCCGCGCAGAGCGGTCAAGCGTGATGTCCGCCGCGAACCTGCCGCCTCTGTCGCTCTATATTCACGTGCCGTGGTGCGTGCGCAAGTGCCCCTACTGTGACTTCAACTCCCACGGGGTCGGGCGTGATGCCGGCTTGCCTGAAGCGGAATACATCACGGCACTGCTGGCCGATCTCGATCAGGACCTGCAGTTGCTGCAGGGCCAGCCCGAGCGTGAATTGCACAGCATCTTCATCGGCGGCGGCACGCCGAGCCTGCTGAGCGGAGCGGCTTACCAGCGACTGTTCGATGGCCTGCGGGCGCGCATGACGTTCTCTGCCGACTGCGAGGTCACGCTGGAGGCCAATCCCGGTACGCTGGAGCAGGGCCGCTTTGCCGCCTATCGCGCCGCCGGCATCAATCGCTTGTCATTGGGCGTGCAGACCTTCCAGCCGGAGCAGCTCGAGGTGCTGGGGCGTATCCACTCCGCTGAAGAAGCCGAGCGCGCGGTGGCCAGCGCACGGGCGGCGGGCTTCGACAATTTCAATATCGATCTGATGCATGGCCTGCCGGGCCAGACATTGGAGACGGCGCTGGATGATATCCGGCGTGCCCTGGCACTCAAGCCGACCCATCTGTCCTGGTATCAATTGACGCTGGAGCCGAATACCGAGTTCTATTCGCGTCCGCCGGTACTGCCGGAAGATGATCTGCTGTGGGATATCCAGGATCATGGTCACGCCG
Organism: Cobetia sp. LC6; assembly: GCF_030264805.1. Lineage (NCBI taxonomy): Bacteria > Pseudomonadati > Pseudomonadota > Gammaproteobacteria > Oceanospirillales > Halomonadaceae > Cobetia > Cobetia sp. LC6. The sequence continues at coordinate 206,556 of NZ_JASSPL010000003.1, read as the reverse complement.
AGCTGGAGGCTGCCGGTTTCCGTCGTTACGAGATTTCCGCCTATGCCCTTGAAGGGCGCAGCGCGCGTCATAACCTCAATTACTGGAAATTCGGTGATTACCTGGGCATCGGAGCGGGCGCGCATGGCAAGTTGACGTTGTTGAAAACCGACCCGGCTGGGAACTTGAACGATGAGTTGCAGCTCCAACGACGTTGGAAAAGTCGTCAGCCTGAAGCGTACTTGCGCAGGATGCAGGACCCTCGCGGGTTCGTGGCGGGTCAGCAGGAAATTGACCGCGATGAGCTGGCGCTGGAGTTCATGATGAATGCACTGCGCTTGACCGGGGGTGTCAGCTTCGAGGATCTGCGTCGCACGACCGGGCTGGATCGCGAGGCATTGGAGCCGGGCCTGAGCCAGGCGCGCTCGCGCGGGCTCATCGTTGAGGATGACGTGCTGTTGCGCGCCACGCCCCGGGGCTTATTGTTCCTCAATGACCTGCTGGCCATGTTCGACACCTGATTGATCAGGCATTATCGGAGGCATGACGATTATTTGCGCAATTGTCATCTTGCCTTTAATGAGTGTGTAGATAGGGAGCGTTACCATGAAGAAGTCTGTACTCCTGGCCCTGCCGTTGGCAGCCGCCGTCGCGATGGCGGGTTGTTCCACGACCAACCCGTATACCAATGAGCAGCAGACCTCCAGTGCGGCGAAGGGTGCCGGCATCGGTGCGGTCGTCGGTGCAATCGCCGGAGCGACCAAGAGTGGTAACCATCGTCTCGACAAGGCGCTGATCGGCGCCGCTGCGGGTGCCGCCGCGGGCGGTGGTATCGGCTATTACATGGATGTTCAGGAAGCCAAGCTGCGCGATCAGTTGCAGGGCACCGGCGTCAGCGTGACCCGTGTCGGCGACCAGATCATCCTCAACATGCCGTCCAACGTCACCTTCGGCTCCGACTCCAGCACCCTGTCCGGTCAGATTCAGCCGGTCATGGATGGCGTCATCACCGTGCTCAAGGAATACGACGAGACCCGCGTCAACATCGCGGGCTATACCGATTCCACCGGTGCCAGCAACTACAACCAGAACCTGTCCGAGCTGCGTGCCCAGGCCGTCGGCAACTATCTGGCCAGTGGTGGCATCGCCTTCAACCGTCTGAACATGCGCGGTTATGGTGAAGCCAGCCCGGTGGCATCCAACGACACCGCCTCCGGGCGCGCCCAGAACCGTCGCGTCGAGATCACGCTGACGCCGATGGAAAGCTGAGTATCCATCAGCTGCCATGGCGGCATGATGGTGAATGACCACGAGGCCTGCGCTTTTGCGTGGGCCTCGTTGCTTGGCAAGCACGGCTTTTGGGGTGACAAGTGATCATCTCTGCTATCCTTCAGCCCCTTCGGCGGCCTTGTCTGGTTTTCCTCTCGTCGCCGCCCCCCGATTTCTATCTGCTGCCTCGCTGGATGTGGCAGATATCGCCGTATCAAGGAGGCGCTCTTGCTCGCCTATCAGCACGCCTATCACGCTGGCAATTTTGCCGACCTGCACAAGCACCTGCTCGCCACCACCCTGGCCGAGCAGTTATTACGTAAAGAATCTCCCGTTACGTTTATCGACACTCACGCCGGTCGTGGCTGGTATCCGTTGGCGGCCCGCGAGACGGAACAGCTGCGCGAATACGAGCAGGGCGTTCTGCCGTTGTGGCAGGTGCGTGATCGCTGGCTGACCGATGCGGGTGAGCCGAAGTCTTCGTCAGCTGACAAGCCGTTGGCTCGCTGGCTGGCACGTCTGGCGGACATGCAGCCGGATGTCGCCAAGGGCGGCGCCAGCGAGCTGAGCGTCTATCCCGGTTCGCCCTGGTGGCTGAGCCAGTCGCTGCGCCGCGGCGATCGCCTGTTGGCCTATGAGCTGCATCCGGGCGAGATCTACCACTTCGATCAGGCGCCGGTGCAGCGTGACAGCCTCGGCAAGGTCATGCGTCGTCAGCAGGATGGTCTGTCCGGTCTGTTGGCGGCCGTGCCGGTCACCACGCCGCGCGTCGCCGTGCTGATCGACCCCAGCTATGAGCTGAAGAATGATTACCGTGATGTGGCAGATGTCGTGGTCGAGACCCTGCGCAAGTCACGTCATGCCACCATCATGATCTGGTATCCGCTGCTGCCGGCAGGGCGTCAGCATGACCTGCTCGAGCGTCTCAAGAAGCATTCGCCGGCACCGATGTGGCGCAGTGAGCTGACGATCGATTCACCGGAGGGGGATCACGGCATGTACGGTTCCGGCATGCTGGTGATCAATCCACCGTGGCAGTTCGATCGTCAGTTCTCCATCGCCATGCAGGAAGTGGTCGAGGTGCTCAAGAGCGCGCTGCCGGCTCCGCAGTCGGTTGCCGTCGAGCACAAGGGCCTGTGGTGGCTGTCGGAAGAGGTCGCCCGTGCGCGCAGTGAGCCCAAGCCGATGCCGCGTGAACGACTACTGGCGCTGCGCAAGCTCAATCAGAAGGTCAAGCGCGACAGCGATGTCGAGGTGACCCAGGCCAAGCCCAAGCGCGAGAAGCTCAAGCGTGGTGAAGGCTGGGCCAAGCCTCGCGTGCGCAATGACAGTGCGACGCCCAAGGCCAAGGGCAAGCGTCATTCCGCGACTGCCAAGCCCAAGACCAGCATCAAGGCGCAGATCAAGGATCAGGTGCACGGGCATTCGGCGCCGAGTGAGAAGCGCGTCAGTGAGAAGCCTGCCGAGCGCAAGTCGACGGCCGCTGTCGAGCCCACTCGTCCGCGCGGCAAGGGCGAGACGGCAGGCAAGGGGGCGGGCAAGGATTCTGCCAGCTGGAGCGACTGGTCCTCCAGCGTGCCGGGCAAGGGCCGCCGCGAAGGTACCACGCGGGTCAGCATGCGCAGTACGCCGGCGATCGGCCGTGATGGTCAGGTCAATCCGAACAGCACGACCAAGCTGCCCAGAAAGTACGCGGCCAAACAGCGCCCTGAAGACAACAAGGATGTCGGCAAGCCGCTGGATGCGCGTGAAGCGCGTGCCCTGCGTGAGAAGCAGGAAAGCAATGCCATGAAAGGCAAGGCTGCCAAGGGCGGCGCCAGCAAGGAAAGCTCTGGCAAGTCAGCAGCTGGCAAGACGAATTCAGGCAAGGCAGCGTCTGGCAAGAAACAGGGCAACAAGCCACGCGGCCCGCGCAAGCCGTGATGACTGAGATGAACGCAGTACGCTGAGCGCCATATCAAGAGCTCGGACTGACAACGCCCCCGCAGGCCATGCCTGTGGGGGCGTTTGCATCATGGGGGCCGTTGGCCTGCCTGATCAGTGCGCGATGTCTTCTCGCCATAACCGCCGATAGAGGCCGGATTCTGCCATCAGGGCATCATGGGGCCCCAGCTGGGTGATGCGGCCCTGTTCCAGCACCAGCAGGCGGTCTGCATCGCGCACTGTGGCAAGCCGGTGTGCCACCACGATCAAGGTCACTTCGCCACGCAGCTCATGCAGTGCCTGCTGCAACAGGGCTTCGGTATGGCTATCGATGCTGGCGGTGGCCTCATCCAGCAACAGCACGCGTGGTGTCGTGACCAGTGCGCGTCCGAGCGCCAGCAATTGGCGCTCACCCGTGGAAAGACTCAGGCCGCGCTCGCCCAGCAAGGTGTCGAGCCCCAGCGGAAGACTATTGACCAGCGGCGCCAGATGCGCCTTGTGCAGAACCCGTGACAGGTGCTGCTGGCTGATCTCACGTCCCAGCAGCAGGTTGTCGCGCAGTGTCGTGGCGCGGATGAAGGGCTCCTGCGGGACGACGGCTATCGCGGTAGCGCGCTGTCGAGCCGACCACTCCATCAGCGGACGACCATCCAGCAGCAGCTGAGACCCCGGGGCAGGGCGCTGCCCGCTGAGCAGATCGAGCAGGGTGGACTTGCCGCTGCCCGTCGGGCCGACCACGCCGAGAAACTCACCGCTCTCGATGGCAAGCGTCAGGCCTTTGAGGGCCGAGCCCTCCGCACCCTGATGGCGGAACGTCAGATTCTCGAGTTGATAGTGACCACTCGCTATCACGGTGTTGTCCGTGTGCCCATGCGTGGATTTCCTCGCGGCGCGCTTATCTGGCTCAGGCGTCTCGCGCGGCCGGTCCAGGACCTCTTCCAGCCGGCCTGTCGCCACCAGCGCCGACTGGAAGACCTGCAGTCGCTGTGTGATCTGGATCAGGGGCTCGCTGATGCGACCCAACCAGGCGATGAACGCGTAGAGCACCCCCAGTTCTGCACCGCCGCCCAGTTCGCGCAGCCCGAACAAGGCGACCAGCGAGAGCGTGATCAGCATCGCCATCAGGTCGATGGCCGAACGCAACAGCAGCCCCGACACACGCACCGTGCGCATGCGCGCCTGATACTGGGAGACGTTGAGGTGATGGTAGCGCTGACTGAAGCGTTCGGTCTGGTTGCTTGCCTGCAGCACACTCATGCCGCCGATCGCCTCGGCAATTCTGGCATTCTGCAAGGCGCGCAGGCGGCGTACCTCGCGTGCAGCACGCCCGGAGAAGCGCTGATACAGCCAGATCATGCCGATGGAGAGCGGTACCAGCGCCGTCGCGATCATCGCCAAGGTGCCATCCATCAGGGCCATCGCCGACAGGATGCCGATCAACAGCACCACATTGCCGATCAGTGTCGCCAGCACCCCGATATACAGCTCCTTGAGCGACTCGGTGTCGTTGGTCACGCGGGCCACCAATTCACCGGCGGCGATATTGTCGAGGGTCGATAGTGGTTGATGCAGCAGGTGTGTGAAGACTCGCTCACGGATATCGCGCACGCTGGCGAGGGCCAGACGGGCAAAGCGCAGCTGCTGGAAATAGCGCCCGGCGGCGGCGCCCAGCTGGGTGATCACGTAGATGGCCACCAATCCGGCCAGAGCCTCGGGAGCGAGGTTGCCGGGAATCAGGTAGTCATCCAGATAGCGCTGGGTCAGCCACGGACCAAGCACATCCAGTACGGTCGCCGCGATCAGGATCAACAGCGCGCGCAGGACCTCTGCGCGGCGCCTGCCCAGCGGTTGCCAGAGCAATGTCAGCCGCCGTCGGCTGAGCAGGCGAGTGCCGCTGAGGGTGTCGGGTCGTGTCGCGGCATCCTGGCTCATGAGCGCTCCGCCTTGGCATCGTCTTCGCGGTTGACCTGCTGGGCCTGCCATAGGCGCCAGTAGGCGCCGCGGGCGGCCAGCAGACTGGCGTGATCGCCCTGTTCCAGGATGCACCCGTCCTCGAGCACCAGAATCTGCTGGCAGGCCTGTACGGCAGACAGGCGATGGGAATTGATGATCAGCGTGCGCTTGAGGCCGTGGTGATCGGGTTGCTGCAGACGCGCCAGAGTCTTCAGCAGAGTGCGTTCGGTGACCTGGTCGACCGCCGAGAGGGTGTCGTCCAGCAGCAGGATAGGCGCCTCGCTGAGCAGGCTGCGTGCCAATGCCAGTCGCTGACGCTGGCCGCCGGAGAGTGTGATGCCTCGCTCACCCACCAGCGTTTCCAACCCCTGGGGGAGGCGGCGCAGATCCTCCTCGAAGGCTGCTGCGCGCAGCGCCTCGCGGATTCGCTCGTCAGAGGCCTCGGGGCAGGCGAGAGCGACATTGTCGGCCACCGAGAGCGCAAACAGAAACGGGTCCTGGGGGACCAGTGAGAACTGCTGACGCCAGGTAGATAGTGTGTACTCACTCGCTTCTCTGCCGCCAAGCGTCAGGACCCCTTGCTCAGGTGTCAGAGGCCAGCTGCGCGACAGCAGACGCAGCAAGGTGGACTTGCCACTGCCGGTCGCGCCGACGATCCCCAGACTCCCCCCTGCCGCCACCTGAAGGGAGAGGGGGCCCAAGGCACGTTGCTGGCTGCCCGGGTAGTGGAATTCATTGATTTCAAAGCGTAGTGAATGGTCACTGACCTCGTCCAGAGTGCCGCTGCCCTCAAGGGCTTCTGGTGCGGCGTGGAAGGTAGCCAGCCGCCGTGCGGCTGCCGCGCCGCGCTGCAGGATATTCAGGCACCAGCCAAGCGCGAACATCGGCCAGATCAGCTGCGCCAGATAGAGCGTGAAGCTGGTCAGTTGGCCCAGGGTGATGGCGTCATCCAGATAGCGCCAGCTACCTACGCCCAGTGTCATCAGCGTCGCCGCCGAGAGCGCAATGAACACCACCGGATCAAAGGCTGCCTCCAGCTTCTGGACGCGATAATCGACGGCTTCGGCGGCGGCGGCACGCTGAGAGAACCTTGCGCCTTCATCCTCCAGCAAGGCATGGCTTCTGAGCATGCGAATGCCGGCGAAGGCTTCCTGGGTCTGGTCATTCAGGTCCGAGAAGCGCTCCAGAGATTCGCGGAAACTCTCTCCGATCCGCCGCGAGATGCGTGCGAAGGCCCAGGCCATGAAAGGGAAGGGCAACAGCGCGAGCAGCGTCAGCGGCACATCGATGGCGATCAACATGATGCCGAGCACCAGCACGAAGGTCATGGCGCCATCGACACTGGACAGCACGCCTTCTGCGGCGGCCATCTCCACGGCATCGATGTCCTGACTGGCGTGCGCCATCAGGTCTCCGGTGCGATGGCGCTGGTAGAAGCCGGGGTCCAGGCGCGTCAGCTTGGCATGGAAGGCATCACGTTGCTCCGTCCCCAGCTGATAGGCGGTACCGAACAGCGTCACGCGCCAGGCATAGCGCAGTGCATAGAGCACGAGCCCCGCGCCTACCAGCCACAACAGGCGTTTCAGCAAGGCGTCGTGGTCCAGGCTGCCGTCACGCAACGCGTCGATGGTGGCGCCGATGGCCCACGGCAACAGCAGATTCAGCCCCGCGACCCCGATCAGGAACGCGATGGCCAGCAGATAGCGGGGCCAATGGCGGGTGAAGAAGTCGAGCAGCAGGTGGCGCAACGGGGCCTCGGGGAGAGGCCCGGTAGTCAGCTCGGCGTCAGGGGCCGGCGGAGGGGAGGCACTGGAGTCACGGGACTCGCGATGGGCATCCTGCGGTCTGTTCGATGTCGCGCGTCCCGCCATGTCGGCTCCCGGTCTGCCCCTGCCCGCCTCCGCCACTCGGAGGGGTCGGCAGAGGCAGTATAACGAGAGGGAGACAGCCAGACGCAAGCACTGTCGACAAGAGGAGAGCCCGCCTGCGGGCGGGAGTCAGCTCGGTGCGATCACTTCGGTGCAATCACTTGCCGATGCAGAAGCTGCCGAAGATTTCTCCGAGCAGGTCATCGGCGGAGAATTCGCCGGTGATCTCGGACAGCGCCATCTGGGCGGCGCGCAGGTCTTCGGCCAGCAGCTCCCCGGCACCGGCGCCATGCAGCTGGGCGTCGCCGTTGTCGAGGGACTCGCCAGCGCGTTCCAGCGCATCCAGGTGGCGGCGGCGGGCGCTGAAGCGACCCTCTGCCGTGCCGGTGAAGCCCATGATGTCCTTGAGGTGATCACGCAGCGCATCGAGGCCCTGATTGTCGCGCGCCGAGATGCGCACCACGCTGGCCTGGTGGCGTGCCAGCTCGGCATCACCATCCTGCGTTGCGGTGATGGCGGTCAGCCCCGGCGTCTCGCCGCTGGTATCGATCTTGTTGCGGACCAGCGTCAGGCGGGACGGGTCCGGCAGGCGCGCGACGAACTCCGGCCAGATCTCCATCGGGTCCGTCGCCGAGGTAGTCGCGGCATCGACCAGCAGCAGGACGCGGTCCGCCTTCTCGATCTCGTCCCAGGCGCGCTGCACGCCGATGCGCTCGACAGCGTCCGGCGTGTCGCGCAGCCCGGCGGTATCGATGATATGCAGCGGCATGCCGTCGAGATGGATGTGCTCACGCAGCACGTCGCGGGTGGTGCCTTCGATGTCGGTGACGATGGCGGTGTCCTGCTCGGTCAGCGCATTGAGCAGGCTCGACTTGCCGGCATTCGGGCGGCCGGCGATCACCACCGTCATGCCCTCGCGCATCAGAGCGCCCTGGTTGGCAGCGGCGCGCACGCCCACCAGCTCTGCCTTGACCTCATTGAGGCGCGCCGCGACATGGCCGTCGGCCAGGAAGTCGATTTCCTCTTCGGGGAAGTCGATGGCGGCCTCGACGTAGATGCGCAGCTCGATCAGGCGCTGCACCAGCGCGCTGACGCGCGTCGAGAACTCGCCCTTGAGCGAGCGCAGCGCATTCTCGGCCGCTGCGCGTGAGCTGGCGTCGATCAGGTCGGCGATGGCCTCGGCCTGGGCGAGATCCAGCTTGTCGTTGAGGAAGGCGCGCTCGCTGAATTCACCGGGGCGTGCCAGGCGTGCGCCCAGCTGCACGCAGCGCTCCAGCAGCAGGTCCATGATCACCGGGCCGCCGTGCCCTTGCAGCTCCAGCACGTCCTCGCCGGTGAAGGAATTCGGGCCCTGGAAGTAGAGCGCGATGCCTTCATCGAGGGCGATGGGGTTGCCCTGGGTATCCAGCCCCATGAAGGGACCATAGTGGGCGCGGCGTGCCGACGGGCATTGGCCCAGCATGGCCTGGGCGATGGCCTGACAGGCCGGGCCGGAGACACGGATGATGCCGACGCCACCACGGCCGGGCGGAGTGGCCAGGGCCGCGATGGAGTCAGGCTGGTAGGCGGTAGACATGCACAAACCTCGGGCGCGAAGCCGGAATGAAGATGAAGGAGATGGCCGCTATTGTCGCGGCTGGAGGCCCGTGACAGCAAGCGGGGTGATGGGGGAGGCGCCTTGCGGCGGGAGTGTCGGCGCAGCCGCCGGAATCAGAGTCCCGAAACGCCACGACCCTCGCCGAGGCGAGGGTCGTGGGTGAGTCATGTCAGGCGAACCTGAAAGGCATCATGCGCCTTTCTTGGTTGGCTCGGCATTCTCGATCTGACGGGTGATGACGTACTGCTGAGCGATCGACAGCGTGTTGTTGACGATCCAGTACAGCACCAGACCCGCCGGGAACCACAGGAAGAAGAAGGTGAAGACGATCGGCAGCATCTTCATTATCTTCGCCTGAGTGGGGTCCGGAGGCGTCGGGTTCAGCTGCTGCTGAATGAACATCGTCAGGCCCATGATGATCGGTAGGATGAACAGCGGGTCCTTCACTGACAGATCCTGGATCCACAGCATGAACGGTGCGTGGCGCAGTTCGACGGATTCCATCAGCATCCAGTACAGGGCGATGAAGACCGGCATCTGGATCAAGATCGGCAGACAGCCACCCAGCGGATTGATCTTCTCCGTCTGGTAGAACTTCATCATCTCCTGGGAGACCTTCTGGCGGTCGCTGCCGTACTTTTCCTTGATGCGCTGCATCTCGGGGCCCATCTTGCGCATCTTGGCCATCGAGCGGTACGCGGTCGCGGACAGCGGGAACAGCACGACCTTGACGAGAACGGTCAGCAGGATGATGGAGGCACCCCAGTTGCCGACCAGCGCGTGGATGTGCTCCAGCAGCCAGAACAGCGGGTTGGCCAGGAACCACAGCCAGCCGAAGTCGACAACCAGCTCCAGGTAGGGAGCGGTCGCTTCCAGCTGGTCCTGATCCTTCGGGCCAACGAACAGGGTCGCGCCGAGCTCAGCCTGCTGACCCGCGGCGATCTGGGTCGTCGGGCTCGCGAAGGCGGCGACATTGCGGTTCTGCTTGTCGACGTTGGCGTAGTAGAGGTTCTTCTGGTTGTCAGCCGGCACCCAGGCAGACACGAAGTAGTGCTGGATCATGGAGACCCAGCCACCCTGGACGTCGACATTCTTGAAGCTGCCGTCCTGGATGTCTTCGAAATCGACCTTCTGGTAGTGATTCTCTTCAGAAGAGAACGCTGCCCCCAGATAGGACTTCATGCCCATGCCGCCACCGCTGGTCGGGTCCGCGCTGTTGTCACGGGCCAGCTGGCCGATGAAGCGAGCATTGATCGGCTGCTGGGTCTGGTTGTCCAGCAGGTAGTCGACCTTGATCTGGTAGCTGTCCTGGCTGACGGTGAAGCGCTTGATGACCGCAACACCATTGATGTCGGCCTTCAGGTCCACTTGCAGGCTGTCGTCACCCTCGGCAAGGGTGTAGCTGTTGCTGTCGGCAGAGAAGGCGATACGGCCCTTGTGGCCATCCAGCTGCAGGCCGGACTTGGCCACGTAGCTGCGTGACTGATTGTCGGACAGCAGCACGAAGGGCGACTCGGAAGCATTGTTCTGCTTGTGCGCGAGCAGCGCTGCATAGACCACGTCGCCGCCCTGCGGATCGATACGCAGGTCCAGCACGTCAGTCTTGACTTCAATCAGGTTGTTGCTCGGGGTGCTTGCTGCGCTATCCGGCGTGGAGAGGCCGGTATCGCCATTGGCAGTCGTGCTGCTGCTCGGGGCTTCAAGGCCTTGCGCAGTGGCATTGGCGGCCTGAGAGGCAACCTGGGGAGCCTGTGTTTCCGCAGCCGGCTGGTCGTAGTCCTTGTTCCACTGGACCACCATCAGATAGGCGACAACCGCAAGCGGAATCACGAGGAGTAATCGTTTGACGTCCATGGTGTATACCCGTTGGAGGGTGAATCAATCTGGCGGGGAGTCAGATGAGTCCGGTCACGAACGGTAGGGCGTATAACGAAAAAAACGCCACATGCCGGACGCACCGGGCAGGTGTCGCGTCAGGCAGGTGGCGTTGACTTGGCCGCTTTCTGGCGTCTGGCGTCCCTCTCCAGACGAGCCCACATGCCGTCCAGCTGGCGATGCAGAGTCTCGTTGTCCAGCTCGGTCACGCCTCGCTTGGCCAGTACGACGATGTCGACGGCCGGAAGGCGCTGCTGGCGGAGGCGAATGGATTCGCGCGTCAGACGTTTGAGGCGGTTGCGATCTACGGCACGGCGCACGTTCTTCTTGCTGAACACCAACCCCAGGCGGGCATGTCCCAGGTCATTCGGACACGCCAGGGCCAGAAGCCCCTTGCCGTGTACCTTGAGGGTGGTGTGATCGAAGACGTGCCGGTAATCCCCGGCAGTCAGCAAGCGAAGCTGCCGGGGAAATCCCTGACGGGACATCCGGGCCTCGATCAGGCGCTCAGACGCTTACGGCCTTTCGCACGACGACGCTGGATGACCTCACGGCCACCTTTGGTCGCCATACGAGCACGGAAACCGTGTGTGCGCTTGCGCTTCAGGACGCTCGGCTGAAATGTGCGTTTCATAGCTGCTTCTTCCCACGTGGTTGTTTGGAAAAGGTCAACGAATGTTGCCCTGTATCCACATGAGGACAGGGCAGATTGGTCAGGGGCAGGGATTCTAGTGAATCTGCAAGTGGCTTGCAATGTCGCGTTGGAAGTTGTCCACAGCCCGTTCGCGGCATTTGACGACAGATATCGTCTACGTCGCCCGCCATATGGCGCTTCGTGTCTCACGCGGATCATGCGCAAGACAGGCCTTCGGGCACAAAAAAATTCGTTTCGGCGTCCTTGAGCCAACAGGCACCGCTCGCCAGGCAAGCGATCAGCGCTTTTTCAGCGCTCAGTGGGGCTGAGTGATTGGCATCGCCCGCCATGGCGATGCGGGGGAAGGGGCAAGTCCTGTGTTCGGTCGTGAGCCTCAAGGACTCGCGTTTCTGCAGAGCGGTTGTGCACTCACGCCGCTGGCGTGTCAGTGCGCCGAAACGTCGCAGTGGATAACCCGAAATTCTGCCGGCGCTATCACAGCCCCTCGCACCTCGCGTGATTTGAAGATCGCGGGGCTACTGTCATTACTACTAGAAAGTCATTCTGAATAACCAATAACTGTAAAGGAGGGCAGTTCCTGTGGATAACCTGTTTTTTCGTATCTTGCTCAATTGCATGTCGATAGGACAGCTCTGGCGATAAGTGGTGGGCAACCTGCATTCAGCCTGTGTATGGCTATGTGTATAACTGTCGTCTTGTCCACAGTCGAAATCTTGTGCTCGGACGCTCCCCAGCTTGTCCCGATGCGGATACTTGAAGAATACCGATGTTGTCCACAGCGCTTTTTGCGGCAGATGTCGTGTGGATAACTCGTGGCTTGGCCTATACAATGGCCGCCCCTTCGACAACTGGATGTGAGGTCGCGTGTCGCTCGCACTTTGGCAACAATGTCTTGACGCCCTGCAAGACGAGCTGAATTCACAGCAGTTCAATACTTGGGTTCGTCCCCTGCAGGCCGAGGAAGGCGACAGCGGAGAGCTGTGCCTGCTCGCCCCCAACCGCTTCGTGCGTGATTGGGTCAATGACAAGTACCTCAAACGAATCCACGAGCTGCTGCGTGAGCTGGCACCGGGCAAGCCGCCCAAGGTCGAGCTGAGCGTCGGTAGCCGTCGGACCGTCTCGAACCCGCGTCCGGAAGGCGCGGCTGCGTCGCCGGTATCTGCCCAGGCGCCGGCGCCGGGTCAGATGCCGAGCCCGCGTGCCCCTTCCGTGCATACGCCACCGCGAGGCAATTTTGCGGAAGAGCGTGAGATGGCCGGCGATGGCGCCCAGGAACAGGCACCGCGTCGCAACACGCGCCAGGTGCAGGTAGAAGGTAGCCTCAAGCATTCCAGTGGCCTGAATCCGAACTTCACCTTCGAAACCTTTGTCGAAGGCAAGTCCAACCAGCTGGCTCGCGCGGCTTCGCGCCAGGTCTCCGAGAATCCCGGCGGCGCCTACAACCCGCTGTTCCTGTATGGCGGCGTGGGTCTGGGCAAGACCCACCTGATGCACGCGGTGGGCAATCATCTGGCCAAGCAGGGCGGCGAGAATGCCAAGGTTGTCTACCTGCACTCCGAGCGCTTCGTGGCGGACATGGTCAAGGCGCTGCAGCTCAATGCCATCAATGACTTCAAGCGTTTCTACCGTTCGGTGGATGCGCTGCTGATCGATGACATCCAGTTCTTCGCTGGCAAGGAGCGCTCCCAGGAGGAGTTCTTCCACACCTTCAATGCGTTGCTCGAGGGCGGGCAGCAGATGATTCTGACCTCGGACCGCTATCCGAAGGAGATCAATGGGGTCGAGGAGCGTCTCAAGTCACGCTTCGGCTGGGGGCTGACAGTGGCCATCGAGCCGCCGGAGCTCGAGACGCGCGTCGCGATCCTGATGAAGAAGGCCGATCAGGCCAAGGTCGATCTGCCTCACGATGCTGCCTTCTTCATCGCGCAGAAGATCCGCTCCAACGTTCGCGAGCTGGAAGGTGCCTTGAAGAAGGTCATCGCCGACTCCCACTTCATGGGGCGCGCGATCAATCAGGACTTCATCCGTGAATCCCTGAAGGATCTACTGGCGCTGCAGGACAAGCAGGTGGGGGTGGACAACATCCAGCGCACCGTGGCCGAGTACTACAAGATCAAGATTTCCGATCTTCACTCCAAGCGTCGCTCGCGCTCCGTCGCCCGACCGCGTCAGGTCGCGATGGCGCTCGCCAAGGAGCTGACCAACCACAGCCTGCCGGAAATCGGCGATGCCTTCGGTGGACGAGACCACACCACCGTGCTGCATGCCTGTCGCAAGGTGGCCTCGCTGCGAGAAGAGAATGCCGATATCCGCGAGGACTACAAGAACCTGCTGCGTCTGTTGACCAGCTGATCGAATTGCAGCGGCAGGTCGGGTTGGCGACAATCACGCTATCGACCTGCTGTGCTCCGGGCTTGCCTGTCGCGGCCCCGAATTTCTTTTGCGTGCGCGCTGCCTGTCAGCGAGCATTGCCCCGTTTCCAGAGAGTGGAGTCTCCATGAAATTTGCCATTTCGCGTGAAGCCCTGCTGCGCCCGCTGTCCCTGGTGGCGGGTGTCGTCGAGCGTCGCCAGACACTGCCTGTGCTGTCCAATGTGCTGCTTGAGGTGTCCGATCAGCAGCTGTCGCTGACCGGGACTGACCTTGAGGTCGAGCTGATCGGGCGTGTCGAGCCCAGCCGTGTCGATGAGCCGGGTTCCGCGACGGTACCGGCACGCAAGCTGATGGATATCTGCAAGTCACTGCCCGAAGGCAGCGAGATCATTCTCGCGCTGGAAGAAGGGCGTGCCATTCTGCGCAGCGGCCGCTCACGCTTCACCCTGTCGACCTTGCCGGTGGCCGAGTTCCCGAACATCGATGATGGTCAGGGCGATATCACCGTCAGCCTGCCGCGCGGTACCCTCAAGCATCTGATCGACGCGACCTCCTTCGCGATGGCGCAGCAGGATGTCCGTTATTACCTCAACGGCATGCTGCTGGAACTGACCAGCAACCTGGTGCGTACCGTGGCGACCGATGGTCACCGCCTGGCCGTCTGCGAGCAGGCCGCTGACATCAGCGTGCCGGAAGCGCAGAAGCTGATCATCCCGCGCAAGGGTATCCTCGAGCTGACGCGCCTGCTCGACGGCAGCAACGAGCTGATGACATTGACGGTCAGCGGGACGCACGTGCGCGCCCAGACCGGCGACTTCACCTTTACCTCCAAGCTGGTGGACGGCAAGTTCCCGGATTACGAGCGCGTTGTCCCGCGTGGCGGTGACAAGGTCATCGTGGCCGAGCGTGCCGAGCTGCGTCAGGTACTGTCGCGCACCGCGATCCTCTCCAATGAGAAGTACCGTGGCGTGCGCCTCTATCTGGAGGCAGGCAACTTGCGCGTGCTGGCCAACAACCCCGAGCAGGAAGAAGCCGAAGAGAATATTGCCCTTGAGTATCAAGGGGCTGGCCTCGAGATCGGCTTCAATGTCGGTTACCTGATCGATGTGCTGGGAGTGCTGGATGCCGATCGCGTGCAGCTGACGCTTTCCGATGCCAACAGCTCAGCGCTGCTGGAAGAGCCGGGCGGTGGTGATGCACGTTACGTAGTGATGCCGATGCGTCTGTAATATCGTAATTGTAAGAAAATCAGAAACTTGAATCGTAATTGCGGTGCAGTTGATGCACGCAATCGCAGAATGAGCCTCGACAACACCCGCCATTTTCACTCCTGAATGGCGGGTGTTGTCGTATTTGAGCCCCGAAGGCGGCCATGGCTCTTTCTCTCTATCGAATGAGGCCGTCATGGCGCTTGAACGACTCCAATTCCAGAATCTGCGTAACCTGGCGACAGTCGATATGGCGCCAGGAAAAGGAGTGAATCTGGTCAGTGGTGCCAATGGCAGTGGCAAGTCGAGCCTGCTGGAAGGTATCCATGTGCTGGGGCTGGCGCGCTCTTTTCGCACGCACAAGCTCAAGCATGCCATTGCGCATGACACGGCGGGAATGACGCTGTTTGGCCGCCTGGCAGGCGATCCGCCGCGCCCCTTGGGGGTAAGGCGTGATCAGGCCGCAGATGGGCTGGAGATGCGGCTGGATGGCGAGAAGGTCGAGCGAGTCGCCCAGCTGGCTCAGGCCTTACCGTTGCAGCTGATCAACCCTGATGCCTTCCGTTTGCTGGAAGGTTCGCCCTCTGCCCGACGTGAGTTCCTCGACTGGGGTGTGTTTCACGTGAAACACGACTTCTTCGACGTCTGGCGCCGCGTGCGTCGGGCGCTCAAACATCGGAACGCACTGCTCAGGCATGGTAAGATGGACGTTCAGGCACTTAACGTCTGGGATCGAGAGTTTGCTCACTGGAGCGAGCGTCTTGATGCCCTGCGCATGGAATATATGCAGGCGCTGGCGCCTTTGTTTCAAGCCACGCTTGCCGAGCTGATTGATTTACCCGAGCTGACTCTGCGCTATCAGCGCGGTTGGGATGCCAAACGCCCTCTGGGCGACGTGCTGGCAGCAGGGCGCGACAGTGATAGCCATATGGGCTTTACCCAGACCGGCCCACAACGCGCCGACCTGCGTATTCGCCTGGGGCGACGCCCTGCAGTCGAGGTGTTGTCTCGCGGCCAGCAGAAGCTGGTGGTCAGCGCTCTCAAGCTGGCTCAGGGTCGCTTGCTCGAAGAAATGAACGGACGTACCTGTGTCTACCTGATCGACGATCTGCCGGCGGAACTGGATGGCGAGCATCGCCGTCTGTTCTGCCAGCTGTTGGCAGGCCTCGAGTGCCAGGTCTTCGTGACCTGCGTCGAACCCGAAACATTGGATCGGGTATGGTTGCCGAACACTGATGTCAGGATGTTTCACGTGGAACACGGGCGACTGCACACGGAATGATTTCACGACGGAGAAGCCAATGAGCGAACAGGCTTACGACTCATCAAGCATCAAGGTCCTCAAGGGCCTGGATGCCGTACGCAAGCGCCCCGGCATGTATATCGGTGATACCGATGACGGCACGGGGCTGCATCATATGGTGTTCGAGCTGGTGGATAACTCCATCGACGAGGCGCTGGCCGGTCACTGTAGCGAAGTCCGGGTCGTTATTCATGCCGACGAGTCAGTTTCCGTCAGCGACAACGGTCGTGGTGTGCCGACCGAAATCCATGAAGAGGAAGGCGTCAGCGCAGCGGAAGTCATCATGACCGTGCTGCACGCAGGCGGTAAGTTCGATGACAACTCCTACAAGGTCTCCGGCGGTCTGCACGGTGTGGGTGTCTCGGTCGTCAACGCGCTATCCGAAGAGCTCAAGCTGACCATCTGGCGTCAAGGCAATGTCCACGAGCAGATCTATCGCCATGGCGAGCCGCAGTCGCCGCTGGGCATCGTGGGCCAGACCGAGAAGACTGGTACCCTGGTACGCTTCAAGCCTTCGCCGCTGACCTTTGCCAATATCGAATTCCACTACGAGGTGCTGGCCAAGCGCCTGCGCGAGCTGTCCTTCCTGAATTCCGGTGTCGCCATCCGTTTGATTGATGAGCGCAGCGGCAAGGAAGAGCTGTTCCATTACGAAGGTGGCCTCAAGGCGTTTGTTGACCATATCAACACCAACAAGGCGCCCTTGAATCCGGTGTTCCATTTCGAGATGGAGCGTGAGGATGGCATTGCCGTTGAAGTGGCGATGCAGTGGAATGAAGGCTTCGCCGAGAATATCTTCTGCTACACCAACAATATTCCTCAGCGTGATGGCGGGACTCACCTGGCCGGCTTCCGTGCGGCACTGACGCGTACGCTCAACAGCTATATCGAGGCGGAAGGTCTGCTCAAGAAATCCAAGGTCGGTACGACCGGGGATGATGCCCGTGAAGGTTTGACTGCGATCATCTCGGTCAAGGTGCCGGACCCGAAGTTCTCCTCGCAGACCAAGGACAAACTGGTCTCTTCCGAGGTCAAGACAGCGGTTGAGCAGGAGATGGGCCGGTTGTTCTCCGAGTACCTGATCGAGAAGCCCAACGAAGCCAAGGCCATCGTCAACAAGATGCTGGATGCGGCTCGCGCACGTGAAGCCGCCCGCAAGGCGCGTGACATGACGCGACGCAAGGGGGCCCTGGATATCGCAGGCCTGCCGGGCAAGCTGGCTGACTGTCAGGAGAAGGACCCGAGCCTCTCCGAACTGTATCTGGTCGAGGGTGATTCCGCCGGTGGTTCCGCCAAGCAGGGCCGTGATCGTCGTACTCAGGCGATCCTGCCGCTGAAGGGCAAGATCCTCAACGTCGAGAAGGCGCGCTTCGACAAGATGCTGTCGTCTGCCGAGGTCGGCACGCTGATCACCGCGCTGGGGTGCGGTATCGGTCGTGAAGAGTTCAACCCTGACAAGCTGCGCTATCACTCCGTCATCATCATGACGGATGCCGACGTCGATGGTTCGCACATCCGTACGCTGCTGCTGACCTTCTTCTTCCGCCAGATGCCGGAACTGATCGAGCGCGGTCATATCTTCATTGCCCAGCCGCCGCTCTACAAGATCAAGCGTGGCAAGCATGAGCAGTATCTGAAGGACGAGCAGGCGCTGCAGGACTATCTGACCGCCACAGCGCTGGACGGCGGCAAGCTGCACGTCAACGCCGATGCCCCGGGCATCGCGGGCGCTCAGCTGGAAGCACTGGTCAACCAGTACCGTGGCGTGATGAAGCGTATCGATCGTCTGGCGCGTGTCTATCCATCTGCCGTGCTGCGCAAGATCGTGCATGCTCCGCATCTGGATGAGGCCGCACTCGCGGACCAGTCTCAGGCGCAAGGCTGGATCGACGGTCTCCAGAAGGAAATGGATGACCTGATCGCCTATGAGGGTGGCCCGCACTACAGCTTCACTCTCAGCCACGACGGCGAGCGCAATCTCTATCTCCCAGCAGTGACGCTGACGGCACATGGTGTCAGCAGTGATTACCTGTGGGATGTCGATTTCTTCAAGTCCGCCGATTACCGCGAGATGAGTGAGCTGGGCAGCATGCTGGAAGGCCTGCTGGAAGCTGGCAGCTACGTCTCGCGCGGTGAGCGCAAGAAGGAAGTCGTTACCTTCTACGAAGCCCTCGACTGGCTGATGAAGGAAGCGGCACGTGGCTTCAGTATCCAGCGCTACAAGGGGCTGGGCGAGATGAACCCGGATCAGCTGTGGGAAACCACCATGGATCCGGAGTCCCGTCGCATGCTGCGTGTGACCGTCGAGGATGCGATCGGTGCCGATCAGATGTTCAACACCCTGATGGGTGACGAAGTCGAACCGCGCCGTGACTTCATCGAGCGCTTCGCGCTGGTGGCCAACCTCGACGTATGATGGCGTTGAGCTAGCGCTTGGCGGATGTCTTGCCAAGTCAAGCCAGAAAAACGGCCCCTGATCTTCGATCAGGGGCCGTTTTTGCATGTGCGTGTTGCTGCAATCATTAACAAGGATGACAGTGCGGGACAGGGCTTGGCTCAGTCTCAGCCGGCGCGTTGCTCGTTCAGCCAGGCGATGATTCGCTCTGCCGTGATAAAGGCTGTCGCAAGCCCCAGGTGATTGATCGTCTCGAGGATTTCCACCTGCGCCACGGGATGGTGGGGTTGCAGACATTGGGCAAGACGTTCGGCATGAAATGCCTCGTCATGCTCGCCGATCAGCGCCATCACTGGCACCTGATGATGGGCGAGCGCCTTGAGGTCACCTTGATAGTCGCGAGGATTGAGGCCCGTCATCAGGCGCCACGAGTAGGCGTCGGTGGTATGTGCATCGCGGTACTCTGGTGGGATACTGAAGCCAAGCACCTCAATATGATCCAGGCGATGGATGCCGAGCCGGTTCAGGAGTGCGCAGGCCAGCATCCGCGCGATGCGTGGCTGTGCCCAGCGTGAATCACGTCGCATGTTGGGTGCGAGGTGATGCAGGTACGGCGCCAGCAGTATCACGCCGTGCAACGGAATATCGGCACGCTGGTGCTGACAGACAGCGGCCGAGAAGCGCAGTGCCAGGCCGCCTCCGGCAGAGTGACCAGCGACGATGACCCTGGCATCGGCTGGTAACTCGAGCGACAGGATCAGGTCCTCGAGATCTTCCTCGAGCTGGAGCAGGTGGTCGATGTCGCCACGTCGTTGTGGAGCTGGGCCGTGGCCGCGCAAGTCCGGCGTATGCACATGATGGCCGGCCTTAGCCAGGCGCGTTGCCAGCGATGCGAGATAACGGCTGTCAGCACTGGAGCCATGCAGCAGGATGAGGTGTGAGCGGCTCCCTGACATGCCTGCTGCGGGATAATGGCGACAGCCCAGGCTACTGTCATCGCGGCAGCGGTAGGGGACGAGTTCATTCGGCGCCGACCACGCTTCCTTGTCTGCCAGGAAGGTCGTGAAATCAAAGGCATGGCTGCTGGAATCTGGCATTGGCTACACTCGCTCGGAGGCCACGTCATGAAAAAAGCCCGCTATCTGAACCGGTCAGATAGCGGGCTTTTTCGTTCAAGTGCTCGGCGCACTCGACAGGCTGATCAAGCCCGGTACCTCAAGGCTCGATGTTTCAAGGCTTGCTGCCTCAAGACTCAGTGCGCCTGATTGAGGAAGCCTTCATCCAGCTTCAGCTCGTCATTGCGGTTGACGCCGATATCGCGGGACAGGATGTTGCTGGCGATCTGCTTGGCTTCTTCCAGAGAGTGCATCTGTGCGGTGCCGCACTGATAGATGTTGAGCTCCGGAATCTCTTCCTGACGCGCCACGTTGAGCACGTCCTGCATGGCAGCAGACCAGGCTGCGGCAACGCGAGCTTCTTCCGGTTCACCGATCAGGCTCATGTAGAAGCCGGTACGGCAACCCATCGGTGAGATATCGATGATCTCGACATCATCACCGTTGAGATGCTCGCGCATGAAGCCGGCAAACAGGTGCTCGAGGGTGTGAATGCCTTTCTCGGAGAGAATCTCTTCATTCGGCACGCAGAAGCGCAGGTCGAAGACGGTGATGTTGTCGCCTTTCGGGGTGCCCATCTTCTTGGCCACGCGCACGGCAGGCGCCTTCATGATGGTGTGATCGACAGTGAAGCTATCCAGCAGTGGCATGTGAAGCCTCCAGCATGAGGAAGTGAGACAGGCAGGCAGTTGCCCGCCCGGATTCATGTCTGAAGGGTAGCATATCGCCGCTGTTGATTAGAGAGGCAAGCGCGCCGTGCGCAGGGTTCTCGCCGGGCAGGCGCGCCTCACAGATAGCTTTCGGCAGCGGCTTCACAGCTCACGCAGCGGCGCTGGGACTTTCCCGGCTCACCATCCGATATGGGGTGGTTGAGCTCACCATCGAGCAGGCGGTTGGTGAAGTCGGCCAGGTTGGCCACTACCAGCACGTCCTTGAGGCCCTCGCCATCTGCCAGCGTCTTCTGGCCCTTGCCGGTCATCACCAGCGCGGCGTGACAGCCGGCCTTCTGGCCCGCGATGAGGTCACGCAGGCTGTCGCCCAGCATCCAGGCTCCTTCAAAGTCGGGAATCTGCAGGGCATCCTGGATCTGGTGGAGCAGGCCGGGTTCGGGCTTGCGGCAATCGCAGCCGTCGTCCGGGCCATGCGGGCAGTACGCAATGTGAGCGATATCGCCACCGGCTTCCTTCACCAGCTGCATCATCTTGGTGTGCATCTGGTCGAGTTCGCGGTGGCCGAAATGGCCACGGGCGATGCCGGACTGATTGGTCGCCACGGCCACGGTATAGCCAGCGCGAGTCAGACGGGCGATGGCCTGGATGGAAGTGGGGTATTCGATCCACTCCTCGGCGTTCTTGACGAAGGCATCGGAGTCTTCATTGATGACACCATCACGGTCGAGCACGATCAGTTTTTGCATGGTCAACTCTTCACTTCAGGGCAGTCAGGGGCGTCAGCCGGGCTGCTTGTCAGGGGTCGCCGCTTTGCCTGGGAAATTGTGAGCCGAGTCACAAGATGACGCTCGCACGTGGGGATGGGCAAATGGCGCCGAGTGCTCGAAGTGCGTGGTGCGACAGGCTGCCGCGCTTTTCGAACACTGTTTCTATACTGGAATACTAGTGCGACCTAGGTAGGGGATCAAGGCAGAAATTGTGACATCGCTGCCGTGTTGCGTGAAATCCTGTCACGCAACACGGCATTTCAGGACCCCGGATACAAAAGAACCCCGCCGTGGCGGGGTTCTTTTGCAGAGGCTGCGGTTCAACGATGTCAGGGACACCGTGGATCGGCAGATCTCATTGGGTCAGCAGACTGATGTCGGCCACACCCATGAACAGGCCTTGCAGACTCGCCAGCATCGCCAGACGATTGGCACGCACGGCGGCATCGTCGGAATTGACCATCACCTGATCGAAGAAGGCATCAACCGGTTCGCGCAGGCTGGCCAGTGCATCGAGGGCCTCCTGGTAGCGCGCCGCTTCGAACAGTGGTGCCACTTCCGCGCCACGTGCCGTCAGGGCGTCTGCCAGTGCCTGCTCGGCCGGCTCGCTCAACAGGCTTGCGTCCACTTCGGTGCGACCATCGTGCTCGGCCTTGGCGAGGATGTTGGAGACTCGCTTGTTGGCTGCCGCCAGAGCAGCGGCTTCCGGGCGTTCGCCGAAGGCGTGCACGGCACGCAGACGCCGCGCGAAGTCCAGCGGGTTGCTGATCTTCAGGGTACGCACGGCCAGGTACAGCTCGGCACCCATGCCTTCGTCGCTGGCCCAGGCGCGGAAGCGATCGAGCATGTACTCGAGCACGTCCTCGACCAGTCCTTCGGCCTTGGGCAGATCACGATGCTGCTCGGCGCTGACGGTCAGCAGCTCGCGCAGGTCGAGGTCCAGCTCACCCTTGATCAGGATGTTGAGCACCCCGATGGTGGCGCGACGCAGCGCGAACGGGTCCTTGGCGCCGGTCGGACGCTGACCGATACCGAAGATGCCGGTCAGGGTGTCGAGACGGTCGGCCAGGGCAATCGCCATGCCGGCCTTGGTCGTGGGGATCGCATCGCCGGCGAAGCGCGGCAGATACTGTTCTTCCAGCGCGAGAGCGACGGTGGCATCTTCGCCATCGTGACGGGCGTAGTAGTGGCCCATGATGCCCTGCAGTTCCGGGAACTCCAGCACCATCTCGGTGACCAGGTCGGTCTTGGCCAGCTGTGCAGCACGTGCGGCGTGGTCGACATCGGCGCCGATGCGTTCCGCGATGTGACGTGCCACGGCTTCGCTGCGACGGGCCTTCTCGGCCATGCTGCCCAGCTTCTGCTGGAAGACGACGCTCTCGAGCTTCTCGCGACGCGATTCCAGCGTGCTGCGCAGGTCGGTCTCGTAGAAGAAGGCGGCGTCGCCCAGACGCGGACGAATCACCTTCTCGTTACCGGAGATGACCTGTTGCGGGTCCTTGCTCTCAATATTGGAGATGGTGATGAAGGCCGGCTTGAGCTTGCCGTCATTGTCCAGCAGGTGGAAGTACTTCTGATTGGCCTTCATGGAGGAGATCAGACACTCCGCCGGCACTTCCAGGAAGCGCTCGTCGAAGGTGCCCGTCAGTGCCACCGGCCATTCCACGAGGCCGTTGACCTCGTTGAGCAGGGCCTCCTCGATGACGGCGTTGGCACCATAGACTTCTGCCTCGGCCTGGACCTGTTCGCGGATACGCTCACGACGCACCTCACGGTTGGCCAGCACGCGGGCGCCTTCCAGCGCGTCGAGGTAGTCCTCGGCGTGCGCCAGCGTGATGGCCTGCGGCGCATGGAAGCGGTGACCGAAAGTGGTACGACCGGAGTCGAGGCCGAGCACGCTGGCCTCGATCACTTCGCTGCCGTAGAGCGCGACCAGCCAATGCACCGGACGCGAGAACTCGATGCGTGAGGCACCCCAGCGCATGTTCTTCGGCACCGGCAGGCGAGCCACGACCTGCTCCAGCATGGTCGGCAGCAGGGCGGAGAGATGCTCGCCCGGCTGGGTGTGACGATAGCCGAGCCAGGTGCCCTTGTCGGTTTCCAGCTCGATCAGGTCACTGACTTCGACACCGCAGGAGCGGGCGAAGCCCTGCACCGCGCGAGTCGGTTCGCCATCCTTGAAGGCGGCGGCCTTGGCCGGTCCGCGCTTCTCGATCTCGCGGTCCGGCTGGCGCTCGGCCAGGGATTCGATCATCACCGCCAGACGACGCGGTGTGGCGTAGGCACGTACCTGACCGAAGGCGACTTCGGCGTCGCGCAGGCCCTCGGCGAGACCGTTGGCGAGGCTGTCAGCGAGTGCGTCGATGGCGCCCGGCGGCAGTTCTTCGCAGCCCAGTTCGATCAGCAGGGTATTCACGGAGGCCATGCTTACGCGTCTCCCTCGGTAGTGGTGTCATCGGCGGCGAGCAGCTCATCACGCAGCGCCTGCGGGGCCAGCGGGAAGCCGGCGGCCTTGCGCGAATCGTAATAGGCGTGGGCCACATCACGGGCGAGAGTGCGCACGCGCAGGATGTAGCGCTGACGCTCGGTGACGGAGATGGCGTGGCGCGCATCCAGCAGGTTGAAGGTATGCGATGCCTTCAGGACCTGCTCGTAGGCCGGCAGCGGCAGGTTGGCGGTCAGCAGCTTCTGGCACTCGCTCTCGCAGTGATCGAAGGCAGCGAACAGCTCCGGCACGGCAGCGTGCTCGAAGTTGTAGGCCGACTGCTCCTTCTCGTTCTGCAGGAAGACGTCGCCATAGGTCACGACGGAGCCGTCCGGCGCGGTGGTCCAGATCAGGTCGTAGACGCTGTCCACGTCCTGCAGGTACATCGCGATGCGCTCGAGGCCGTAGGTCAGCTCGCCGGTGACCGGGAAGCATTCGATGCCACCTGCCTGCTGGAAGTAGGTGAACTGGGTCACTTCCATGCCGTTGAGCCACATTTCCCAGCCGAGGCCCCAGGCGCCCAGCGTCGGAGATTCCCAGTTGTCCTCGACGAAACGGATGTCGTGGACCAGCGGGTCGATGCCCAGACGCTCCAGCGAGCCCAGATAGAGCTCCTGCAGGTTGGCCGGTGACGGCTTCATCACCACCTGGAACTGATAATAGTGCTGCAGGCGATTGGGGTTTTCGCCGTAGCGGCCGTCGGTGGGACGGCGGGAAGGCTGCACGTAGGCAGCGTTCCAGGTTTCAGGACCGATGGAACGCAGGAAGGTCGCCGGGTGGAAAGTCCCCGCGCCAACCTCCATATCCAATGGTTGCAGGATGATGCAACCCTGTTCGGCCCAGTATTGCTGCAGGGCCAGAATCAGGCCCTGGAAGGTTTTCACGTCTGGCTGTGTCATTGGTGAAGCCCGTTGGCCCATGAATTCGAGAACTGCCGAGTATACAATCCCCGCTTATCGGGTTATAGGCCGCAGACGAAACCGAGTGCGTGCCATTTCCAAATTCTGATGTGTCGCGTTCCTGAACGCGCGCGTTGCCTACAAGCCTCTAGAGGCTCTGGGAGCTCAAATGATCGTCGTTACCGGAGGCGCCGGTTTCATCGGTGCCAATATCGTCAAGGCACTCAATGACCGCGGCCGTACCGATATCCTGGTGGTGGATGACCTGAGTGACGGCACCAAGTTCGTCAATCTGGCGGACCTGACCATCGCCGATTACCTCGACAAGGACGACTTCCTGATTCGTGTCCAGTCGAGCCTGATGGGCGAGTATGCCGAGTTGCCGAAGATCGAGGCGATCTTCCATGAAGGTGCCTGCTCGGATACCACCGAGTGGGACGGCCAGTTCATGCTCGAGAACAACTTCGAGTACTCCAAGGTGCTGCTCAACTTCTGCGAAGCGAACCGGATTCCCTTCCTCTACGCGAGCTCCGCGGCGACCTACGGCGACAGCCAGGTCTTCAAGGAAACGCCAGAGTTCGAAGGTCCGCTCAACGTCTACGGCTACTCCAAGCTGCTGTTCGATCAGCACGTGCGCCAGCGCTGGGACAGCCTGACCACCCAGGTCGTCGGCTTCCGCTATTTCAATGTCTACGGCCCGCGTGAGCAGCACAAGGGCAAGATGGCCAGCGTTGCCTATCACCATCACACCCAGGTGAAGGCGGGCGAGAACCCCAAGCTGTTCGGTGCCTACGATGGCTTTGAAGCCGGCATGCAGAGCCGTGACTTCGTCTATGTCGGTGATGTGGTCGACGTGAACCTGTGGTTCCTCGATCACCCGGAAGCCTCCGGCATCTTCAATCTGGGTACCGGCCGCGCCGAGCCGTTCAAGGCGATCGCCGAGACCGTCATCGAGTACTACGAGAAGGGCGAGATCGAGTACATCGACTTCCCGGAAAACCTCAAGGGCCGCTACCAGAGCTTCACGCGTGCCGACATCGGCAAGCTGCGCAAGGCCGGCTGCAACGTCGAATTCAAGACCGTTGCCCAGGGCACCCGCGCCTATCTCGAATGGCTGAATCGCTGAGTTCGAGCACGTATGGACTGAGCACGGGTGGACTGAGTGCGAGCGCCTGCCTCGCAAGGGTGACGAGGCAGGGCAAGCGCACCCGCAAGGAGGATTGGCCGTGAAGAGGAGCAAGGCATGAGTGAGCGCATTCTGGTGGTCGGGCCCAGCTGGATCGGCGACATGGTGATGGCGCAGAGCCTGTTCATGACGCTGAAGCAGCGCTCGCCCGGCTGCCGGATCAGTGTGCTGGCGCCCGCCTGGTCGCAGCCGATCATCGAGCGCATGCCCGAGGTCGAGGAGGTACTGGCGCTGCCGGCGGGGCATGGTGACTTTGCTCTCAAGGCGCGCTGGCAGCTCGGGCGTTCGCTGCGAGGGCGCTTCGACCGCGCCATCGTGTTGCCGCGCTCGTGGAAGTCAGCGCTGGTACCGTTCTTCGCGCGCATTCCAGTGCGCGTCGGCTTCACTGGTGAGCAGCGCTACGGCCTGCTCACCGAGTGCCGCAAGCTCGACAAGTCGGTGCTCGATCAGACCGTCAAGCGCTTCACGTCGCTGGGCCTGCCCGTTGAGGAGGCCAATCCGCCAGTGGGCATTCCGGAGCCCGCTCTGGTCACCGACAGCGCCAATCAGTTGCGCTTGCGCGGCGAGTTGGGGCTGATGGCGCCGCCAGCGCCCATCATCGGCATGATGCCGGGGGCGGAGTATGGCCCGGCCAAGCAGTGGCCACTGGCGCACTTTCGCGCGCTTGCCGAGTCATTGACCCGGCAAGGGGCCGAGGTGCGTATCTTCGGTGGCCCCAAGGATGTCGCGGCGGGGGAGGAGATCGCCCAGGGGCTTGCAGGCGTTCACAACCTGTGTGGCAAGACGCGGTTGGCGGATGCGGTGGATCTGATCGCCGAGTGTCGGGAAGTGGTCAGCAATGATTCCGGCCTGATGCATGTCGCGGCCGCGGTAGGGGCCCGTATCCAGGGCATCTACGGCTCCTCGTCGCCGCATTACACACCACCGCTGACGGCCAATCGCGAGATCCACTGGCTGGCGCTGGAGTGTTCCCCCTGTTTCAAGCGCGTCTGTCCGCTGGGGCATACCAATTGTCTGAACCATATTGCTCCCGAGCGTCTGTTGACGGCGATCTCGCTGGATGAGGATGCGCGGTGAACCTGCCGAGAAACCGCACGACGGATGATCTGATCCACCCGCGCATGCGCGGGGCAATGCAGCGTGCTCAGCGGATAGAGGCGCTGCGTGCCTGGTGCGAGCACCACCTGATTCTGCCGTTCAGTCGTTGCTGGTTGATGCGTTGGAAACGCCAGCGTGCACGCCATCAGTCCCTTGAGCGCCGTGGCCTGCCGCGTCATGCGCTGGAAGACGTGATGGGGCAGGAGGCGTTGACGGTCTGGGTCAATCCGCGTGAGCTGGTGCGTGACGTCAACTTCGGGCGTGACAAGCGCAACCGGCCTTCCTCCAACGCCTTCATCTGGGATGGCGACTGGGACCTGCGGCGCGGTGCCTTCCGCTTCGGTTCACGCTCGCGTCTTATGCGGGACTTGATCGAGCATGGCGATGACCTGACGGTGACGGAGCGCTATCAGCACTTGAAGGCCTTGCTGGATGCAGGCAAGCCGTGGTCGTCACCGCGTGATGGGCTATTGATGGACAGCGAAGAGAAGATTCTCGGCTATCTGCGTTGTTATCGCGGTTATCTGCAGGACATGGCCGCCAATGGCTTCCGCCAGGGCATCACCAAGGACGAGATGGGCGTCGCGGTGACGCGCGATGGCCGTCTGCTCAAGATCAATCGTGGCCTGCATCGCCTGGCGATGGCGCAACAGGTTGGTGTACCCAGCGTGCCTGTCGTCATCAAGGCGGTGCACCGCGAGTTCTGGGACAGGGTGACCGCCGGTGCCGAAGGCGATGAGGCTCTGCAGCGTCTGCAGGCTGTGCTGCAAGAGTGTCGTCCCGAAAGCGAGCCCGGCCCGCTGGACCCCAGAACCTATCCCGTGCTGGGTGTGGACGAAGGCTGGCCGGATCTCCGCGGTCTGGAGGACGGTGACTCGCGCGCTTGAGCTGCTGACCTGCTGTCTGGAAAAGCGAAAAAAGCCCTGTTTCATTGTGATGTTTCACATGAAACAGGGCTTTTTTCGTTCTCTAGCCGGGTGATGGGTGCCTGCATGATAGGTGCTTGTGGGCCAGGTGTCTGGGATGAAAAGCGGTCTAGCGTGCCAGCCGTTGATAAAGCCCCAGATAGGCCTCGCCCATGGCGCTGGGAGTGAAGCGTGCCAGATGCGCCCGTGCCCCCTCGACCAGTCGCTCCCGACGTGGTGCATCAGCGACGAGTCCCTCGATGGCGGCAGCCAATGCCTGTGCATCGCCGGTGGGCACCAGCACGCCGGTGCTGTCGTCATGCACGATATCGGGGATGCCATCCACATCGCTTGCGATGATCGGTACACCGTGATCCATCACGTCGAGCAGAATCGAGCCGAGGCCCTCATTGCGTGATGGAAAGGCGAACAGATCGAAGGCTTCCAGATAGTCGCCGACATTGGTGTGGAAGCCTTCCCAGACCAGATTGTCGAGATCGGCACTTTCCGCCTTGAAGGCCGCTTCGTCCTCGCCGGCACCCAGGCAGACGAAGAGCAGCTGCGGGTGGCTGTCGCGCAGCCTGCGGGCCGCCTCGATCAGCACTCGCTGGCCCTTGTGGCGGTCCACCAGTGCGCCGACATGCCCGATGACGATGCGCCCCCCCGCGGACGTATTACCGAAGCGCTGGCGTAGCTCGGCCACGGCTTGCTTGTCGCTGGGCAGGTGGGCGAGAGTGCTGGGGATCAACGCCGTCTCACCCCATTGGCGCTCCCGCAGGTGAGATTCGATCACCGACGAAATCGCCACCCGGCAGGCGGCCGCACGATAGGTCAGGCGATTGAACGGCTTGTCCTTCACCGGCTGGGGCACCCGGCGTGTCAGCAGGTAAGGCGTGCCGGTGAGGCGCTGATGCAGCCATGCCCAGTGCACGGCCTTGGCTTCATGAGCATGCACGATATCGGCGCGGGGCTGGCCGAGATGGCCCTTGAAGCGTCCGCTGACCTCGATCACATCCACCGTGACGGCCAGCTCAAGCGCCGCCAGTTCGCTGATCAAGGGCGAGCCCTGCAGGCACACCAGTGACTGGCGGATCGGTGCGCCGGCTTCCCCGTCTTTCCCCGGGCTTGCGCGTCGCGCCAGGTCCGCGATCAGGTTGAGCGTCTGGCGCTCACCGCCGCGAAAGCCGCGTGCCAGATTGACATGGCGTACGTGAAGCGGGCGCGTCACACCTCGCGCGGCAGTCGGCTCACAGCTAGAGGTCATGGTCACCATACCTTGTTGAAATCTTCGGCCTCACGCACCTTGGCGTCGCGCTGGAATTCCAGCAGCTTGGCGTATTTCAGGTAGGCATTGACGCTGGCCGACAGCGCCACCGAGAAGCCATCGACGCCATCGCGGAAGCCGGCCTGGAAGACGAACTTGCGCATGAAGGCATTGCTGGCATGTAGGAAGGGAGTCAAGGCGTTGGCGCGTTTTCCCTTCTGATACATGATCTTGGCGGCGCGGTTCGAGAAACGGCCACTGGCCTTGACGAACAGTTCACCGAGATTGGCGAAGCTGTAATGCTCGAGATCGGCGTCCAGCTCGCAGGGATGGTTGGCCTGCACCGAGCTGTGCTGACGCGAATCGCGGAAGGCGAGTTTCTCGCGGTCATACAGGCGCAGGCAGTAATCGGGATACCAGCCGGCATGCCGTACCCAGCGCGAGCCGATGAAGTTGCGACGGCGCAGCGCGAAGCCATCGTGAGGCGTGCTGTCGAGTGCCAGTGCCCGGATGGCGCTGACGGCGCCGTCGGTCAGGCGCTCATCGGCGTCCAGTGACAGCACCCAGCGGTGGCTGGCATGGCTCGGCCCGACATTCTTCTGCGGCCCGTCGCCCAGGTAGGGTTGATCGATCACCACGGCGCCCATGTCGCGCGCCAGCTCACAGGTGGCATCGGTGGAGCCGGAGTCGACCACGATCAACTCATCGCAGACCTGGGCCAGCGAGCGCAGGCAGTCCTCGATGTTGTGGGCTTCATTGAGGGTGATGACGCAGCCGGTGATGGGCACCGCAGTGCGCAGCTTGCCATCGGGTGAAGGGGCGGCCGAGGCCTCGTCGCTCGTGTTCATGACGGTCTCTGTCTTGAGAGCGCCTGCAGCACGACGGGGTGTGGCAGGCGCCGATGGGACGCAGTGGCAGGCTCGCCTGGGCGAAGCGTCTGCCGACGATTCATGTCGCTATCGTACACCGCATGGCCGACGATGCCTTGCCGGGCGGTGTTCTGAAGTGCCGATCGGAAGCGCCATGCGTGAAGGGGCAGTCCTGGTCGGCTCAGGCTTGATAGGCGCTGCGGATGCGTGCCAGGCACGCCGCATGATGTGTCGGGGTGAAGCGGGCCAGCGAGCGGCCCAGGCGGGAGAGGTTGCTTTCGCGCCAGCGTGCATCCCAGGGAGTCTTGGCATGCAGCTGGCAGCGATCTAGATCGATCACGTAGACGCGTCCGCGTTCATCGATCAGTAGGTTGCGTGCGTTGAGATCGACATGCTCAAGCCCCGCGTCATGCACGGTACGGATGGCGTGGCCAGCCGTATCGAGCAGGCGGAGCAAGGTGTCGGGCAGCTCGGCCCCGGCAGGCAGGCGCTGTGCTTCGAGGGCGATCAGGTCATCGGCGAAGGCGCGTGCGCCGGGAATCAGCACCGTGATCAGGGCGGCCTCGTAGGTCAGGCCATGCCGCCACACGCAGGCGCCGACGGGCTCTGGCACCGGCAGCCCCTGGCGATACAGACGCTCCGTCAGGCGCAGTTCGGCGAAGGCGCGGGTACGCTCAAGGCCGGTATAGAGGTAGCGCTGACTGGCGAGCTTCGCGATCAGGCCGCCGCGACGATAGGGGCGCAGTGCCCAGCGGCGAGCCGGTGTCGCGGTGGTATTGGCGGGTTGCAGCTCGGCTGGCAAACGACAGACATCAAGGAACAGACTCGCCCCGCGCCCCGGCGCTTCGCCGGTCACGGCGTCGTGTTCACGCCAGAACGATGGCATGAACCAGTCCGGCGTCATTTGTGGCGCTGTTTCGCCATCATATAGAATGTGGGCATTCTCATTTCGGAAAACTGCCATCCGCATGAAGCATCCTCTCCCTGCCCAGCCCGCACATATCTGCGTGCTCCGGCTCTCCGCTCTCGGCGATGTCTGCAATCTTGTGCCAACGGTACGCGCCTTGCAGCGTCAGTGGCCTGAGGCCCGCATTACCTGGATCGTCGGCAAGGGGGAGCACAGTCTACTGTCCGGCCTGACCGGGGTCGAGTTCGTGGTCTACGACAAGTCCACCGGTCTTGCGGGCATGCGTGCCATCTGGCGACAGCTCAAGGACACGCGCTTCGATGTGCTGCTGCACATGCAGCAGGCGCTGCGCGCCAGTGCGCTGTCGCTGGGCCTCAAGGCCAAGGTGCGCATCGGTTACGATCGTGCGCGCGCCAAGGACTGGCAGTACCTCTTTACCACCCATCAGCTGGCCCCGCGAGAGCGCGCCCACGTGCTGGAGTCGTTCATGGACTTCGCGCGTACGCTGGGTGTCGAGGACTGCCGCCTCGACTGGCGGCTCGATGTGCCGTCCGAGGCCTACACCGAAGCCGCACGCGTCACCGGCGAGGCGCCGTATCTGATCATCAGCCCGTGTGCCAATCCGCGACTGCGCAACTTCCGCAACTGGTCGCCGGAAGGCTATGCGGCGGTCGTCGATCATGCCTGGCAGCAATATGGCATCCGCAGCGTGATGACCGGTGGCGGCAGCCCGCAGGAGCGTGAAATGGGCGCACGCATCAAGGCGCTGGTCAGCGAAGGCGCGGTCATCGATGCCATCGGTGGCACCTCGCTCAAGGGCCTGCTGGCGATGATCGATCGCGCAGTGGCGGTGATCGCGCCGGATTCCGGCCCGGTGCACATGGGCAATGCGCTCAACACCCCGGTGATCGGTCTGTACGCCACCACCAATCCCGAGCGTGCGGCGCCGTACTGCTGGCAGCATCTGGTGGTCAATCGCTATCCGGACGCCGTGAAGACCTATCTTCACAAGCAGATGGACGAGATCAACTGGGGCCAGCGCGTGCGCCATCAGGACGCCATGAGCCTGATCCGCGCCGAGGATGTCATCGCGCGTCTCGCTGAGCTGCTGGCGGACACCGATGGCGTCATTCGCGGCCAGAGCTGCGAACGTCTGCCGGTCGCGGCTGTCTCCTCTACGGATACCTCTTCTTCCCAATCCCCCTCTGCACGCGGAGACGCCTGATGAAGCTTGATCTGACTGCGCTTGAACAGGCTCGCCTGCTGGTCGTGGGTGATGTGATGCTCGACCGCTACTGGCACGGTGGCACCTCACGCATCTCGCCGGAAGCGCCGGTACCGGTGGTACGAGTCGGCGAGAGCGAAGACCGCCCCGGCGGTGCTGCCAACGTCGCGCTCAACATCGCCTCGCTCGGCGCACACGCCACCCTGGCCGGTGTCGTCGGTCAGGATGACAACGCCGCCATCCTTACCCGCGCATTGGAAAACGCCAATGTCATCACGCGCTTTCAGGCCAGTCACAGCGTGCCGACCATCACCAAGCTGCGCGTGATGAGCCGCAACCAGCAGCTGCTGCGCCTCGATTTCGAGGAGCCGCTGCACGAGGTGGATACCAGCGCGCTGGTGAGCCAGGTCGAGGACGAACTGGGCGCCAGTGGCGTGATGATTCTCTCCGACTACGGCAAGGGCTCGCTGAATCAGGTCGAGGCGCTGATCGCCGCCGCGCGTGCGGCGGGCAAGCGTGTGCTGGTCGACCCCAAGGGCAGTGATTTCTCGCGCTATCGCGGCGCCAGCATCATCACCCCCAACCTGACCGAGTTCGAGACCATCGTCGGGCCGTGCCGCAGCGATGAGGAACTGGCCGAGAAGGGCGAGGCGCTGCGTGCCGAGCTCGAGCTGGAAGCCCTGCTGGTGACCCGCAGCGAAAAGGGCATGACCCTGATCCGCGAGGGCTATCAGCCGCTGCACCTGCCGACGCATGCGCGTGAGGTCTACGACGTCACCGGTGCCGGCGATACCGTGATCGGTGTGCTGGGTCTGGCGCTGGCGGCCGGTCACGCCTTCCCGGAAGCCGTGATGCTGGCCAACCTGGCCGCGGGTCTGGTGGTTGCCAAGCCGGGTACCGCGACCCTGTCGGTGGCGGAGCTCTACACCGCACTGCACGGCGACAAGCTGGCGGAATTCGGCGTGATCCAGGAAGCGGCGCTCATCCCGGCAGTCAAGGCCGCCCAGGCACGCGGCGAGCGCGTGGTGATGACCAATGGCTGCTTCGACATCCTGCACGCTGGTCACGTGGCCTATCTGCAGGAAGCGGCGCGCCATGGCGATCGCCTGATTGTGGCCGTCAACGACGACGACTCGGTAGCACGCCTCAAGGGGCCGACACGCCCGATCAACCCGGTGCTGCGGCGCATGCAGGTGCTGGCGGGCCTCGGCGCGGTCGCCTGGGTGGTGCCCTTCAGCGAAGACACCCCGGCACGTCTGATCGAAGCCGTGCTGCCGGATGTGCTGGTCAAGGGCGGCGACTATCGCCCCGAAGAGATCGCCGGGGGAGAGGCGGTGATCGCCAATGGCGGTGAAGTCCGTGTGCTCGGGTTCGAGGATGGCGTCTCCACCACCGCGATGATCGCCACCATTCTCGATCGCGAGGACTAGGCGTGAGCCTTGCCCGTGGCCTTTACAGCACCGCGCTGACCTTGCTGTCGCCCCTCATCTGGCAGCGGGTCTGGCGCGAGCATGATGCCCAGCACCCGCGCCTGGAGCGGCTGGGTATCATCCCCTCCACGCCGAACACCACGCCCGACAGTGAGCGCCCCATCTGGCTGCACGCCGCCTCGCTGGGCGAGGTGGTGATGGTGGCGAGTCTTGTCGAGGTGCTGCGTCAGCGCTACCCACGGCGCCCGCTGGTGCTGACGACCATGACGGCCACCGGCGCTGCGCAGGCCGCACGTCTGCTGCACACCCCGCAGGGCTCGTCGGAGCTTGCCCCGGCCCGACACCATTACCTGCCGCTGGATTTCCCGTTGAGCGCGCGGCGCTTCGTGCGCCGGCTGCGTCCGGCGCTGGCGATCATGGTGGAAACCGAACTGTGGCCCAACCTGATGGCCGCCTGCGCGCGGGATGGCATTGCGCTGTGCGTCATCAATGGCCGCCTGTCACCGCGCGCCTTCCAGCGCTATCGCAGGATCAGCGCCCTGATGCGCGACAGCCTCGCCCACGTCAGTGGTCTGTCGGCCAAGTCGCAGCAGGATCTGGAGCGTTTCATGGCGCTCGGTCTGCCGCCAGCGCGCGGCACGGCCGTCGGCTCGCTCAAGTTCGAACTGGACATTGCTGAACAGGTCGTTGCCGACGGACAGGCGCTGCGCCAGTCATTCGCGCAGCGGCCGGTATGGATCGCAGCCTCGACGCATGACGGCGAGGACGGCCAGATGCTCGCGGCGCATGCCGTGGTACGTGACCAGCATCCTCAAGCCTTGCTGCTGTTGGTGCCACGCCATCCCCAGCGCTTCGAAGCAGTGGCCGCTCAGGCGGCGCAGTGGTGTCAGGCGCGCGGCGAGAGCAGCCTGCGGCGCAGTGACATGTCAGAGAGCGGCACCGACGTGGCTGATGCCGTATCGGTACTGGTCGGTGACAGTCTCGGGGAATTGCTGACGCTGTATGCGGCCAGTGATATCGCCTTCATCGGCGGCAGTCTGGTACCCATCGGCGGGCACAACCTGCTCGAGCCCGCTGCGTTGGGGCTGCCACTGCTGAGTGGCCCATCGCTGGACAACTTCAGCGAGATTGCCGAGGCGATGGCCGCGGAAGGCGCGCTCCAGGTCGTCGCGGATGACGCGGCATTGGCCGAAGCGGTGAATGCGCTGTTCTCGGATCAGGCCGCGCAGCAGATGGCAGGCCTGGCGGCCAGTCAGGTCGTGGCGCGCAATCGTGGCGCGCTGAGCGGCACCTTGGCGATGCTCGAGCACCACCTGCCGCTGTGACGTCCCCGCGCACGCAAAGTGTGCATTGACTGTCTGGTCAGACAGAAAACGCCGCACAATCGTGCGGCGGTTATTCTATGAATCCAGGTGTTTGGCATTGGTCTGGCGCTGCGAGTGGCCTGGCTCCTTCCTGCAAGACAATCAGCTGCTCAGCAGTCGACAAGCTCGGCCGTCACGCCCATTTCTGCCTCCAGCGCTCCCAGACAATCACGTGCGGCGGGGCTGGCATTGCTGATCACCACATCAAAGTCACTCAGTGGGGCGATGAAGGCGGGGCGCACCATCTCGAACTTGCGCGCATCGACGATCAAGAAGCGCTGCATCGCGCTTTCCAGCGCGGCCTGCTTGGCCGCGACCTCATGGAAATGGAAGCAGCTGACGCCTCGCTCGGCATGTACTCCGCCCGCCGAGAGAAAGGCCTTGTTGATGCCGAGACGGCGGATGGCCTCCGGCATGTCGGTGGCGGTGAATGACTGCGTGGCCGGGTGAAAAAGGCCCCCCAGCATCACCAGCCGCACCCCGGGCAGATGGCCGACCGCATTGGCCACATTCAGGGCGCAGGTCACCAGGGTCAGCGTCTGCTGGCGGTCGATGGCGGCCGCCAGATGGACCAGCGTGGTGCCGCAATCCACGTACAGGGTGTCGCCATCCTCGATATGATTGGCCAGTTGCTGGCACAGCGCTTGCTTGATCGGGGCGCTGGCGTCGATCTCGCGATCCAGGCGATAGACGCTGCCGGCGGATGAATCGACCAGCAACAGGCGGCCTCCCAGAATTTCCAGCAGTCCGTTGCTGTGCGCCACGTCGCGACGAATGGTCATCTCCGAGACGGCGCATAGCTGTGCGGCGTCGCTCAGTTGCAGAGGGCTGCCTTCGCGCAGAATGGCCTGCAGGCGGTCGAGTCGGGCGGCGCTGTGATTGTTCATGCGGCTTTTGTCCTTTGGTGCCGGTTCCGATGAGGGAGCGTTGGCGAAAAACTGGGCTGAAGCGCCACGTCCCACGTCAGAAGCAGATGATAAACCACTGACACACAGGGAGAACCTCAAAAATGCCCCTGTCATTGCCAGTCTGGCACTGGAAGACAAGTGGGCGTGAGGTAAAACGGACGTATTGACTATTTGGTCAGGCTGTGACTTTTTGAACATGGTGAGAATGCAGGATAACACTGCACGACGTTGAGAACGGGTCGTCGCAGCCCTGCACGCAGCACTCATAACAACCACAAGAACCCTCAGGATCTTCCCAATGAATCCCCTCATGAGTCTCGTCGGGATGGCTTCGCTCATCCTCATTGCCGTGGCGCTGTCGTCGAATCGACGCGCCATTCGCCTGCGTACCGTGGGTGGTGCCTTTGCCATCCAGCTGGCCATCGGCGCCTTCGTGCTCTACACCTCCTTCGGCCAGGGAGTGCTGGCCGGTGTCTCCGGTGCCGTCAGCCAGGTGGTCAACTATGCCGATCAGGGCATCAACTTCCTGTTTGGCAGCTTGGCCAATCCGGGCAGTGGTGTCGGCTTCATCTTCGCGGTCAAGGTGTTGCCGATCATCATCTTCTTCTCGTCGCTGATCGCGGTGCTCTACTACCTCGGCATCATGCAGTGGGTGATTCGCCTGCTGGGTGGCGGCCTGCAGCGTGTGCTGGGCACGTCACGTACCGAGTCACTCTCGGCCACGGCCAACATCTTCGTCGGTCAGACCGAGGCGCCGCTGGTGGTCAAGCCGTATCTGGCCAGCATGACGCGCTCCGAGCTGTTCGCCGTGATGTGCGGTGGCCTGGCCTCCGTCGCCGGTTCGGTGCTGGGCGGCTATGCGGCGCTGGGCATTCCGATGGAATATCTGGTGGCAGCATCGTTCATGGCCGCACCCGGCGGACTGCTGTTCGCCAAGTTGCTGTTCCCGGAGACGGAGAAGCCGGACGACTCGATCGCTCTCGCCGATGCCGCCCTCAAGGATGATGATGCGCCTTCCAATGTGCTGGACGCCGCGGCGTCCGGGGCGTCTTCCGGCCTCAAGCTGGCGGCCAATGTCGGGGCGATGCTGCTGGCCTTCATCGCGCTGATCGGCCTGATCAACGGCATTCTCGGCGGCGTGGGTGGCTGGTTCGGCATGGACACGCTGAGTCTCGACATGATTCTCGGCTGGTTGTTCGCGCCGCTGGCCTTCCTGCTGGGCGTGCCGTGGAGCGAGGCGACCCTGGCGGGTTCCTTCATCGGCCAGAAGCTGGTGGTGAACGAGTTCGTCGCCTACATCAATCTGGCGCCCTACCTCAGCGGTGACAGCATCGTCGCGGCCACTGGCGCGGTAATGACGCCCTACACCATGGCAGTGCTGTCCTTCGCGCTGTGCGGCTTCGCCAATCTGTCGTCGATCGCCATCCTGCTGGGGGGGCTGGGCAGCCTGGCACCGACACGCCGTCATGAGATCGCAAGCCTGGGGCTCAAGGCGGTACTCGCCGGCACGCTGTCCAATCTGATGTCGGCGGCGATTGCCGGTTTCTTCTTGGCGCTGGCGGCCTGATGCATTCCTCGCTCTCCGCCCGGTCAGTCGACGGAAGCCATCCTGTCGGCATGCGCCGGGCGGCAAGCGAGGAAACATCGGGACGTCATCTCGGGAAAGCCGGGGGTGACAAGCTGCCTGGCGAGAGTGTGAAACGGTTCACATTGTCGTCGATGGCACGTTGATCATCCTCGAAATGTCGCTCTGTCGTTTTTGCGAGGAAGTGCTAACATCGCCGCCTTTCCGGACTGGGCCCCTGCGAGTTTCACTCCCGCGCCTTCGTCGGACTTCATGGCGACAAGACCCGCTCAGCGGGCAAGACCACAAGAATTCGAACAGTCTCATCATTCAGGACAGGACCGTTACGCGATGACCATGCTCAAGACCCTCGCAGCCAGCACTCTGGCTGCCACCACGCTGTTGACTGCTGCAGCACCGGCGCAGGCTACTGACTTCAATGGCGATATCCACGCCAATGATTACAAGTGGCTGACCTTCAACCTGATGCGCAGTGAAGACAACCGCCTGCCGTTCCGCAACAGCGAAGATACCTACCTGGAGATGGAGTTCGGCGGCCGCTCAGGCATCGTCGATCTCTACGGGTATGTCGACTTCTTCGACCTGCTGGACGACAGCTCGGATGACCTGAACGACGGCGACAACTTCTTCGCCAAGCTGGCGCCGCGTTTCTCGCTGGACGCCATGACCGGTTACGACCTGTCCTTCGGCCCGGTGGATGAGCTCTACATCGCCACCGTCACCAACATCGGTGACAATGGTGAATTCGGCGGTCTGTGGGAGCACTACGTCGGTCTGGGCAGTGATGTGCAGGTGCCGTGGTTCGGCAAGATGGGCTTCAACCTCTACGCGCGTTACGTGCGTGAGAACTACGGCGGTGAAGATGAGAGCAAGTGGGACGGCTACATGGCCTCCACCAACTGGTTCAAGCCGTTCGTCAACTTCGATGATGGCAGCTTCGTCGCCTATCAGGGCTATCTGGACTACAAGTTCGATGCCGATGAAGTGGGCAGCCAGGCGGGCCGCAGCGTCAACAGTATGGAGTGGTTCAACGGTATCTACTACCACACCCAGCGCTATGCGATCGGCTATGGCCTGAAGTACTACAACAACATGGCATTCTTCACCGATGGCTCCACTGCCACCGGCGTTCGCCAGGACACCACCGGCTTCGGCAACTACTTCAGCATCAACTACAAATTCTGATCACCGCTTCGCTCTCGCTGAGCGACCGTCGCTAAAACAGAAACGGGAAGCCCTCAGGGCTTCCCGTTTTTCGTCTGGCTACTGTGGTGTCTGGCGCCTGAAGACCGGCATCTGGAGATCAGCGGAACTCCACCTCGGTGACTTCCACGCGCACCAGCTGACGTGACCACTCTCCTTCGGGCAGCGAGACGCGTACCTCGCGGCTATCGCGTGTCTGGCCGGGGCGCAGGTAGGTCTGGGGCAGACGATATTCACCGACCCACAGTGGCACCTCACGCGTCGCGAGCAGATGGCCATCATCGGCGTACAGGCGGAGTCTGGCCTGCACGCCGATGACACTCTGGCCGGCCGTGTTGTCGAGGCTGAACTGCAGAAGCGCCTCGTCATCCTCTTCGCTCACCGAGGACAGACGCGCGACCAGACCATCGCGGTGGCCTTCACTCAACAGCCGCGGATTGGCCAGCGCGCTGCTGTTGAGGCGTGACGCGTTGTCAGGCGCTGCGTTGCTGCCGTTGGCGGCGGCCGCTCCGGCTGATGGTGAGGCCGAGGCGCCAGCCGGAGTGACCGCCGCCGTCACCGGCACGGCCGTCGAGGTCGGCACCAGCGCGCTGCCAGCGCCAGCTTCCCCGGACGGTTGTGTGGTCGGGGCGGACGCGGCCTGCACCTCATCCAGCTGATATTCCCAGCTGTGGTCCGGCTTGAGCAGGATCTTGACGCCACTGTCGAGCGTCACGGTGACTGGCTGGCTGATCGGCAGGCTATCGGCCAGCGCCAGCGGACTTGCGCTGGCTGCCAGCAGCAGTGCGGTCGCCAGGCGCAGTCGTGGGCGCAGATTCATCGTCATGCCAGCTCCTCAGGCAGTGATGCGTTCGACGCCACTTTCGCGTCCCACCAGCAGCACATCAGCACCGCGTGCCGCGAACAGACCATTGGTGACGACACCGACGATGGCATTGATGCGCGCTTCCATGGCGATCGGATCCTCGATCAGGAAGTTGTAGCAATCGAGGATGCGGTTGCCGTTGTCGGTCAGCACGCCATCGCGGTAGACCGGGTCGGCACCCAGCTTGACCAGCTCACGCGCCACATAGGAGCGCGCCATCGGAATGACTTCCACCGGCAGCGGGAAGCCGCCGAGAATATCCACCTGCTTGGAGCCATCGGCGATGCACACGAAGCGCTCGGCGCAGGCCGCGACGATCTTCTCGCGGGTCAGCGCGGCGCCGCCGCCCTTGATCATCGCCAGGCGCGGGTCGATCTCGTCGGCACCATCCACGTAAACCGGCACGGTGCCGACATGGTTGAGTTCGAAGACGTCGATGCCATGGCCCTTGAGGCGCTCGGCAGTGGCTTCGGAGCTGGCGACGGCACCGGCGAAGTCGTGACGCACTTCCGCCAGCGCATCGATGAACAGATTGGCCGTCGAGCCGGTGCCGACGCCGATGATGGTGTCGCGGCTCAGCAGTGGGCGAATCTCGTCAAGGGCGGCGCGGGCCACGGCCTGCTTCAGCTCATCCTGGGTCATGTGATACCTCGGGTTGGTGGGGCGGTGGTGAAAGTGGGTATTGGCGCGGTCTTCCCTGCGTGGCCAGCAGTTTATCGCCGACAGGCGCTGGAAACGGCTTGACGTGAAGCGCAACGCCGGAAAACGCCACATTATAACGGCAAACCCCGCGATGGCGCTGGACGCTCTCGCCAGCGGTCTGATAACAATGGGGGTTCGGTCGCGCTCATGCGGCCTGCGCTGTGACACATCAGGACATTCCTATAATGCTCGAACATTACGTCAAGAAAATCCTGTCGGCTCGTGTCTACGAGGCCGCCCATGAAACTCCGCTCTCGCCGGCACCCTTGTTGTCGCGCCGTTTCGGCAATCACATCTTCATCAAGCGTGAAGACCTGCAGCCTGTCTATTCCTTCAAGATTCGCGGCGCCTACAACAAGATGGCCCAGCTGACGGATGAACAGAAGGCGTGCGGTGTGATTGCGGCCTCGGCCGGCAATCATGCGCAGGGCCTGGCAATGGCGGCCAAGCTGATGGGCGTCAAGGCAGTAATCGTGATGCCGCGCATTACGCCGGAAATCAAGGTGCAGGCCGTGCGCGAGCGCGGCGCGCGGGTGATTCTCAAGGGCGATGCCTTCCCCGAGGCACTGGCCCACGCGCGTACCCTGATGGACGAGCACGGCTATACCTTCATCCCGCCCTATGACGACCCGGATGTCATTGCCGGCCAGGGCACCGTCGGCATGGAAATCCTGCGTCAGCACCCCGGCAAGATCGATGCGATCTTCGTGCCGGTCGGCGGTGGTGGTCTGATCGCCGGTGTCGCGGCCTACGTGAAGTACCTGCGTCCCGAGATCCGCGTCATCGGGGTCGAGGCGGAAGATGCCGCCTGCCTCAAGGCCGCCATGGAAGCCGGCGAACGCGTGGTGCTGGACCAGGTCGGCGTGTTCGCCGAGGGCGTGGCGGTCGCGCAGATCGGCGCGGCACCGTTCGAGCTCATCCAGCACACCGTCGATGAGGTCATCACCGTCAATACCGACGAGATGTGTGCAGCGGTCAAGGATATCTTCGAGGATACGCGCGCCGTCTCCGAAACCAGTGGCGCACTGTCACTGGCGGGCCTCAAGAAATACGTCCAGCAGTCAGGCGCGGAAGGGGAGACGCTGGTCTGCATCAACTCCGGCGCCAACACCAACTTCGATCGCTTGCAGCACATTGCCGAGCGCACCGAGCTGGGCGAGCAGCGTGAGGCGATTCTGGCCGTGACGCTGCCGGAGCGTCCGGGGGCCTACAAGCAGTTCTGCAAGGTGATCGGCAAGCGCATGGTCACCGAGTTCAACTATCGCTATGCCAATCCGGAGGAAGCGCATGTCTTCGTCGGCGTGCAGGTCAAGCCGGGTGGTGAGGACCGTGCTGCTGTGGTCGAGAAGCTGCGTGAGGCGGGCTATGCGGTGGAAGACCTGACCGACAATGAACTGGCCAAGCTGCACACGCGTCATCTGGTCGGTGGGCGAACGACCAGCGATCTCGAGGAAGAGGTCTATCGCTTCGAATTCCCGGAGCGCCCGGGAGCCCTGATGAATTTCCTCACTCACCTGCCGGCGGACTGGAACATCTCGCTGTTCCACTACCGTAACCACGGCGCGTCGCATGGGCGGGTATTGATCGGCATGCAGATCCCCAATGGCGACCGTGTTCGGGTCGAGGAATATTTCAATGAGATCGGCTATCGCTTCTGGAAAGAGAGCGACAATCCCGCCTATCGCCTGTTCCTGTCCTGAGCGAGGCAAGCGATGGGGCGATGACGGCTATATGAGTCATTGGCGTTGAAGGCGGCGAGCTGAGGCGCGACCCATCATGCTGCATTGGTCACATTCGTGGATAGAAAAGCCCCGGCCTTCACGTGGAAGGCCGGGGCTTTTTCATGCGTTTCCGGCGGGCATGCCGCAGGAAATTCCACATTTCATGCCAGGTGCGAAAAAGAACGGTGTTTCTGACAGAAGCTCTGGTCAGCAGGGGTGACCAGACATCAAAAGCTGCGTGGAAAAGCGTCCATTCAAACGATTGCATGGTGATTGTCATACAGAAGTCAGATGCCTATCATCTGGTCACTGTCAGGAAGACAGTCATCGACAACCGTCACGCGAAAGCCACTGACGATATAAGAAGAAGCCCGCTCTCATGAAACGTAAGCCCGATCTGGTCATGGCCCTGGTATTCATTTTCGGGATTGGTGTAGTGGCAACCGGCTACGCCCAGACCGTAATGGGTTCCTGAATCCTGCGCTGCTGCCCTCACCGGCGGTAGCGGTGCTGCTGGCGCCAGTCTCTCTGGCGCCACGCCCCGATGACATGACCTTCCTTCTGTCAGGCTTTTCAACTCCCAGCTTTCCAGCTCCCCGACTTCCCCTCAGCTTGCCCCTTTCTGACTTCACTGAGTTTCTGCTTCGCCTCCTCGCAAACAGCCCCCTTTCTGCCTGCTTTTCCCCCTCGCGCTCTACTGTCTCTCAGTCGCCTCGTGGTCGTGCCATCGATCTCGTCAAAACGCCCAGCGTCTCATTCAGCACGAGCAGGGCGTACGACTTCGCGATCACTGACGATGGCATCCAGCGGAATGTCCCAGGGCTGTACCGGCAGGGCGGGGACCTTCTGGCAGTGATGGGCGAGACCGATCAGCAGTGGCCTTGGGCCGGGGCGGCGGGTAAAGGCGAAGCTGCGATCATAGAAGCCGCCCCCCATGCCGATACGAGCCCCGCGCCCATCGAAGCCGACCAACGGCATCAACACGATATCCAGCGCCCAGGCAGGCAGGCGCCGCGCCCTGGAAGCACCATGACGGGTGTCCGGTTCGGCGATGCCGAAGCGATTGCTGACCAGGGGTGTCTGGCCGTCGTAGCGCACGAACCATAGCGAATTGGCCGCGAATGGACGCAGTACCGGCAGATAGACCTTCGCCCCTCGTCGCTGCAGCCAATCGCACAGGCGCGTGGCATCGATCTCGCCATCGTAGGGCAGATACAGGGCGACGTGGCGGGCGCGCAGCAGTTCCGGCAGCCGTTTCAGCTGACGCAGGAGCGCATCTTCGGCTTGCAGGCGAATGGCAGGCGGTAGCTGACGGCGGCGTTGGCGCAGCAGACGGCGAAGCGCACGACGGTCGGCCTGAGGGTGATCGAGCTCGCTGGGCAGCGCCCAGAGCGTGGTATCGAGTGCTGCAGAAGGGAGTGGCGAGCGTGGGCTCGCGGGTGCGGCATAGACCGCGGGGGGCTTGTGCATGCCTGACAATCTCCGTCAGACAGGGTTCTCCAAGGTGC
Organism: Cobetia sp. LC6; assembly: GCF_030264805.1. Classification (NCBI taxonomy): domain Bacteria; kingdom Pseudomonadati; phylum Pseudomonadota; class Gammaproteobacteria; order Oceanospirillales; family Halomonadaceae; genus Cobetia; species Cobetia sp. LC6. The sequence goes on along the minus strand of NZ_JASSPL010000003.1, from coordinate 163,482 downwards.
CGGTGTTACCGGGGGCCCTTGAACCCAGCGGTTCAAGGTGGGTAGTCCCGCGCAGCGCATCAGGCGTTCCGACGCACGGACATGCACACAGCACTGCGCAGTGGACTCCCTGGGAATAGCTTATAAGCTCGAGGGACATCGGCAACTGTCGTACACCCCAGAGAACTCATCCAGTCTACCAAACCCCGCCTGCCTGCCCAAGGGCTAATCCTGTCGGGAACAATCTGTTGCCTGAATGTATCAGTTGTTTGATTCTGAAGCGTTTTTACGCTCAGCGGCGCGTGTCTTCGCCTGATCGGCATAGTCGGCTGGCAGCTGACTGAGCGCGGCATCCAGTTGACGGTCCAGCGCGGTGAGGCGAGTCTCGAAGTCGTGCTGCAGGGCGCGCTCGCTGTCACGGCTGTTGATCAGCTCATGTGAGATATTGAGCGCGGCCATCAGGGCGACCTTGTCGGCGCTGATGGTGTTGCCGCGCTGCTGGATGCCTTGCATGGCGAGATCCAGATAAGCCGCCGCACGGGTCAGGCCATCTTCCTCGCCGGGCTGACAGCTGACGGTATAGCTGCGGCCGAGCAGGCTGATCTCGGTGGTATTGCGTGGGGTGGCGGAATCGCTCATGTAGATCCTCTCGGGCCTTGTCCGGCGTCATCCAGATTGATGCCGACGTCCTGCTGTCAGTGCGTCACCGTCGCAGTCAGGACGGCAAGCCAGAAGGAGGGCCAGTGCGGTAAGATGGGGGCATTCTCGAGCCACTATAGAGAGCCGCTTCTGGAGGGTCAACGCGCCGCGCGGCGCGGCTGCCTTGTGTTGCAGCACATCCTCCAGATGCCATTCTCCCGCTACAGAACCACTTCTCACTGACTCAATGGGGCCGCATCATGGCGATCATCAACGATACCTTCGACTTCTCGCTCGTCGCTGACCACTTCCTGGCTCACGGCAGCCTCAACAATCCCTCCTTCCTCGACGGTCAGCTGGTAGCCGCACTGGCGCTGGATGACATCAGTGCCGAGGATTGGCTGGCGCGTGTCTGCGCCTCGCTGGGGGTAGAGCAGCCGGCCACGCGTGAAGCTGGTGAAGTCTTCCTCACCTGGCGCACGCGCAATCAGGAGCGTCTGGCCGCCAGCGAGATGAGCTTCGAGCCGCTGCTGCCGGATGACATGTTCTCGCTGGCCGAACGCGGTCAGAGCCTGCGCGAATGGACGCTGGGCTTCCAGGAAGAACTGGCCGGTGCCGATGACGATGTCCGCAGTGGCTGGAGCCAGGCGCTCAAGGATGCGCTGAGCGATGTCGAAGCCATCTCGAGTGGCCTCGCCAACGCCGAAGACCTCGACGACGACAACGCCGAGGACGAGGCCGACCTGTTCGCGCTGGCTGACCATGTGCGCATGGCGGCCTTGCTGCTGTATACCGAGCAGCACCCGGGCAACCCGGACGTCGAGAAGCCCAGCGATGACCAGCTGCCGGAAGGCGGTCTCGAGGGCAGCCTTGGCGTCAGCTCGCGTACCGACACCCACTGAGTCAGTATCTGTAGCAGCATCTGCTCAATCGCTAGCCACTGAATCGATGGTCACCCACCACTTGCACCGCATCCGACGCAGGGCTGGTGCAAGAGGGCGGGTGACCCCATCTACAGCATCACGCCTGTTTGTCATTCGAACGCGCCATGCCTGGCGGGTTCTCGACGGAGATTGCCATGACTGCCCCAGCCATCCTGCCCGCACCTGCTGCCCTGACGGCAGAGGATTTTCGTGCACGCCGCCAGCGCCTGATCGCGCAGCTGCCGCAGGGGGCTGCCGCATTGGTGGTCTCGTCGGGCCTGGCCCAGCGCAACCGCGACAGTGAATACAGCTTCCGTCAGAACAGCGACTTCCACTATCTGACCGGCTGGCCGGAACCCGAGGCCGCCTTGCTGATGCTGCCCGGACGCGCCGAAGGCGAGAGCGTGCTGTTCTGTCAGGAGAAGGACCCGCTGGCCGAAGCCTGGACCGGCATCCGCATCGGCGCCGAAGGTGCCGTCGCCACGGCAGGCTTCGATCAGGCCTTCACCAATGAGGCCCGTGATGAGGTGATGGCTAGCCTGCTGGATGGCCGCGAGCGCCTTTATGTACTGTTCGAGGATGATGAAGCTCTGGCGCTGGCTCAAGCGCTGCGCGATGAGCTGGCCGCCGCGGTGCGTCGCGGAGCACGACCGCCGGCCGCCTTCGAGGATCTCGCGCCGCTGCTGCATGAGCAGCGCCTGATCAAGGATGAGCGTGAACTGGCACTGATGCGTCACGCCGCCGAGATTTCTGCGCGCGCGCATGTGCGTGCGATGCAGATCAGCCGTCCCGGCCTGCACGAGTATCATCTGCAGGCCGAGATCGAGCATGAATTCCAGTGGCAGGGCGCGCCGGCTCCGGCCTACACCAGCATCGTCGGGGCGGGCGTGAATGCCTGTGTGCTGCACTACATCGAGAATCGCGCGCCGCTGGAGGATGGTCAGCTGGTGTTGATCGATGCTGGCGCCGAGTACGCCCTGTATGCCGGCGACATCACGCGTACCTTCCCGGTCAATGGCCGCTTCAGTGAGCCGCAGCGCCGTCTGTACGAGATCGTGCTCAAGGCGCAGGAGCGCGCGGTGGCCGCCGTGGTGCCGGGTGCAACGTTGGTGGGCATTCACCAGCAGGTGGTGCATGACCTGACCACGGGGCTGGTCGAGCTGGGCCTGTTGCAGGGCGAGGTTGAGGAATTGATCGAGAGCGATGCCTACCGTCGTTTCTATCTGCACTCCACCTCGCACTGGCTGGGGCTGGATGTGCACGACGTGGGCAGCTATCGCGAAGCGGGTGAGCCACGCCCGCTGGTGCCGGGCATGGTGCTGACCATCGAGCCGGGTCTCTACATTCCGCAGGACGGCGACATTCCCGTCGAATATCGCGGCATCGGCATTCGCATCGAGGACGACGTCGCGGTGACTGCCTCTGGTCACGAGGTGTTGAGTCATGGCGTGCCCAAGTCCGTCGAGGCCATCGAGGCGCTGATGCGCGCGGAGGCCTGACGTCATGAGCGAGCCTGACGCCATGAGCGGGCGTGATGCCGAACACTTCGACATCGTGATCATCGGCGGCGGCCTGGTGGGCGCCAGCCTGGCCTGTGCGCTGGCGCCGCTGATGGCGCGTGTGTCCGACGAGAAGGGCCGTGAGGCCGCAGCGTTGCGTGTCGCCGTGATCGAGGCCAATGAGCTGCCCGCCGCGACGGCAGATGCCCGGCGCTTCCAGCCAAGTTTCGATGCACGTGCCAGCGCCATCGCGGCGGGCTCACGTCAGCGGTTCACCGACTTCGGGGTCTGGGAGGCGATGTGCGAGCACGCCACGCCGATTCGCACCATCCATGTCAGTGAGCGTGGCCACCTGGGTGCGACGCGCATGCGAGCCTCCGAACTCGAGGTGGCCGCGCTCGGCCACGTGATTCCCAATGCCTGGATGGGCCAGGTGCTGCATCGCCAGCTGGCCGAGCTGCCGCTGGCCTGGTATTGCCCGGCGCGCGTGGCAGAGATTGCTGTCACGGCACAAGGCCATCGCCTCACGCTCGAGGATGGTCGCCTGATCGAGGCTGAGCTGACCGTGCTGGCGGATGGCGGTCGCTCCGGACTCAAGGAGCGCCTCGGCATCCACAGTGCGGCGCAGGACTATGAGCAGCATGCCTTGATCGCCACGGTGGAGATGAGCCAGCCTCACCTGGGAGTCGCCTATGAGCGCTTTACCAGTGAAGGCCCGATGGCCCTGCTGCCGCTGGCCGGCAAGCGCATGGAGCTGGTGTGGACGCGCTCCCCCGCTGACACGGAAAGCCTGATGGCGCTGCCCGACAGCGACTTCCTGCAGGCGCTGCAGCGCGCCTTCGGTGAACGCGCCGGACGCTTTCGCCGTGTCGGGCAACGCCACGCCTATCCGCTGTCGTTGGTGCGTGCCAGCGAAGGCACACGCCCCGGCCTTGCGGTGCTCGGCAATGCCGCCCACGCCCTGCACCCGGTGGCAGGGCAGGGCTTCAATCTGGCGCTGCGCGGCGTGACCGACCTGGTCGCGGCCATCGAGGCGGGCCTGACGCGTGGCGAGTCGCCGGGGGCCACCAGCGTGCTGAGTGACTTCGAGGAGCGTCGCGGAGCGGATCGCGACAATGTGGTGCTGTTCAGCGATGGCCTGATCCGCCTGTTCGGGGTCGAGAGTCGCTGGTTGGGGCATGCACGGGCAGCGGGCCTGATCGGACTCAATCTGGTCTCGCCGCTCAAGCGCCTGTTGGCCAAACGCTCGATGGGTATTGAGCGCTGAGGTTGGTAAGTGCTCGCTTACTTGGCTCGTGGGCAGAGCCTCGCAGACAGGGCGTCACTGACAGGGCCTCACTGACAGCGCCTTGATATCTAACCACGAGACAGGGCTTCGAAATCAGGGCACGAGATCGGTCTTCGAGATCAGGCTACGAGACAGAACTTCGAGACAGTACTACGAGACAGTACTACGAGACAGGGAGCAGGCATGAAGGACGGTCGATCAGCAGGTAGCGCACATGATGCCGATGTCGCCATCGTCGGTGCCGGTATCGTCGGTGCCACCCTGGCGTTGCTGCTGGGGCAGGCGGGGCTGCGGGTCATGCTGGTCGAGGGTCGCGAGTCCGCGACCCGCTGGCAACCAGATAGCGCCCCCGAGCCACGGGTGAGTGCCTTGACGCCGGTCTCTCAGCAGCTGTTGAGCGGCCTGGGTGTGTGGCCGACCATCGCCGCCAGTCGTCTGATGCCCTATACCGGCATGCAGGTGTGGGACGCGGAGGGCAATGGCGAGATCCAGTTCAGCGCCGAGGACAGCGGCGTGCCGGTGCTGGGTCATATCGTCGAGAACCGGGTCACGCTCGCCGCGCTGGAGCAGGCCATCGATACCTGCCCTGCGATCACGCGCTGCTTCGGGGCACGTGTAGCAGGTATGGCGCTGCCACGCTCGGGCGCTACCTCAGTAGTGAATGCTTACCAGCTAGAAGCGGCGGAAGTGACCAGCCTGACGCTGACCGATGGCCGGACAGTCACTGCGGCGCTGGTGGTTGCGGCGGATGGTGCGCGCTCACGGCTGCGCGAGCTGGCCGGGATCGCCACGGGGGAACACGACACCGGCCAGGTTGCGCTGGTGGCCACGGTGCGCACCGAACTCGCGCATCAGGCCGTCGCGCGTCAGCGCTTCCTGCCGACCGGGCCGCTGGCCTTCCTGCCGCTGGCCGTCAATGACGCCCTGGCTCAGCCGGCTGAGGGAGCCTCGGCTGCAGAGCGGCATTGCTCCATCGTGTGGTCGACCACACCAGAAGAGGCTGAGCGCCTGCTGGCACTGTCACCAGCGGCATTCTGCAGTGAGCTGGAAGACGCCTTTGAAGGCCAGCTGGGCGCCATCGAATGGGCGAGTGAGCGCTTCAGTTTCCCGCTGCATCAGCGCCACGCCGAAGACTATGTGCTGCCGGGGCTGGCGCTGGTGGGGGACGCCGCGCATGCCATTCACCCGCTGGCAGGGCAGGGCGTCAATCTGGGCTTGATGGATGTGGCGGTGTTGGCAGACGAGCTGTTGGCAGGGCATCGCCGCGGGGTGGCGCTTGGCGATGAGCGCTGGCTGGCGCGCTATCGTCGCCGGCGTCGCAGCGACAATGCCATGATGCTCAAGATGATGGATGGCTTCCGGCTGTTGTTCGGCAGCCGTCAACCGGGCGTACGTCTGCTGCGCAACTTCGGGCTTGGTTTCGTCGACGGCCAAGGCGAGTTGAAGCGTATCCTGATGCGTCAGGCAATGGGGCAGCGGGGTGAGTTGCCTGCCAGCTGCAGGCCGTAACAAGAATGAAGGTGATGTAGTATCTGTGTTGCCGGGTATGTGGGCGCAAACTATCATCGCTTGGGCGCAGGATTGACCGACCGCTGCCACACATGCCGCTGCATGTTTCTATACAAGTGCGTATGTCATGCCCCCTGCAACGACAAGGCCCCGCCAGATGGCGGGGCCTTGTCGTTGTGGCCTGATGATCTGGTGACCATGGCGTGATGCTTACTCGTCGCTTGTGGGCACGGTGGCCTTGAGCGCCGCGCTGCGCCCCAGCACGTTCATGCCCTTGAGCAGATTGAGCGCCTCACCCAGCTGATAGTCGCTTTCCGCCACTACCGGGCTGTCGGGTGCCTTGCTGCTGGCGGACTCGCTGGCGGCGTTGGCATTGTCGAGGCGCCCCTCGAGGTCAGCCTCACGCACGCTGAAGTCACGCCGCGTGTCGCGCTCGAGACGACCTCGCACGACCTCCACATCCGGGCGAATGCCCTCGGCCTGGATCGAGCGTCCGCCGGGCGTGAAGTAGAGCGCGGTGGTCAGCTTGAGCCCATCGCCATTGCCCAGCGGCATCACTGTCTGGACCGAGCCCTTGCCGAAGCTGTCGGTGCCCATGATGATGGCGCGGTGCTGGTCCTGCAGCGCGCCGGACACGATTTCCGCGGCCGAGGCCGTGCCGCCATTGATCAGCACCACCAGCGGGGTGTCGCCCGCCGGGGTATCGGGTCTGGCCGAGAAGGAGAGCTCGCTGTCGGGCAGGCGGCCTTCGGTGTAGACGATGCGGCCACTGGACAGGAACAGGTCACTGATCTCGACGGCGGCCGAGAGAAGCCCGCCGGGGTTGTTGCGCAGATCCAGCACCAGCCCCTTGAGCGGCTCACCATCGTTGTCTTCCTGCAGTCTGGCCAGCGCCGTGTGGGCCTCGTCACCGGTCGCGCTCTGGAACTGGCTGATGCGCAGATAGCCATAGCCCGGATCCAGCAGGCGCTGACTGACGCTGCTGCTCTTGATGATGGCCCGTTCCAGCACCACTTCGCGCGGCATGTCGGCGCCCTCGGACAGAATCAGCAGCCGAATGCGAGAGCCTGCCTCACCGCGCATCAACTTGACCGACTCCGACATCGACAGGCCATCCAGCGGCGTATTGTCGATCTTGAGGATGACGTCTCGCGGCTGCAGGCCCGCGCGGGCCGCCGGGGTGTCATCGATGGGGGCAATGACGGTCAGCTGACCATCGTCGCCGGTGCCGACCTCGATACCGATGCCGCCAAACTCGCCGTCGGTATTCTCGCGCAGGTCCTGCCAGTCTTCCTGATCCAGATAGGCGGAGTGCGGGTCCAGCCCTTCGAGCATGCCGCGCATGGCATTCTTGAGCAGCGTGCGGTCATCGACCTGATCGACGTAGGTGCGCTTGATGCGTTCGAAGATCTCGGCGAAGGTGCGCAGCTCATCCAGCGGCAGGTCAGTGCCCTGACGGGCATCCTGAGCGCTGTCGACCGGCGCGGTGACATCTTCTGCACTGGCCGGCAGTCCGCCACCCAGCAGGGCAAGGCTCAGCGGCACGCTGACCGCCAGCTGACGCAGGCGGCGCGGGGCAGGACGGAACGGCGACATTGCAGACATGCGATTTCCTTCTCGACGGATACTGACTCGACTGGTACCGAAATGCGCTGAGCGCCGGGGCCGGATGTCGAGGCATGTCAGGGGACACACCTCCCAGCATGCTCGCAGTCACAGGCTACTGCGAGCATATCCCGCGCGAGTGCCTGGCGACTAGCCCGCTGGGTAGCGGTGGCATTCAGCGTTGTCTGACAATCAGACGATGCGCGAGGTGCCGCTGCCAGGCACTTCAGCGGCGCGAGAGCCAGCGACTCGGGTCTGTCGGCTGACCGCTGCGGCGCACTTCGAAATAGAGCGCCGGGCCATCGCGCCCGCCGCTACTGCCGACGCTGCCCAGCTGCTGGCCACGTGACAGGCTGTCGCCCGGGCCCACGCTGAAGCTTGCCAGGTGGGCGTAGAGCGTCAGCACGTTGTCACCATGATCGAGTATCAGCAGGTTGCCATAGCCGCGCATCCAGTCCGCGAAGACCACGCGACCGGCGTGCGGCGCCGTGACGGCGGTACCCTGCGTCGCGCGAATCAGCACGCCATCACGGTTGACGCCCTCGCCACGCCCATAGGCGGAGATCACCTTGCCTGGCGCCGGCCAGTCCATCTTGCCCATTGCACGCGTGATGCGGGTCTTGGGCGGCGGTGCGCTCTTGATCGACTTGAGGCGCTTCTCGAGGGTCTGTATCAGCTGATTGGCATGTGCGCGGTCCTGGTCCAGTTCGGCGATCTTCGCCTCATGGCTGGCATAGCGTGCATCCAGCTTGCGCAGCAGGGCGGCGCGTTCATTCTGTTGCGCGATCAGCTGACTGGCTTGCCGCTTGAGGCCGGCTCGCACGTCATCCAGGCGCGTCTGGCGGGCCAGCAGCTGCGCGCGGGTGTCGGCCAGTGACTGGTTCAGCTCAGCCAGGCGCTCCAGCGCCGCACGCCGTGATTCGCTCAGGTGGTTCAGATAGATCTGCAGGCGCTCAAGGCGTGCGGGGTCATCCTGGTTGAGCAGCAATTTCAGTTCAGGCTGACGACCGAGGCGATAGAGGGCGGCCATCTCTTCGGCGACCGCCGCCTTCTGGGCCGTCTGCTGCTGACTGAGGGCTTCACGCTTGCGCGTCAGCGCCACCAGCTGCTGCTGGATGTCATCGCGCTCATCCTCGAGCTTGCCGGTCTGCTGGCGCGTGGCGTTGAGCTGGCGCTCGATCTTCTCCAGCCCGTTGCGGGTGTCACTGCGCCGCGCTGCCGTGGCCTTGAGCTCGCCCTGCATCGCCTGGATCTCGCGCTTGAGGCGCTTGAGGTCCGCCTCGGAGGCCTGCTTCTTCTGGGTCAGAGTGGCGGTGTCGTCAGCGGCCAGCGCAGTGGCGGACGTTACGGGGGCGAGTGCCAGCGGGGCGAGACTCAGCAGCCAGGCAGACAGCACAACGCCGGAGACTCGGCTCCGGCGCTTTGAGATTCGGGGGCGGTCGCCCTGCCCGAGCGATGTGCTCGGGCAGGGCGAGAGGCATGACGCACCGAAGGGCGCGCCATGCAGCCTGCTATCAGGCCTCGGCATAATCGACCAGCACCTTGCCATCCATCTCTTTCGGCACCGACTGGCCCATCATGGTCAGCAGGGTCGGGGCGAGATCGCACAGACGCCCGTCGGCGGCCAGTTTGGCATCGCGCTGCGTCACGTAGATCAGCGGCACCTCGAAGGTGGTGTGCGCAGTCTGCGGATTGCCGGTTTCCGGGTGCACCATCTGCTCGGCGTTGCCGTGGTCGGCGGTGATCAGGCATTCGCCACCGACCTTCTCCAGCGCCTCGACCACGCGGGCCACGCACTTGTCGAGGAACTCGACGGCCTGAACGGCGGCGTCGAACTTGCCAGTGTGGCCGACCATGTCGCCGTTGGCGTAGTTGCAGACGATGAGGTCGTAGCTGCCGGATTCGATGGCTTCCACCAGCTTGTCGGTGACTTCGCCGGCGCTCATTTCCGGCTTCTCGTCGTAGGTCTTCACGTCCTGCGGGGACGGCACGAGGATGCGCGTCTCGCCGGGGTATTCCTCTTCGCGGCCACCGGAGAAGAAGAAGGTGACGTGCGCGTACTTCTCGGTCTCGGCGATGCGCAGCTGGGTCAGGCCACGGTCGGACACGACCTCGCCCAGGGTGTTGTGCAGCTCGGTCGGCGGAAAGGCTGCCGGCGCCGGGATGTCGGCGGCGTACTGGGTCATCATTACCAGGCCGTCGTGGGCCAGCTTGGGCGGCGTGCGCTCGAAGCCTGCGAAGTCCGGCTCGACGAAGGCGCGGGTCAGCTCGCGGGCACGGTCGGCGCGGAAGTTCATGAAGATGGCCGCATCGCCTTCCTGCATGGCGACGGAATCGCCGATACGGGTGGCGGTGACGAATTCATCGGTCTCGTCGCGCTCGTAGGCGGCAGCCAGACCGGCGACCCCGGTGGCGGCTTCATGCTCGGCCTCGCCGTTGGCGATCAGGCGGTAGGCCTGCTCGACGCGGTCCCAGCGGTTGTCGCGGTCCAGTGCGAAGTAGCGACCGACCAGCGTGGCGACACGGCCGTCTTCCAGGCCCAGGCCCGCGAGGTGCTCATCGGCACGCGCGATGGAGGCCTCGGCACTCTTGGGCGCGGTGTCACGGCCATCGGTGATGGCGTGGATATAGATGCGCGTGGCGCCCCGCTCGGCGGCCAGGTCGGCCATGGCCAGGGTGTGGTCTTCGTGGGAGTGGACGCCACCCGGTGACAGCAGGCCGATCAGGTGCACGGCACGCCCGGCCTTGACGGCGGCATCGATGGGCGCGGTCAGGACCTCATTGTCCTTGAGGGCATTCTCACGCACCGCCTTGGTGATGCGCGTGAAGTCCTGATAGACGATGCGTCCGGCACCGAGGTTCATGTGGCCGACTTCGGAGTTGCCCATCTGGCCGTCCGGCAGGCCGACGAAGCCACCATCGGTGTGAATCAGTTCGCTGGGATATTCACGACGCAGGCGGTCCATCACCGGCGTGTCGGCGGCGAGGATGGCGTTGTCCTTCTCCTCTTCGCTATGACCGTAGCCGTCCAGGATGATTAGGGCGACGGGACGCGGACCTTGTGCTTGAGCTGCCATGACTTCCTCGCTGTGATGACGAATGATCTGGGGTGAGCAGGGGCCGGGATACCAGGATGATGCTCGGCGGGAGACACATCATGCAGCTGTCATGTCCTGTGGCCATGCTGTGGCGCATCCGCGAGGAAGAGTCCTCGGCGGAGACGACATGTAGTGATAAAACTACCTGCTCGTTCTGCCCTCTATTAGAGGGGTGGTAAGGTGCCGAGTGCAAGTGTCGCAAGTGTATCGCCGGGATTGGGTCGCGCTATCGGTGGATCGCTCCGGCCCGGCTGAGCTGACAGCAGCCGGCGCATCGCTCGGCTACGCCTTTTTGATGCCATGCAGCGGCATTCATGCTTGGGCCTGTCATGTATAATGCTGGCTCCGTTACCTCAGGTAGCGGTCTATTTCCTTTGCCGCGTACGCGTCGGCATGCACGTCACAGCGGAGTTAGCCCGTCTCATGATCGAACAGCTGCTTCAGTTCGCGCAGAATCATCCCTTGCTGGTCGGCGCCTTCGTCGCCCTGCTGGTCGCCCTCATTGTCATGGAAACCATGCGTGGCAACCACGGCGTCAGCGTCAGCGAGGCCACGCGACTGGTCAATCGCGAAGAGGGTGTCTTCATCGACATCCGCGACAGCAAGGAATTCAAGGCAGGGCATATCGCCGGTGCCGTCAACGTTCCCAGCAGTCAGCTGACCAGCGAGACCACTCCGCTGGCCAAGTACAAGGAACGCCCGGTGATCATCGTCTGCAAACACGGCCAGACGGCGGGACCGCTGGTGGCGCGCCTCGAGAAGGATGGCTTCAAGCAGGCCGTCAAGCTCAAGGGCGGCATGGGCCAGTGGGAAGCCGACAGCCTGCCGGTCGTGACTCGCTGAGTCGCAGGCTCGCTCGCCGAGTGTCTGCCAGCTGTCATTGCCTCCGCTGGCTGGGCAAGTTTGCGGGCCTGCTGGAAGCCGGCTCGCAACCAAGAATAAATCTCCGAACCCTCAAGGATATGTCTCATGGCTGAAGAACAGAACGCACAGGCTGCAGCAGGCGCAGAACAGGCTCAGGATCAGCTCCAGTTTGCCCTGCAGCGCATCTACGTGAAGGACGTGTCCTTCGAAGCCCCGAATTCTCCGGCGGTCTTCTCCCAGCCGTTCCAGCCGAAGGTCGCGCTGGAGCTGGATACCGAGCACCAGCAGGTCGGTGAGGAGCTGTTCGAAGTTTCCATCAAGGTCACCGCTCAGGTCACCAACGGCGAAGACAAGACCACTGCCTTCCTGGCGGAAGTCGAGCAGGCTGGCCTGTTCCGTATCGCTGGCCTGTCTGCCGAGCAGCTGGACCACACCCTGGGCGCCTTCTGCCCGAACGTGCTGTTCCCGTATGCGCGTGAAGCCATCGACAACCTGGTCAACCGTGGCAGCTTCCCTCCGCTGATGCTGGCTCCGGTCAACTTCGAGGCCATGTACGCGCAGCGCAAGCAGCGTGAAGCCCAGGGCGCCGCCGAGGCGACCGCTCACTGATCAGTGAGCCGGCCTTGATGGGCCACATGACAGGTACGACCAGCGACGGGCCCCAGTGGCCCGTCGCTGCGTTTCTGGGCGACAATGGCCGCCGCCTTGCCTGCGATGCTGCATTGACTCATCGCGGCTCACTTTCACTGCTTCTCTGTCCGCGAGACCCCGCCCATGGCCATTCGTCTGCACTGCCCCGATCTTGATCTCAATGTCAGCGCCGGGGCGTCCTTCGCCCTCCCCGAGGGGCCTGCACGCCACCTCGGGCTGGTGCTGCGTGCCAAGGTCGGCAGTGAGGCGCAGCTGTTCGATGGGCGTGGGCAGGAGGTGCGCGTGGTGCTGGAGGAGGTGACCCGCAAGGGCGTCAGCGTGAAGGTGATCGAGGCGGTGCCCAATGACCGCGAGGCGCCGCTGGCGGTGCATCTGGGACAGGCGATCTCCAAGGGCGATCGCATGGATTACGCCATCCAGAAGGCCTGTGAGATGGGCGTGGCTGCCATCACGCCACTCTATACCGCGCGTGGCGACGTCAAGCTCAAGGGCGAGCGCGCCGACAAGAAGCTGGCGCACTGGCAGGGCGTGGCGGCCAGCGCCTGCGAACAGTGCGGAAGAAGTGTCGTGCCGGTCGTGCATGCCCCGGTGGCGATGACGCAGTGGCTGGCCGAGCGTGATGAGCCGCTGCGCCTGATTCTGCAGCCGGGCGGTGCCGAGGCGCTGAACGTGGCCGAGGCCGAGGGCGGCGTTGCCCGCGCCAGCCTGCTGATCGGACCGGAAGGCGGCTTCACGCAGGAGGAGGTGGCAGAAGCGGCCGCCGCCGGTTGTGAGGTGCTCGGCCTGGGGCCGCGTATCCTGCGCACCGAGACGGCGCCGGTGGTGGCGCTGACCTTGCTGCAGCAGCGATTTGGTGACCTGCCGCGCTGATCTCCCAACATCGGGCGCCCGGGCGGAATTGTTTATCTGCCGGCAACACAGCGTGCGCCGGCAAGGGCGTTTCGCCAGTGGTGAGCAGCACGGCGCTGCTGCATACTTGTCCCATCGCTCCCGCGCCATGGTGTCATGTCGCGACGGGAGTCTCCGTTATCCCCGCTGCCGGCCGCGTTCCGGGCTGGCAGTGTCGTCACAAGGTTGCCTCAATGACTGCTCGCAAGCTCAAGATCGGCGTGGTGATGGACCCGATGTCCAGCGTCGCCTACAAGAAGGACACCACTCTGGCCATGTTGTGGGCCGCCAGCCAGCGTGGCTGGTCGCTGCACTATCTCGAGCAGGAAGATCTCTATCTCGAGAATGGTCGCGCCATGGGCCGGATGCGTGATCTGGAGGTCTACCACGACCCGGACAACTTCTATCAGCTGGGCGAGGTCGTCGCGACTCCGCTGGCCGAGCTTGACGTGATCCTGATGCGCAAGGATCCGCCCGTCGACGAACACTTCCTGAATGCCGTTCACCTGCTGGGCTTTGCCGAGCGGGAAGGCGTGCTGGTGGTCAATCCGACAGCTGCGCTGCAGACCTGCAACGAGAAGCTCTTCGCTCAGCAGTTCCCGCAGTGCATCCCGCCGACTACCGTGTCGGCCAACGACAAGGTGCTGCGTGCCTTCCATGCCGAGCATGGCAACGTGATCTTCAAGCCGCTGGATGGCATGGGAGGCAGTGGTATCTTCCACGTCGCCGAAGATGGCCGCAATCTCGGCTCGGTGATCGAGCAGCTGACGCTGCAGGGCACCCGTCAGATCATGGCCCAGCGTTATGTGCCGGAAATCAGTGCCGGCGATACGCGCATTCTGCTGGTGGATGGCGAACCGGTACCGTTCGGTCTGGCGCGCATTCCGAGCGCCGGCGAGACACGCGGCAACCTGGCGGCTGGCGGACGTGGCGAATCGCGTGAGCTGACCGACCGCGATTACTGGCTGATCGAGCAGGTCAAGCCGGTGGTGAAATCATTGGGTCTGATGTTCGTCGGCCTGGACGTGATCGGCGACTACATCACCGAGATCAACGTCACCAGCCCGACCTGCGTGCGCGAGATCGATACCCAGCGCGGCACTGATATCGCCGGTCTGTTGATGGATGCCATCGAAGCGCGTCTGGCGGCGCAGCCCCCCGCCTGAGCAATATCGCGGTGAGGTCGGCGCCAGTGGCTGACCCGCAATGGATTCGCAGTAAACGGCAGGGAAGCCGAAGCTGCCAATGAGGTTCCGTGGACAGGGAGTGGGGTATGGCAGCACCCGTCGAGTGGTGGGCAGGCAATCATGGCGTCACCGACCCGATCACCTATGTTCCGGTGACGCGGGGGCATCGCCGTGTGGTGGCATGGGGCGCGGCACTGGCCGTTCATGCCGTCATCGGCTGGTGGTTACTGGGCAGCGGCCTGCTCACGCCGCCCGAGGTGCCGCCGATGCCCAAGCCGGTGATGCTCGATGTGACGCTGGTCAGTCAGGCCAGCGCCACTGCCGTCGACTCGCAGGTGGTGGCCGAGCAGGACCAGCAGGCCAGTGGCAGCGGGCGCGAGGCAGCGGTGCAGGCTGGGCCAGTCAATCTGGCGCCCCCGCAGCCGGGCGAGCAGAGTGCGTCCGAGGCCAGCGAGCCGGCCGTGGCGGAAGCCCAGGCTCCGGCTACGCAGGCGCTGGTGCTGCCGGAGCGCATCCCCGAGGTCATCGCGACCCAACAGGCATCGTCACAGCAGGTGGCGCGTTCCGAACTGCTGCCGGATACGCCGGACAACGAACAGCAGGCCAGCGAGCAGGACGTCCAGCGAATCCAGGCCTCCGGCCAGTCACGTGAGGTGGTGGGTGACACCGCCTCACGCAAGGCGGCGCGTGCCTCGGCCCGTGCGCGCTATATCAACGACTGGACCGGCACGGTGCAAACGTTCGGCAACCAGCACTATCCGGCGCCTGCTCATCTGAGCGGCGAGCTGCGGATTCGCGCCGTCGTGCTGCCCAGCGGTCAGCTTGAGTTCGCGGAAGTGTTACAATCCTCGGGACATGCTGAACTCGACCAGGCGGCTCTGGATACGGTCTACGGCGCGGCTCCTTATGCGCCCTTTGATGAAAGTCTCAAGGGGATGAGCCAGCTGACCATCACCCGCATTTGGCGATTCGGCCCCGGCAACGATTCTGGCGCGCCCTGACGCCTCGGGAGGACCATGCAAAGTCTGCGAGACTATTTCCTGCTGGCGATGCCGCATCTCGATGATGACAATTTTTCCGGCTCGCTCAGTTACCTCTGTGATCATGATGACAAGGGCACCCTCGGTGTCATCGTCAACAAGCCGATCAAGCTGACCATGCGCGGTCTGTTCGAGCAGCTCGAGATCGCTGCCGACAGCTGTGAACGCCTCGATGAGGTGGTCTATTACGGCGGCCCCGTCCACAAGGACCGCGGCTTCATCCTGCATCGCGGCAAGGCCAGCGAGTGGGATTCCAGCCTGCAGGTGACCGACGAGCTGGCGCTGACCACTTCGTTGGACATCTTGAAGGCGATAGCCGGCAACGAAGGCCCTGATGATTTCATGGTCTGCCTCGGCTGCGCTGGCTGGGAGCCGGACCAGCTCACCAACGAGCTGAAGGAGAACAGCTGGCTGATCGTCGAAGGCGACAGTGGCATCCTCTTCGATGCCGACAGTGAGTCCCGTCTCGAAGCGGCTGCCAGCAAGCTGGGCGTCGACATGAATCTGATGTCGCGGGAGATCGGGCATGGCTGAGCGGAAAGTCAGCCGTACGGCGCTGGCGTTCGACTTCGGCACGCGCCGTATCGGTGTCGCGGTGGGCACCGAGATGCTCGGCACCGCGACGCCTCTGGTACCGCTGCATGTGCGGGACGGCATTCCGGACTGGAATGTCGTCAATCGCCTGATCGAGGAATGGCAGCCCGATCTGTTCGTGGTCGGCCTGCCCCTCGAGCTGGACGGCAGCGAGACACTGATGTGCAGCCGAGCCCGCAAGTTCGGCAAGCGCCTGTATGGCCGCTACGGCAAGCCGCTGGAAATGTGGGACGAGCGCGGCTCCACCAAGGCGGCCAAGGGCTTGGCGCGTGAGCGCGGCCACCGCGGCAATTATCGCGATGATGGCGTGGACGGCCTCGCCGCTCAGCTGATTCTCGAAAGCTGGTTTGCAAGCCAGCGAGGCGAGGGCGACCTTGTCGGTTACTGAATACTCCACCCGCTTCCTTTCCGGAAGCGGGTTTTTTTTGTCTGTTTGCCGCCATCCGGCAGGGAAGATAGGAAGCGATATCCATGCAAGAGTCTGAGATGCACGAAGAACATGAAACGCTGCCAGAGGTCGAGGCATTGCTCGAGGCCATGACCGAAGAGCTCGAATTGCTGTTCGAGCGCCGTGAACTCGATCGTGAACGTCTGATTCCGGTCGGCATTCATACCGGCGGTGTCTGGGTCGCCCAGGCACTGCGTAAGCGGCTGGGGCTTGAGGAGCCCCTCGCGACACTGGATATCGGTTTCTGGCGCGACGACTTCGGCCACAAGGGCCTGCCGGATGGCGGCCAGGGATCACAGCTGCCGGATATCGAGAATCGCGATCTGCTGCTGGTGGACGATGTGCTGATGAGCGGGCGTACCGTGCGCGCGGCGCTCAATGAGCTGTTCGACTACGGCCGTCCGCGCCGCGTGCTGCTGGCCTGCCTGGTAGAGCTGCCAGGGCGTGAGCTACCGGTGCAGCCGGACGCCCTGGGAGCCAACCTGGCGCTGGCGCCCGGCAAGCGCATCAAGCTGGAGGGCCCCGACAACCTGCGCCTGACGCTGGTCGATACCACAGAGGTGACGGCATGAACCTGTTTGATCTCTCGCAGGCCAGCGCGGAGGTGCGGGCTGCCTCGCCGGCACAGGTCCAGCTGGATGAGCAGGGTAGACTGCGCCACTTTCTGGATATCGAAGGCCTGCCGCGCAGCGTGCTGACCGAGATTCTCGACACCGCCGATCACTTCCGTGGCATCGGCGATGCCGAGGTCAAGAAGGTGCCGTTGCTGCGCGGGCGTACGGTGGCCAACCTGTTCTTCGAGAACTCGACCCGGACGCGTGCCACCTTCGAGCTGGCCGCCAAGCGTCTGTCGGCGGATGTGCTCAATCTGGACATCAAGACCTCGTCGGCCGCCAAGGGCGAGTCGCTGATGGACACCCTGGTCAATCTCGAGGCCATGCAGGCGGATGCCTTCGTGGTGCGTCATGGCGACTCCGGCGCGGCGCACTTCATCGCCAGCCAGATCACCCCGCATGTGGCGATCATCAATGCCGGCGATGGTCGCCATGCACACCCGACCCAGGCGATGCTCGACATGTTGACCATCCGCCGTCACAAGGGCGAGTTCGCCAATCTACGCGTCGCGATCGTCGGTGACATCCTGCATTCGCGCGTCGCTCGCTCGCAGATTCAGGCGCTCAATACGCTGGGCGCAGCGGAGGTGCGTGTGGTCGCGCCGCAGACGCTGCTGCCCATCGGGGTCGAGACGCTGGGATGTCAGGTCTTCACTGAGCTGTCAGCAGGGCTGAAGGATGTCGATGTCGTCATCATGCTGCGCCTGCAGAAGGAGCGCATGGATGGCGCACTGTTGCCCTCGGAATCGGAATACTACCGTCGCTATGGTCTGACCCGCGAAAGCCTGGCACACGCGCATCCTGACGCCGTGGTAATGCATCCGGGGCCGATCAACCGGGGTGTCGAGATCGAATCCGCCGTCGCGGATGGCCCGCGCTCGCTGATACTCGATCAGGTCACCAACGGTATCGCGGTGCGCATGGCGGTGCTGTCGATGGCGGTCTCCGGACAGATGAAGGCGCGCGCCGAGCGCAGGGGTGAACGTTCACGAGGAGCTGGCGCATGAAACGCAGCCTGATCAATGCACGGGTGATCGACCCGACCAACGGCCGCGATGGCCAGTACGACCTGCATCTCGATGGCGGCCGTCTGATCGCGATCGGCGAAGCACCGGCGGATTTCAGTGCCGAGCAGCGTGATGAGCTGGCGGGCAAGCTGGTCACGCCGGCCTTCATCGATCTTGGCGCGCACCTGCGCGACCCGGGCCCGCGCTACAAGGGCAGCCTGGTCAGTGAGTCGGCCGCCGCTCTGGCGGGTGGTTACGCGACCATCCTGCCGCGCCCCGACACCAGCCCGGTGCTCGACAGCGCCTCGCATATTCGTACGCTGCTGGACCGCGCGCGTGATGTGGCGGGGGTGCGTCTTGCGCCCTTGGGAGCGCTGACGCAGGGGCTGGAAGGTGAGCTGCTTGCCAATATGGCCGCGCTCAAATCCGCAGGCTGTGTGGCACTGACCAACCTGCGCCAGCCGATACGCGATCTCGGTGTACTGCGGCGTTGTCTGGAATACGCGCGGACCTTTGATATCACCGTCGTGTTCCAGGCCCAGGAGGCCGCCTTGGCCGGGCAGGGCTGCGCCCATGAGGGCGCCATAGCCTCGCGTCTCGGGCTGGCCGGCATCCCGGAATCTGCCGAAACGGTCGCTCTGACCCAGTGGCTGCTGTTGATCGAGCAGACCGGCGTGCGGGCGCATGTGTCGCTGCTCTCCAGCGCACGGGCCGTCGAGCTGGTACGTGATGCCAAGGCCAGAGGGCTGGATATCAGTGCGGATGTGTCGATGGCGCAATTGCACTGGACCGATGAGCAACTGGAAGGCTTCAATGCCAACTTCCATCTGGAGCCGCCACTGCGCAGCGCGGCAGACCGGGATGCGCTGCGGGCCGGTGTGGTCGATGGCACCATCGATGCCATCGTCAGTGATCATCTGCCCCATGAAGCCGCTGCCAAGAGCGCACCCTTCGCAGTATCCGAGCCCGGCATGACCAGCCTGGAAACCATGCTGCCGCTGGGGCTGGCGCTGGTGAAGGCCGAGCTGCTCAGCCTGCCTCGCCTGATCGAGACATTGACGTTCAGTGCCAGACGCTTCGGGCTCAAGGGCGGCATGCTGAAAGTGGGTGAGTACTGTGATCTGGCGGTGATCGATATGGAGCAGGAATGGCATGTCTCAAGCGAGACGCTGGTCAGTGCCGGCCATAACACACCGCTGCTTGGCATGCTGTTGAAGGGTCGCGTCGAGGAAGTGCTGCTGGGCGATACCTGCTACGTCTAAGCAGTGTTTCACGTGGAACATGATGCTTGAGATATCTGGCTCAAGCTCGCCAACAGGCTGATATAAAAGCAATTCCTGGATGGTGTGTGGTGAGGATTGGCTGCTTTATCGTAAAGCAGCCAATTTCTTTACCAGCCTATGCCGCAGAGTGACACCGCTGGGCTGCGCTTATTGCTGCCGGTTGATGTTTCACGTGGAACATAGGCCGCAGCGCCATAAGGCGACTATGGCAATCGCGAGCCGAGGCTGGCCAGGCACGCTGAAAAAGAGACATGAATAACAAGGAGAGACAACCATGCCGATGATTCGTGCGGAATTTCTGACTGGCAAGACACAGGAACAGAAGCGAGAGCTGGTGGAGGCGTTGACGCGCGAGACGGCTCGCGTGCTGGGCGTGCGTGAGCAGTCCGTCTGGGTGGTGCTGCAGGAAGTGGAGCCGGAAAACTGGGCCGTCGCTGGTACGCCATTGTCAGAGCGGTGAGAGAAGATTTTCAATCGGGCGCTTTTCTCATCTATTTGATTCAAAAGGTGTTTTGCGAGGAATAAAGATGTTCCACGTGAAACACACCCTTGGTCTTGGTCGGCAGTGTCAGAGTATGGGAAGTCGGCTGATGGATGGCAGAGGCATGAAGGAGGGGAGTGGGAAGCAAGACACGCGAAGAGCCAACGCGCCTGATAATCCGCAACGAAAAAACGCCGCAGCCATTTCTGGCTGCGGCGTTTTCATTTGCCTGCCCTCTGCTCCACGGCCATGAAGCAGAGCACGGACTCAGTTCTCGAAATCAGCTTCCGAGTAGAGAGTCCGGATACGCAGGGTATGGTCGACGGTCTTGAGCGCTTCGAGCGCTTTCTTGCCGTAGGCCTTGTCGACATCGATGACCACATAGCCGACCGTGTTGTTGGTCTGCAGGTACTGGCCAGAGATGTTGATGCCTTCCTCGGACAGCACCTGGTTGATGCGTGACAGCACGCCCGGAACGTTGTCGTGGATATGCAGCAGACGATGCTTTTCCGGGTGCGCCGGCAGGGCGACTTCCGGGAAGTTGACCGAGCCGATGGTGGTGCCGTTGTCGGAGTAGGTCACCAGCTTCTCGGCGACTTCAACACCGATGTTCTCCTGGGCTTCCATGGTGGAGCCACCGACGTGCGGCGTCAGGATGACATTGTCAAACTCGCGCAGCGGAGACACGAACTCTTCGCCGTTGCCTTTCGGCTCTACCGGGAAGACATCGATGGCGGCGCCCAGCAGCTTGCCGCTGGAGAGGGCTTCGGCCAGGTCTTCGATGACGACGGTGGTGCCGCGTGCCGCATTGATGAAGACGCTGTTCTGCTTCATCAGCGCGAATTGCTGCTTGCCCATCATCCACTTGGTGGAGGGGATTTCCGGCACATGCAGCGTGACGATGTCAGCGCGTGCCAGCAGCTCTTCCAGGCTTGCCACCTGACGGGCATTGCCCATCCCGAGCTTGGTGACGGCATCGTAGTAGATGACGTCCAGGCCCAGGGATTCGCTGAGCACGGACAGCTGGGAGCCGATGCTGCCGTAGCCCACGATGCCCAGCGTCTTGCCGCGGACTTCATGGCTGTTCTTGGCGGATTTCATCCACTGGCCACGATGTGCCTTGGCGCTCTTCTCCGGTACGCCACGCATCAGCATGATGGCTTCGGCCAGAACCAGCTCGGCGACCGAGCGAGTGTTGGAATAGGGCGCGTTGAACACGGGGATACCGCGCTTCAGTGCGGCTTCCAGGTCAACCTGGTTGGTGCCGATGCAGAAGCAGCCGATGGCGGTGAGCTTCTCGGCAGCGGAGATCACGCGCTCGTTGAGCTGAGTGCGGGAACGAATGCCGATGAAGTGCACATCGCGGATCTTCTCGATCAGTTCTTCCTCGGCCAGCGAGGTCTGAAGCAGTTCGATGTTGGTGTAACCCGCGTTGAGGAAATTATCCACGGCGGATTGGTGGACACCCTCGAGCAATAGAATCTTGATCTTGCTCTTGTCCAGGGACGTCTTGGCCATTGTCGGATCAACCCTCTCGCCGGTCATGCCGGCGTTTCTGTTCGTTTGGTCTTTTTCATGACCTGCTGGCGTGTCACACCTCAAGAAAATGCCAGAGAAACAGCGGGGCGTGCTGTCAACAGGGGAGCAAAGAATATCACAGCCGACGGGGCCTCCGGATGAAATGTCCGCGTGCCGGGCATGAAAAATTCACAGCACAGCCGTTTGATGTGACTCTTGCTGCACGCGCAGGGGGTGGGCAGCGTCGTGAAGCCCTTCGGGTTATACTGGCGCTCCACACAGAGACACCGGGCCCGCCCGGTCGGATGAGCGAGAGCACCCATGGCCGAAAAGGAAGTGCCACAGGATTTCGCCGCCACCCTGGCCCGTCTTGAAGGGTTGGTGACGCGGCTCGAGGCTGGCGACATGTCGCTGGAAGCGTCACTGGGCGCTTTTGAAGAGGGCGTGAGTCTGGCGCGCGAGGCGCAGCAGCGGCTAGACAGCGCCGAGTTGCGCCTGCAGGCATTGGTGGAAGGCCCGGAGGGAGCGCTGACGCCCACGGCGTTTACGGCGCCCGATGCCGCAGGCAGCATGGCGGGTGACGCGGACGAGGAGAAGGACTGGTGATGTCAGGTGGATTGAATACGCAAGTCACGCCGACTGCATCGCAGGCCAGCGAGCTGATCCGCTCTGGACAGGCCCGCAGTGAGGCCGTGCTTGAGGCGTTGTTGACACCCGGCAGTGCGGCGGTGAGTGAGCGTCTCGAGGACGCCATGCGCTACAGCGTGCTGGGTGGCGGCAAGCGTCTGCGCCCCGTGCTGCTGTATGCGGTGGGGCGTGCCCTGGGTTGCGATGAAGAGGCTGCTGACAGCGCTGCGCTGGACGCGGCGGCAGCGGCGCTCGAATTGGTGCATGCCTATTCGCTGGTCCATGATGACCTGCCGGCCATGGACGATGACGATCTGCGGCGTGGCCGTCCCACCGTGCATCGCGCCTTTGATGAGGCGACTGCCATTCTCGCGGGCGATGCCCTGTTGACGCTCTCCTTCGAAGTGATGGCGACGACCGGCCATGTACGCACCCCTGCCCTGGTGCGTACCCTGGCCGAGGCCTCCGGGCGGCGCGGCATGGTGGCCGGTCAGGCGCTGGATCTCGAGGCGGTCGGGCAGTTCCGCGAGGTAGAGGCGCTGTCACGCATGCATGCCTACAAGACCGGCGCACTGATTCGCGCCGCGGTCCGTCTGGGCGGATTGGTGGCAGTCGACGAGCAGGATTCGCGTCTTGCTGCCCTGGAGCGCTACGCTTCGGCTATCGGCCTGGCCTTCCAGATCCAGGATGACATTCTGGACGTGACGGGCGACACCGCAACGCTTGGCAAGACGGCCGGTGCTGACGCTGCGCGCGACAAGCCGACCTATCCCTCGCTGCTTGGACTCGAAGGTGCTCAAGAGCGAGCAGGTCAGCTACTGCAAGAGGCCCTGGATGCCCTGGCACCGTTGGGAGAGGCCGCAGAGCCACTCGCGGTGCTGGCGCGCTACATGATCGAGCGAGACCACTGATTCCTGACGCCTATGAAGCTGTTTGACGAGATACCTCAGGCGCGCCCCGCGACGCCACTGCTCGATGCGGTCGAGACACCTCAAGCGCTGCGCGCCATGAGCGCGGCACAGCTGCGCCAATTGGCTGACGAACTGCGCGCCTACCTGTTGTACAGCGTCGGCTGTACCGGCGGGCACTTCGGTGCCGGGCTCGGTGTGGTCGAGCTGACCGTGGCGCTCCATCATGCGCTGGAAACGCCCCATGACCGTCTGGTGTGGGACGTGGGTCATCAGGCCTATCCGCACAAGATTCTGACCGGCCGTCGTGAAGCCATGTACAGCATGCGCCAGTACAATGGCCTGTCTGCCTTCCCCAAGCGTGCCGAGAGCGAGTTCGACACCTTCGGGGTGGGCCATTCCAGCACCTCGATCAGTGCGGCGCTGGGCATGGCGCTCGGCGCCCGCACGGCGGGTGAGTCACGGCGTGCCTGTGCGGTGATCGGCGATGGTGCCCTGACGGCTGGCATGGCGTTCGAGGCGCTGGCGCATGCCGGGCACGTGAAGGCCAATATGCTGGTCGTGCTCAACGACAACGAGATGTCGATCTCCGAGAATGTCGGCGGCCTGGCAAGTTACCTGGCACGTATTCTGGCCAGCAAGCCGTATACCCAGATGCGTGCCAACGGCAAGCGACTGCTGTCGCCCTTGCCGGGCGCGCTGGAGCTTGCCAAGCGTACCGAAGAGCACATGAAGGGCTTCATCAGCCCGGCGACACTGTTCGAGGAGATGGGTTTCAACTACATCGGCCCCATCGACGGCCATGACCTGCCGGCGCTGGTGCAGACGTTGCGCAACATGCGTGATCTGGATGGCCCGCAGTTCCTGCATGTGGTGACGCGCAAGGGCAAGGGCTTCCTGCCGGCGGAGCGTGACCCGATCGGCTATCACGCCATCACCAAGCTCGAGAAGGCCGCGCCCCAGGCAGCCGAGCAGGCGCCTGCCGTCACCGACGCACCGGCTCCCAAGCCGCAGAAATACTGCAGCGTGTTCGGCAACTGGCTGTGTGACGCCGCTAGCGCTGATGCGCGCGTCATCGGCATCACGCCGGCCATGCGGGAAGGCTCGGATCTGGTGCGCTTCTCGAAGGAATACCCTGATCGCTACTACGATGTCGCCATCGCGGAGCAGCACGCGGTGACAGTGGCAGCGGGCATGGCCTGTGAGGGCATGAAGCCGGTGGTGGCGATCTATTCCACCTTCCTGCAGCGTGGCTATGATCAGCTGATCCACGATGTTGCGGTGCAGAAACTGGACGTGACCTTCGCCATCGACCGTGCCGGTCTGGTCGGCGAAGACGGCCCGACCCATCACGGCAGCCTGGACATGTCGTTCCTGCGCTGCGTGCCGGAGCTGGTGCTGATGGCGCCGGCCGATGAGGCCGAGTGCCGTGGCATGTTGAGCTCGGCACTGGCCCACCCCGGGCCGGCCGCGGTGCGCTATCCGCGCGGTACCGGGCCGGGAGTGGCCACCGCTGCCGACCTGACGCCAATGGCCATCGGCCAGGGGGAATACCGTCGTCGTATCAGTGGCAGCCCCGAGGTGCGTGTCGCCATCGTCGCCGTGGGCAGCATGAATACGCCGGTGGCCGAGGTCGCCGAGGCGCTGGACGCGACCCACTTCAACCTGCGCTCCATCAAGCCGCTGGACCGTGAGGCATTGCTCGAGATCGCCGCGGAGCACGACCTGGTCGTGACCGTCGAAGAGAATGCCATCGCGGGTGGCGCGGGAGCCGGCGTGGCCGAGCTCTACCTGAACGCGGGACTGGCCCAGCCCATGCTGCTGCTGGGGCTGCCGGATGGCTTCGTCGAGCATGGCAAGCCGGTCGAGCTGCTGCGTGATTGCGGTCTGGATGCCGCCGGCATTCGCGCCAGTATCGAGGCTCGCCTCGCCAGCTGATCCTGGTGGCATGCAATACCGAAACGCCTGTGGATGACTCGAGCGTTCGAGTTGTCCACAGGCGTTTTTCGTTGCGTGACTGCCTGCGCCGAGACGGCGAAGGATGCATGGAATCTCCGCGACTTCCCGCCCATGCTGGATGACCATCAAGCCCTATGCTCAAGCAGCCAGGGCCTGGCCGGCGCGAAAGCCGTCACCTGCGCCAGTCACCACCGCAACGCCACGGAGTGCGCCCGACCATGTTGACTCTCTACAGCTACCCGAATTCCCGCTCGCTGCGGGTCGCCTGGACACTCGAGGAACTGGGACTCGAATACCGGATTCATGGTCTGGATCTGAAGGCCGGTGAGGGGTACAGCCCTGAATACCTGGCCATTCATCCCGATGGCAAGGCGCCAGCCCTGGTGGATGGTGAGCTGGTCCTGTTCGAGTCCAGCGCCATCTGCCGCTACCTGGCAGCGCGAGAAGGGCGACTGCTGCCACAATCGCTGGCTGGACAGGCACAGATGGATCAATGGCTCAGTTTCCTCACCACCGAGCTTGAGCAGCCGCTGTGGACATTGGCCAAGCACACCTTCGCGCTGCCGGAGGACCAACGCTGTGATGCCATCAAGCAGACAGCCCAATGGGAATTCCAGCGTGCTCTCAAGGCACTTCAGCGCCGCTTCGGTGGTCAGGGTTGGCTGGTGGCCGATGAATTCAGTGTCGCCGATATCTTCCTCGCCCAGACCCTCAGCTGGGCGCAGATGGCCGGGCAACCTCTGCCGGCCGTGCTTGAGCAGTGGGGCGAAGAGGTGCGGGCGCGTCCGGCCTGCGAGCGGGCCCGTCAGCGAGAGCAACAGGCCGCCGAGGAGCGTCAGCAGCACTGAGCCCTGTTGCCAGAACTGATGTCGAAAGCCGTCATGGAACGCCGCCACAGGCCAAGCTGACGGGCTGATCTGTCCTGCATGTCCTGCAATGAAGCCATGAGAGCGCTCTGAGAGCGAGTACACGCCACGAGGCGCCATCCTGATATCAGGGTGGCGCCTTTTGCGTTTCTGGGCCTTGGAGGCGCTTGCAGGACGCCTGGCGAGGTTGAGAGGTCGCCTTGCGCGTTCAGCGACGTCAGCCGCCCGGGGGCACCCCTGGCTGTCTGGTGATGGCTGACTCAGGTCGGCTCGAGGCAGTTAGTTCGAGCCAGGTCAGTTCGAGACAGTGCGGTGCGCCAGGGCGGCGCGAGGCAAGCCATCGATCGAGGATGGGTTTCAGCCATCAGGCGCTGAATGATGCGCTGTTTATTCTTTTTCGTATCTATTCATGATTCGATGATTGGTCTATTTCGTAATGATGGTCAACTATTGGTCGTTATGAGGGAGTAGGCAGCACTAATGCGATATGAGCGGCGACATATCCGATGAAAATCATGGGGTTGAGAGGTTTATTAGATTTTCATGACATGCAATCGATCAATTCGAGATCGGTGATCGCATATTGTCTATTTTTCGTATCATTTGTTGATTCGATATATGGTTTATTGCGGATCTTTTTGATAAGATGTTGATGAAAACCTCAATGGGAGTAACAACTTATGTGGATCTGGCAGCAGCCTGACTGGCCACGGGGGCGGTTGGAGGTCATGCCCTTGATGGGGCAGTTGGCGGCGACCCAGGCGGTGATGTCGCCACTGGTCGCTCAGGGACAGAATCTCTATCCCCGACAACGCCTGCGTCTCGAGGCGACGCTCCTCAGCGAAGAGATGGAAGCCAGTGCCCAGCTGTCCGGTGTGGTGCTCGGGCGGGCGGCGTTGCGTGATGCGCTGTATCAGGCGCTGGGGCTGGAGTCCGGCCATCAGGAGTCACCGCGCGGACCGGCGCCTGGTGTCGAAGTCTTCGTGGATGTGACGCTGGAAGTCGTGCGCACGGCATTTCAGCCGCTGACCCGCCAACAGGTGCTCGAGTGGCATCGGCGTCTGGGGCCTTTCCTGCCGCGTAGTAGTGGTCAGCCACTCGGTACATGGCGCGAGGCGCGCTACGAAGCGGTCAGCGGTCGTTACGGTCTCAAGCGCTTGCGTTATCGCGCTCCGGCGGAGAACCCCGATGCGCTGGACCGGGAGCTGGATGTCTTCTGGCAGCGTCTGGCGACGGAAGAACCGGATGTGGATAACTCAGGAGTATTGAATGCCCTGCAGCTGCATGCGCACTGGCAGGCGCTCGCACCGCTGGCCTTGGGCAACGGCTTGATCGGGCGCTTGCTGCTGATGCGTTGGCTGACACGAATCGATGCCCTGGCCGCGTTGCAGCAGCAGGGCGAGTTTGTCGGCAAGGTCGCCGAGCGCTGGGAGCCGGAAGCGCTGGAGCAACTCTGCTGGCGCCGCCAGGCGCTGTTCTCGGTGGTGATCGAGCATCAGGATGAATTGCGCGAGCTGGAGCAGCGTTATCTCGGCAAGCCTCAGACCTCTGCCAGCGGCCATCAGCTGCCGCCGCAGCTGGACCGCGCGCTCAATGGTGAGGTGGAGGATGCAGCGCCCGGTGACATGAATGTCTGGGCCGAGTGGTGGCTTTTGCGCCTGCGCGACGCCGGTCGTCGGACGGCCTTCCATTACCAGCGCGTCCAGCGCGCCGAGCGTCTGTGGCTGGAGCACGCGCGTACGCCGCTGAATGCCCGCCAGCGCGAGCTGGTACTGACATTGTTGGAGCGAGATGACGAAGAGGGCGTGGGTCGCGCCGAATACCGAGCCCTGGTTGATACCTCCGACCCTACCGCCGCCCGCGATCTCGCCGATCTGACCGCCAAGCAGGTACTGGAAAGTTACGGTGTCGGGCGCGGAACCCGGTATCGCTTGCCGGTCTTCGTTCCTCAGGAAGATAGCGCCACAGGGAAATAGCTCTTCAAGAAAATAGCGCCTCAAGGAAACAGTGCTGTGAGGGATGAGTCTTGAAGGGTCAAAAAATCGCGAAAAAAAGCGGGGAGGGTCATGACGACCCTCCCCGCTTTTTTGAGGTGGCTTGCCCGTGTTCTCAGTGCCGTGTTCTCAAACCTGTGCTTTCAAGCCGATGTGCTCAAGAGCGCTGGCCAGCGTGGCGGCCCCCGACTACGTCACACGGAATACGGCAGCACTGCGGTATAGATGGCAAAGAAGTGGCAGGTACTGCCACCAAGCACGAACAGGTGCCATATGGCGTGGTGATAGCGCAGGCGCGTCATCAGAAAGAAGATCACGCCCAGGGTATAGGTGATGCCGCCGGCGACCAGCAGGACGAGCCCCGTCTCGGAGAGCTTCTCGACCAGCATCGGTGAGGCGAACACGATCAACCAGCCCATCAGCAGATAGACGCTCACGCGCAGGGCGCTGAAGCGTTCAGGCCAGCGCAGCTTGAGGAAGATGCCGCCCAGCGCGAGCGACCAGATGATGGCGAATAGCGTCCAGCCGGTCGGGCCGCGAAGATTGACCAGCAGGAATGGCGTATAGGTGCCGGCGATCAGTAGATAGATGGCACAGTGATCCAGCAGCTGGAAGGCATATTTCAGGCGTGGGTGACGGATACCGTGATAGAGCGTCGAGGCCGCATACAGCACCACCAGGGTCAGGCCGTAGAGGCTGACGCTGACGATCTTCCAGGGGTCGACTTCGGCGGCGAGGCTGGCCATCACGATCAGCACGATCATGCCGACGAGACCCATGACGGCGCCGATGCCGTGGCTGGCGCTGTGTAGCCATTCCTCCAGCCAGGTATAGAGAGCAGGCGTTGCGGAGGTGTCGCGTGAATCTGCGTCATCGGCAGGCGATGCGCTGGAAGAGGGTGATGCCTGAGGAGGTGTCGAGGCGGGCCGTGTTGACGAAGGCGGTGATGACTGAGGTTGCGATGAAGAAGGCTGTGATGATTCAGCCATTGAGTCTTTGCGCATGGCGGTGTCTCCGGCGCGGGTTCGACTCCAGCCTACTCCTGGCGGGTGACGTCGTCATGTCACGCTCGCTGTGCCAGCCAGTCATCTGCCTATAAAGGAAGGGGGAGCCAATCAGGCTCCCCCCGCGCGTGGCTACTCGCTGCGCTCGATATCTACGTCGCTTGCCTGGGTGAAATCATCCAGTGCCATCATGTGGCCCAGCTTGCCCGCCTTGGTCGAGAGATAGTGCTCGTTGTGCGGATTCAGGCCGGTGGTGATCGGCTGGCGCTCACTGATGGTGACACCATCACGGGTCAGGGCATCGACCTTGCGCGGGTTGTTGGTCATCAGCTTGAGCGTGCTGACGCCGAGATGCTCCAGCATCGGCACACAGATATCGTAGCGGCGCATGTCAGCCCCGAAGCCGAGGCGCTCATTGGCCTCGACGGTATCGGCGCCGCCATCCTGCAGCTCATAGGCGCGAATCTTGTTGAGCAGACCGATACCGCGGCCCTCCTGGCGTAGATAGAGCAACACGCCGCGGCCTTCGGCGGCAATGCGCTTGAGCGCTTCCTGCAGCTGATAGCCGCAGTCACAGCGCATCGAGAAGAGGGCGTCGCCGGTCAGGCACTCGGAATGCACGCGGCCCAGCACCGGCGCGCCGTCATCGATGTCGCCCAGGGTCAGGGCGATGTGGTCCTTGCCGGTGGTCTCATCCTCGAAACCGTGCATGGTGAAGGTCGCCCAGGGCGTTGGCAGCCGCGAGGCGGCGATGAATCGAATGGTCACTGTTCACCTCGAACGCCCGGACAATCGCCGGGCTGAAAAAGCGCGGGCATGCGGCAGTCCGGCAATGTCTCGATGAGTCGCTCGAGATACCTGCGGCCAGCATGCAGTCATGTGGCGAGTTTACCAGTCTGTGGCCGATGACTCATCGCTCTGTATGGAAAAGCGTTGTTGCCGCCACCACCACAATGGCCGGATGACGCCAGCAAAGGGACTATAAGGTGGGGCGATTTGCCAATGTATTTGTTGCATCACCACGATGGGCGGGATTTTTCTCAGGCTCTGATAGAATGCCGAGACATTCCCCGAGCTGATGTGTGATTCCGATGACCTTGAAGAATGATCGCTTCCTGCGCGCGCTGGCCCGTCAGCCGGTCGACCGTACTCCCGTCTGGATGATGCGCCAGGCTGGCCGCTATCTGCCGGAATATCGCGAAGTCCGTGGTCAGGCCGGTGGCTTCATGGACCTGTGCATGGACACCGCGCGTGCCTGCGAGGTGACGCTGCAGCCGCTGGAGCGCTTCCCGCTGGATGCCGCCATCCTGTTCTCCGACATCCTGACCATCCCGGATGCCATGGGGCTGGGCCTTTACTTCGAGACTGGCGAAGGCCCGAAATTCCGCAAGACAGTGCGGACTGCCGAGGAAATCGCGGCGCTGAGCGTGCCGAATGTCGAGCGTGATCTCGACTACGTCATGCGTGCCGTGTCCACCATCCGCCGTGAGCTGAACGGTCGCGTGCCGCTGATCGGTTTCTCCGGCAGCCCGTGGACACTGGCTACCTATATGGTCGAGGGCGGTTCCAGCAAGGACTTCCGTCACGTGAAGGGCCTGATGTATTCCAATCCGGAAGCCATGCATCAGCTGCTCGACACCCTGGCGCAGGCCGTTACCGACTACCTGAATGCCCAGATTGCTGCGGGTGCTCAGGCGGTGCAGATCTTCGATACCTGGGGCGGCACCCTGTCCACGCCGGCCTACCTCGAGTTCTCGCTGCGCTACATGGAGCAGATCGTCGCCGGCCTCAAGCCGGACAGCGAAGGCAACCGTGTGCCGGTGATCCTGTTCACCAAGAATGGTGGCCAATGGCTCGAGCACATCGCCGCCACCGGCTGTGATGCCGTCGGCCTCGACTGGACCACCGAGATGTCCAATGCGCGTGAGCGTGTCGGCCACCGTGTGGCCCTGCAGGGCAACCTGGACCCGAATGCGCTGTTCGGTACGCCGGCCGCCATTCGTGCCGAAGTCGGGCGTATCCTCGACAGCTACGGCCAGGGGCCGGGCCATATCTTCAATCTGGGTCACGGCATCAGCCAGTTCACCGACCCGGGTAACGTCAATGCCCTGATGGATGCGCTGCACGAGCTGAGCCCGGCCTACCATCAGGATGACGCCGCCAATGCGACACCGGTTGCCCGCGGTTGATGGGGATGCCCTTAATGGTCTTTTCTGCTGTCACCCCTGTAGCTGCCTGTAGAAGGTGGCAAGCAGCAGGGCTGCCAGCAGAAGGGCGCCGGGCAGTGCACCCGGCGCCATGGCAGGCCGGGCACCGCGATGGCCGCAAAGCGGGGGCGTCAGCGTGACGCCGGTCGAGCAGCGTCTCATCCCGCGCCGCGGTTGGGCCCTCGTGGCGCTGCTGTGTCTGTTGCTGATCCTGTTCGGCACGCTCTCCCCGGGCGTGCCGCATCCGGAGCAGACCTTCCCTTGGGACAAGCTGCAGCATTTCTCTGCCTTCGCGTTGCTGGCGCTGACTACGCGGCTGGCGGGCTTGACCAGCTTGATCATCCTGCCGGTCCTGCTGCTGCTGGGCGTCGCCATCGAATGTCTGCAGCTGGCGATCCCCTATCGCGGCGCTGAAGTACTGGATGCGCTGGCGGACCTCGCCGGCATCCTCATCGGGCTGGGAGTGTTTCAGGGCGTCAGGCTGATTCTCCATCTGGCCCGCCTCGGCCCGGCCTCTCGCTGAGCCTCTCCCCCGGGCCGCGTGTCACCGATACGCGGCCTGACTGAAATTGTCATGCATCAACACTTTCCACTCCGCCCGTCTTTGGCTATGGTGCAGCGCCTGCGCCATGTTGGCGCTTGCCCGGCATGTAACGCATCACGACACGTGATCGTCATGCGGGCCGTGAACTGCCGGCTTGATGCTGGCGCAGTGCTGGTTGGCGCAATTTCCGATGGCCATCGTGCCGTCTCTATCCATACCTTGATATCCCGTCTGTGATATCCAATGCGAGGGTCCCCCATGACCGAACGTCTCGATGGCTCCTGGTTTACCGAAATCTTCGATCGCCACGGCAGCGCCTTCTCGCTCAAGGTCAGCCACAAGCTGCATGACGAGCAGACTCCTTATCAGCATCTCGAAGTCTATGCCACCGAGACCTACGGCAATCTGATGGTGCTGGACGGCTGCGTGATGCTGACTGACCGTGACAACTTCCTCTATCACGAGATGATGTCGCATCCGGCGCTGTTCGCTCATGCAGACCCCAAGCGTGTCGTCATCATCGGCGGTGGCGATTGCGGGACCCTGCGTGAGGTGCTCAAGCACCCGGGCGTGGAGAAGGTCACCCAGATCGATATCGATCCGGCGGTCACGCGTGCCTCCGAGCAATTCTTCCCGGCGCTGGTCGAGTCCAATGACGACCCGCGCGCCGAGCTGCTGTTCGAGGATGGCGTCAAGTGGGTCGACAACTGCCCGGACGAGAGCATCGATGTGCTGATCGTCGATTCCACCGATCCGGTCGGCCCGGCGGAAGGTCTG
Organism: Cobetia sp. LC6; assembly: GCF_030264805.1. Taxonomy (NCBI): domain Bacteria; kingdom Pseudomonadati; phylum Pseudomonadota; class Gammaproteobacteria; order Oceanospirillales; family Halomonadaceae; genus Cobetia; species Cobetia sp. LC6. Next base: position 131,481 of record NZ_JASSPL010000003.1, on the reverse strand, counting down.
TTCAAGACCGACTTCCTCAAGCGTTGCCATCGTATCCTCAAGCAGGGCGGCCTGATGGTGCAGCAGAGCGAGTCTCCGCTCTATCACACCGATTCCATCATCAAGGACCTGCGCAACGACATGGGCGAAGCGGGCTTTGATAGCGTCGCGACCCTGCCGTTCCCGCAGCCGGTGTATCCGTCCGGCTGGTGGAGCTGCACCCTGGCGGGCAAGGGCTGTGATGTGAAGTCCTTCCGCGAGGAAGACGCCGCTGCCGCCACCTTCGCGCGTGACTTCTATACCGTCGAAGGCCATCGCGCCGCCCTGGTGCTACCGCCCTTCATGCAGCGCCTGCTGGAGAAGTGATCCGCATGCACCTTGCGGTGGCAAGCAAGCCCCATCAGGCACGAAAACGTGCCTGATGGGATGAACAAGCGTTGAGTCAGACAGACCGAGACATTGGTCGCAATCTGACACTCGCGCTACATCGCTGCACCGCCAACGGCCGTTTCGCAATGAAACGGCCGTTTTTATTTTGCACCGATATGAGGCGAACTGGTCCCACCATGAGCCTAACTGAGCGCCATTCGTGCGGAATGATCCGCCGCCCCACCCCGAGGATTTGGCCTATATCACTGGGCTTCAATGCTTTTTTCAGCGTTGAACGCAGCGGATCACGCGATAGGCGGAAATTGGAACGCGGCTTGCTATTGTCGATAGGTGCCATGCAATGCATTGCACCACTTCTGACTCGAGGCTGATCGAGCGGACTCCAGACTTTCGCGAGGGAATCACGATGCATAACAACAAGAAGCCACTGCTGATCGCTAGCGCCGCTGTCCTGGCCGCCTCCATGGCGACAGGCGCCAGTGCCGCGACCCTGGATAGCGTCAAGGAAAAGGGCTTTGTCCAGTGTGGCGTCAGCACCGGCTTGCCGGGCTTCTCGGCACCGGATGACGCCGGTAACTGGCAGGGCCTCGATGTCGACGTCTGCCGCGGCGTCGCGGCAGCCGTGCTGGGTGATGCCAGCAAGGTGCGCTATGTACCGCTGACGGCCAAGGAGCGTTTCACCGCGCTGCAGTCCGGCGAGATTGATGTCCTGTCCCGCAATACCACCTGGACGGCGACCCGTGACACCTCACTGGGCCTCAACTTCGCTGGCGTGAACTATTACGACGGCCAGGGCTTCATGGTCAGCAAGGACCTGGGCGTCTCCAGTGCCAAGGAACTGGACGGCGCGGCAGTCTGCATCCAGTCCGGTACCACCACCGAGCTGAACCTGGCGGACTACTTCCGCCTCAACGACATGTCCTTCGAACCGGTCGTCTTCGATACCTCCGATCAGACCGTCAAGGGCTTTGAGGCTGGCCGTTGTGATGTTCTGACCTCCGACCAGTCCCAGCTCTACGCGCTGCGTATCAAGCTCTCCGATCCGGCGTCCGCGATGGTGCTGCCGGAAGTCATCTCCAAGGAACCGCTGGGCCCCGTCGTCCGTCAGGGCGATGACCAGTGGTTCAACATCGTCAAATGGACCCTGTTCGCGCAGATCAATGCCGAGGAGATGGGGCTGACCTCCGACAACATCGAAGAGAAGAAGGCAGATACCAACCCGAACGTCGCGCGTCTGGTCGGTGCCGATGGCAACTACGGCGAAGCCATGGGGCTGCCGGCTGACTGGGCCTACCAGGTCATCAAGCAGGTCGGTAACTACGGCCAGATGTTCGAGCGCAATGTGGGTACCGGCTCCGCACTGGGTATCGAGCGTGGCTTGAACGCACTGTGGACCGATGGCGGCGTCCAGTACGCCCCGCCGGTTCGCTGATGCGCGGGCTCGCCCTGTACTGCGGGTGGGCCTTGCCCCTCATGACAGGCTGAGCAAGGACGCTGGCCAGGGGAAGTGAGCGTCTTGCTCCACTTCCTCTGGCCAGCGTCATGTGGGCCCCCAGTTGATGAGGCCCAGCCTGTTCCTCGTGACCCATTCATCGAGTGCCGAGAGATAACTGACCTGCCGTTCGATAGGACGGCAGGCGGAAGTCGCATAGCTTTCCGGCGGAGATTGCCTGTATGACACAACCTGCTTCTCGCCCGCCGGCCACGGTCAAGCCGCCATTCTGGCGTGACCCGGCCAAGCGGGCACTGATCTTCCAGCTATTGATGCTGGCAGGCGTGTTCGGTGTGTTGGCGATCATCGTCAGCAATACCCTGACCAACCTCGAAAGCCGTGGCATCACCACCGGCTTTGCCTTTCTGGACAACACCGCAGGCTTTGGCATCCTGCAGAGCCTGATCGACTATTCCGAGCAATCCACCTATGGCGATACCTTCATCGTCGGCCTGCTCAATACCTTGTTGATATCCGCACTGGGTGTCATTGCCGCGACCGTGATCGGCTTCATCATGGGGGTCGCGCGTCTGTCCCCCAACTGGCTGATCTCGCGACTGGCGGCGGTCTATATCGAAGTCTTCCGCAACATCCCGCTGCTGCTGCAGATCTTCTTCTGGTATTTCGCCGTTTTGAGAACCCTGCCGAGTCCGCGTGGCTCGCTGTCGCTGGGCGAGGCATTCTTCCTCAACGTGCGTGGTCTGTTCGTGCCGGCCCCCATCACCTCCAGCGGTTTCTCGGTGGTGATCGCCGTGTTCGTGCTGGCCATCGTCGCCAGCGGCATCTTCAGCTACTGGAACCGCCAGCGGCAGGCACGTACCGGTCAGCGCCTGCCGGCGGGCTGGATCTCGCTCGGTCTGATCATCGTGGCGCCGCTGCTGGCCTACTTCGCGATGGGCATGCCGCTGAGCTGGGAGCTGCCGGAACTCAAGGGGTTCAACTTCCGTGGCGGCATCACGGTCGTTCCCGAGTTCCTCGCCCTGTGGGTCGCGCTGTCGGTCTATACCGCAGCCTTCATCGCCGAGATCGTGCGTTCCGGCATCGAAGCGGTACCGCACGGCCAGACCGAAGCCTCACGGGCGTTGTCGCTGTCCGGTGGCATGACACTGCGTCTGGTGGTGGTGCCGCAGGCGCTGCGCGTCATCATCCCGCCGCTGACCAGCCAGTACCTGAACCTGATCAAGAACTCGTCGCTGGCCACGGCCATCGGCTACCCCGATCTGGTCTCGGTCTTCGCGGGTACCACGCTCAACCAGACCGGTCAGGCCATCGAGGTGATCGCCATGACGATGCTGGTCTATCTGACCATCAGTCTGCTGGTCTCCATGTTCATGAACTGGTTCAACGCCCGCATGGCGTTGGTCGAGCGCTGAGGGTCTGCCCATGTCGATTGAAAAGACCCTGTCACGGGTCACCGAGAAGATGATCGATTCCCGTCCGGCGCCGAGCGACAGCATCGGCGCGGTGGCCTGGCTGCGAGCCAATCTGTTCGCCGGACCGATCAATACATTGTTCACGCTGTTCGCGCTGTATCTGGTCTACCTGCTGGTGGTGCCCAGCCTGCAATGGGCGCTGATCGATGCCAGCTGGAGCGGTACCTCACGAGAGGACTGCACGGGGGAGGGCGCCTGCTGGGTGTTCATCAGTGCGCGTCTCGATCAGTTCATCTACGGCTTCTACCCGAGTGAGGAAACCTGGCGGGTCGATATCGTCTTCGCCGTCTTTGCGGCTCTGATCGCCTGGCTGGCGATTCCGAAGCTGCCGGCCAAGGGCTGGGTCGCCATCGTCAGCCTGGCGGTGTTCCCCTTCATTGCCTACTTCCTGCTGCATGGCGGCAGCTTCGGCCTCGAGATCGTCGGCACCCACGAGTGGGGCGGTCTGATGCTGACGCTGGTGCTGGCGGTGGTGGGTATCGTAGCGGCACTGCCACTGGGGGTCCTGCTGGCGCTGGGGCGTCGCTCCGAAATGCCGATCGTGAAGAGCATCTGTGTGGTGTTCATCGAGTTCTGGCGCGGTGTGCCGCTCATCACGGTGCTGTTCATGGCCTCGGTGATGCTGCCGCTGTTCGTGCCCGGTGAGGTCAATCTCGACAAGCTGGTGCGTGCGCTGATCGGCATCACCCTGTTCCAGAGTGCCTACATGGCGGAAGTGGTGCGTGGTGGCCTGCAGGCGATCCCGAAGGGGCAGACCGAGGCTGGCATGGCGCTGGGACTGGGCTACTGGCGCAACATGGGGCTGATCGTGCTGCCCCAGGCGCTCAAGCTGATGATTCCCGGCATCGTGAATACCTTCATCGCCCTGTTCAAGGACACCTCGCTGGTACTGATCATCGGGCTCTTCGATCTGCTCGCCATCGTGCAGGCCGGTCTCGCCGACCCCAAATGGCTGGGCTACTCCATCGAGGGCTATGCCTTCGTGGCGCTGGTCTTCTGGGTCTTCTGCTTCAGCATGTCGCGCTACAGCCAGTATCTCGAGCGCCTGCTGCATACCGGTCACAAGAAGCGCTGATCACGGCGCCAAGGAATCTTCATCATGACAACGACAACATCCGCCTCGCAGGGCAACACCGGCGCCGATGAGCGCCCGATGATCGAGCTCAAGGGCCTCAACAAGTGGTACGGCGACTTCCACGTGCTGCGCGACATCAACCTGAGCGTGCGCAAGGGCGAACGTATCGTCATCTGTGGCCCTTCGGGGTCCGGCAAGTCGACGATGATCCGCTGCATCAATCATCTCGAGGAGCATCAGGAAGGCGATATCGTGGTCAACGGCATGCCGCTGACCCAGGACATCAAGCAGATCGAGGCGATCCGTCGCAACGTCGGCATGGTATTCCAGCACTTCAACCTGTTCCCGCATCTGACGGTGCTCGAGAACTGCTGTCTGGCGCCTATCTGGGTGCAGAAGCGGCCGCGCCGCGAGGCGGAAGCGGAAGCCATGAAGTACCTGGAGCGCGTGCGCATCGCCGATCAGGCCCACAAGTTCCCCGGTCAGCTGTCCGGCGGCCAGCAGCAGCGTGTGGCGATCGCGCGCTCGCTGTGCCTGAGCCCGGAGGTGATGCTGTTCGATGAGCCGACGTCGGCGCTGGACCCGGAGATGATCAAGGAAGTGCTGGATGTCATGGTCGAACTGGCCAATGAGGGCATGACCATGCTGTGCGTGACCCACGAGATGGGCTTCGCCAAGACCGTCGCCGATCGCGTCATCTTCATGGATCAGGGCCAGATCATCGAAGAGAACGCGCCGGAGCCGTTCTTCAACAACCCGCAGTCCGAGCGGACTCAGCTGTTCCTCAGCCAGATTCTGGGGCATTGAGGCCACGGACTGATCGGATGCTGTAAGCCGTCAAAAGACAACGCCCCGCGTGATTTCCATCACGCGGGGCGTTTTCGTGTGTGAGTCGCAAAGTAGTTAGTGGGTGATCACTATCAATTCGTTCCTCTGAATAAAGAGGCTTGCCTAGAGGCTGGGCTCGGTGCGGCGTACTTTGCTGCTGCGGGTGTCTGGCAGCTCTTCATCGCTACCCAGACTTGGCTCCTGCGGCTTGGCCGCGGCCTTGGGCGATGCAGCGGCAGGAGCATTGGCAGATGTCGCCGTCGCCGCTGTGGCAGCGGGGGCTTCTTCGCCTTCGCGCGGCCAGGTGACGCTGCGCGGCTTGCCGACCCAGCTGTCGTCATTGTCGTGCACCGCCGGGCGGCGCGAGATGGAGCGCGTCACCAGCGCCGCGGCATCCAGGGTGTGATTGGCCCCGCGAATGCTCAGCAGGTGATGCGGCGCCATCAGCAACTCGAACAGCAGGCGCGTCATCACGAAGGCGAGCAGGAAGCCGCCGGCACCCTGCGCCAGTACCGGCCACTGCGCGACCAGCGAATTGTCAGGCCCGATGGGCGTCAAGTGCTGCAGCGTCCAGCCGCAGGCAGCCGCCAGCAATCCCAGCTGCAGCATCAGGTGAGCGGTGACCAGCACGCGCCGGGGCAGCGGGCGGCGCATCAGGAGCAGATTGCGCATCGAAACTTCTCCGAAAAAGACCACAGGATGAGGGGAGCGGTGGCAGACGGGCAGGCGGTACCCCGCGTTGGGCGGATGTTAGCACGCACTTCGCTATCGACGTCATGTCCGGGAGTCGCGACGGCCGTGTCGGTTCCGGCAACGATGGAGGAGCGTTGCATGTGGCTGGCGGGGTAAAGGAAAGGCCGGGCATGCCGATACAGAGGGCGGCACGTGCCGATGATGATGCCGGTACACCGCATGCCCGCATGCCTTGCCACCGAGGGCAGATCGACGCGCTCTGCGCTGGCGGCCCCCGGCCCCCTTCCCGATGGATTCGAACCAAGGAGTGGCGATGTTTGCCTCGTTGCGTGCGCGCATCACGTTAGCCTGTGTGGCGATAGTGCTGGTGGCGCTGGTGGTCGTCAGCAGCCTGAATGCCTGGACCACGTTCCGCAATACGCATGCCGATGAGAGCGACTACCAGCAACAGTTGCTGAGATCGAACGCCGCCCAGTTGAGCCAGTGGTTCAGCGTACATATCAATGCGGTGAGCGGAATCGCGGCCAGTAGCCTCGAGAACTTCCCCGATGCCGCCTTGACCCAGGCGATGAAGCAGGGCGACTTCAGCAAGACCTATGTCGGCTTCCCGGATGGTCGCTTCCGTTACTTCGATGGGCGCCCGGGGCGGGCAGGTTATGACCCGCGCCAACGCGGCTGGTACCAGGCGGCGGTAGCGGCCGGCAAGCCCGTCATCACGGCGCCCTATGTCGGAGCTACCAGTGGCGAACTGGAAATCAGTGTGGCGGCGCCGGTCTATCGTGGCTCACGGCTGGTCGCCGTGGTCAGTGGTGATCTGCCGCTGGCGTTCATCACTCGAACGGTCGCCGAACTCTCGCCGACGCCCAACAGTTTCGCCTTCCTGATCGACGATACCGGCACGCTGATCGCCCACCCGGATGATGCCCTGGTGCTCAAGCCGATGAGTGCACTCGCATCGGCCCTGACGCCCGAGACCCTGACCAGCAGCAGTCGCCTGGTGGCCGCTGGCCAGTCGGCACTGGTGGTCGATATCCAGCAGCGTGAGTACCGCATGTTCAGTGCCGAGCTTGATTCGACAGGGCTGGGTGATGCCGGTTGGCGTCTGGCGCTGGCCCTGGATGTGGCCGACTCGGATGCACCGCTTTATGCCCAGCTGTGGACCACGCTGGCCATGACGCTGCTGGTGTTGCTGGGAGCCGCTGCCGTGATGTCGTGGATCGCCAGTCGCAGTCTGCGCGGCCTGGCGCTGGTGCGTGATGCGCTGGTGGATATCGCCGCGGGGGAGGGCGATCTCACGCGGCGCATTCAGGTCAGCGGGCGTGATGAAGTCGCCGAGATCGGTAATGCCTTCAACCGCTTCGTCTCGACCCTCAATGGCGTGCTCAGCGAGATTCGCCTCGCCAGCGGTGCGGTGCAGACCGCCGCCGCCGAGATCAGCCAGGGCAGCCAGGATCTGTCGTCACGCACCGAGCAGGCGGCGGCCAATCTGCAGGAAACCTCGGCCTCGATGGAGCAGATTTCCGGCACCGTCGCCCAGTCCGCGGACTCCGCACATGAAGCTGACGGGCTGGCCAAGTCGGCCAGTGAGGTCGCGCGTCGCGGCGGTGAGGTGATTGGAGAGGTCGTCACCACCATGCAGGGCATCGATGATGATTCGCGCAAGATCACCGAGATCGTCAGTGTCATGGACTCCATCGCCTTCCAGACCAACCTGCTGGCATTGAATGCCTCCGTCGAGGCGGCCCGTGCCGGCGAGCAGGGGCGTGGCTTCGCGGTGGTGGCCGGTGAGGTGCGTACCCTCGCCCAGCGCTCTTCCGAGGCCTCGCGGGAAATCGCCACGTTGATCAGCTCCGCCAACGAGCGCACGCGCAATGGTGCCGAACAGGTCAGGGTGGCCGGCAGCACCATGAACGAAATCGTCGCCAGCGTCATGCGCGTCAGTGAGGTGATCGGCGAGATCAGCCATGCCACCCAGGAGCAGAATCACGGTGTCGGACAGGTCTCCAGCGCCGTAGCCGAGCTGGACCAGGTGACACAGCAGAATGCGGCGCTGGTCGAGGAATCCGCCGCGGCAGCGGATGCGCTTTCCGAGCAGTCGGCGCGTCTGGCCGAGATGGTGGGACGCTTCCGTCTGGATGGCCCTGCGCAGCCGCCCGCAATGGCGACACGCAGCGCTGGCACTCTCTCCGCACAGGACTCCAGCCCCCGCGCTGCCAGACCCGTTGCATCGGAGGAGCTGGATTGGCAAGCTTGGTAAGACCAGCAGCACGCAAGCCAGTCAGTCGCCAGTGACAGGCATCAGACGCCAGGGCCGCCCTTCGGGGCGGCCCTGGCGTTTTTGATTATCTGCTTTCCTGTCGATCTTCCGGCGTCGGGCTGGCGGGGTGGTGAGCGGGAAATGAGCGGCAAGGGTTGAATGTGCGCAAGGGTGCCAGCATGTAGTCAATTGAAAGCGAAGCGATGATCGTCATTCCTCATCAACGACGCCTTACGAGAGACAGGGAGTGTGTAAATGGTTACTTACATCGTTGCTGCCGACGCCGCCCGTGCACGTATCTTTGCCCGTGCCGCTGGCAAGGTCACCGAAGTGGAAAGCCTCGTACATCCTGAAAGCCGCCAGCATACCGGTGACCTGAGAACCGGTGGCAAGGGTGAATCCAGCGGCGGTCACGGCAGCCTGCATCAGACTGGCGATGATGGCGCGACCTCTGACAAGCATCAGGACTTCTTCGCCAAGGAAGTCGCGCAATACCTCAAGCAGACGGCCAATGACGGCAAGTTCGATGAGTTGATCATCGCCGCTGCGCCCAAGTTCCTGGGGGCGCTGCGCGACAAGCTCGACAAGCCGGTCGCCAAGCTGGTGACGGAAACCGTCGACAAGGACCTCTCCCACGAGAGCGCTGATGAGATCAAGGCACGTTTCACTGGCCTGACTCACTGATCACACCCCCCCGTCATCCAGAGACCAGGACGCCGCCAGCGGTAACGTTGGCGGCGTCTGTGTGTAAGTGGTCACTATTATTGTGATTCCCGTGACAAGAGGGATGGTGCCTTGATGCTCTGTGCCATCAGGCTCGGTTGCTGAAGGCCGTGCATGTGCGAATCACGGTACCTGCGGCAGGATGATCTCGTCACTGCGTGAGGCGCTGCCGCTCAGGTTGCGGCAACCGGCGACGAATTCGCGCATCGCCTGGGTGATGAAGCGATCACGATGGTGGACGAAGCGATAGGCGCGGGTCAGCTCCAGCCATGGAGTGGGCAGCTCGACGAGGCTGCCGCGCCGAAACGCATCTCTCAGCGCGAGGCGCGAGATGCAGCCGATGCCGAGCCCCGCTTCCACGGCGCGCTTGATGGCTTCGGTGTGTTCCAGCTCCAGCATGATGTCGAGGCGCTGGGAAACGCTGGTCGAAGGCCCTTCCAGGTGCGGGCGCAATGCCTGCTCGAAGGTGCCGCGTGTGCCGGAGCCACGCTCGCGCATGATCCAGCGTGCCGCCAGCAGACGCTCAAGCGTGACCTCACCCTGTGCCAGCGGGTGTGACGGCGCACAGAAGATGCTCAGCCGATCACTGACCCAGTGGGTCGCCTCCAGCAGCGGATGCTCCACCTCGCCTTCCACCAGCCCGATGTCCAGTTCGAAGTGCACCAGCTTGTCGATCAGCTGATGGGTGTTGTGCACGTGCAGCTCGACACGGCTGGCGGGATGATGGTGCAGAAAGTCACCGATGATCTGAGGCGCCAGGTAGTTGCCGATGGTCAGCGTCGCGCCGATCTCCAGCGAGCCGGTGGCGTCCTGCTGACCAAGCAGCTGCTCCAGCTCCTCGGCCTGGTCCAGCAGTGCGATCGCCTTGGGCAGCAGCTCACGCCCCAGGCCATTGAGTCGCAGGCGCTTGCCATGGCGATCGAACAGCCGGCAATCGAACTGACGTTCCAGCTCGGCCAGTGCCGTGCTGGCCGCTGATTGCGACATGGCCAGACTGTCGGCGGCCAGAGAGACATTGTCATGCCGCGCCACCGCCACGAAGACGGCCAGCTGGCGAAGACTGTAGCGCATTCGACCTCCCGGGGCATGCAGTGAAGGGGCAGAGGTGAGGAGGCGAAAGTGAACGCAACGCAGGATTCGCCGTCAGAGCGGACGGATCCTGCACGATCGAGGTTGAAATACGATTCATTCGCAACCAATATTGGTAAACTAGATAACCTATATCCAGATAAACCATTTAACGCATAACCCTGCAGTGACTACAATCGCTGCATAGTTCATTGGGTCATAAGCTGTTATTTGTTTATGCCAAGATAGAATATTGAATTCGAGGGGTCACGCCCCGGGAGGCCATCAGGTGAGCAGTCTGACCACAACCGAAGTCATCGACGTCCATCACTGGAACGATTCGCTGTTCAGTTTCCGCACTCAGCGTGAAGACAGCCTGCGCTTCAAGAACGGCCAGTTCGTGATGATCGGCCTGGAAGTCGAAGGCAAGCCGCTGATGCGCGCCTACTCGATCGCCAGCCCGAACTACGAGGAGCACCTCGAGTTCTTCTCCATCAAGGTGCAGGACGGCCCGCTGACCTCACGCCTGCAGCACCTGCAGCCGGGCGATCAGATCATGGTCTCCCGCAAGCCGACAGGCACGCTGGTACTGGACGATCTGCTGCCGGGCGAGAATCTTTACCTGTTCTCCACAGGCACCGGCCTGGCGCCGTTCTTGAGTGTCATCCAGGACCCGGAAACCTATGAGCGCTATGACAAGATCATCCTGATGCACGGTGTGCGCCATGTCTCCGAGCTGGCCTATGCCGACATGATCGCGGAAGAGCTGCCCAAGCACGAGTATCTGGGCGAAGAGATCGCCGAGAAGCTGATCTACTACCCGACCGTGACGCGCGAGGAGTTCCGCAACCAGGGCCGCATCACGGACCTGGTCGAGAACGGCAAGCTGTTCGAGGACATCGGCCTGCCGCCGCTGGATCCGAAGCGCGACCGCGCCATGATCTGCGGCAGCCCGGCGATGCTCGACGACATCAGCGCCATGCTGGATGCGCGTGGCTTCGCCATCTCGCCGAAGATGGGCGTGCCGGGTGACTATGTGATCGAGCGCGCCTTCGTCGAGAAGTGATCCGCGAGCATCACGCATGAACGGCAAGTGCTGAAACAAAAAACCGCAGGCCGATGGCCTGCGGTTTTTTGTGTGCTCATGTCAGCGGTCGGGGCAGCACGTCAGCCAGGGGCTTGCGCCAGAGGCTCAGACGGCGTCCTTGCCGGTCTCGCCGGTACGGATGCGAATGACCTGCTCCAGTGGTGAGACGAAGATCTTGCCGTCGCCGATCTTGCCGGTGTTGGCGACATTGGTGATCGCCTCGATCACGGAATCGATCATGGCGTCATCCACCGCGACTTCCAGCTTCACCTTGGGAAGGAAGTCGACCACGTACTCGGCACCCCGATACAGCTCGGTGTGGCCCTTCTGGCGGCCGAATCCCTTGACCTCGGTCACGGTGATACCCTGCACGCCAATCTCCGACAGGGATTCGCGCACGTCGTCGAGCTTGAATGGCTTGATGATGGCAGTGACCAGTTTCATCGTGTCTCTCCTTGGGTGATGGTGCGGGTAACGAGGCCTGCTCGTCACGCCGGTCTCTAACTCAAGCATACACCGCTTATCCAGTCAGGAAAAAAGACTCCCGCCAGGTGGCGGGAGTCTTGAGGCTGCAGATGCTGTCACGTCCAGGCTTACTTGCGGCTGGAGGTGAATTCCGGGTAGGCCTCCATGCCACATTCGGCCAGATCCACACCTTCGTACTCTTCTTCCTCGCTGACGCGGATCCCCATGATGGCCTTGATGATCAGCCACACCACGAGGCTTGCGATGAACACCCAGGCGAAGATGGAGGCGGCGCCCAGCAGCTGTGCGGAGAAGGTGGCATCGTCATTGGTCAGCGGCACGGCCAGCAGACCCCAGAGACCGACCACACCGTGCACGGAGATGGCACCGACCGGATCATCGATCTTCAGCTTGTCGAGACCGACGATGGAGAACACGACCAGCAGACCGCCGACGGCGCCGATCAGGGTGGCAGCACCGACGCTCGGTGCCAGCGGACCCGCAGTGATGGCGACCAGGCCAGCCAGCGCGCCGTTGAGGGCCATGGTCAGGTCAGCCTTGCGGAACCACAGACGGGCGAGGATCAGCGCGGCGATGACACCACCACAGGCAGCGGCATTGGTGTTGACGAAGACCTGAGCGACCGCGTTGGCTTCATCGATGTTGGACAGCACCAGCTCGGAGCCGCCGTTGAAGCCCAACCATCCCAGCCACAGGATGAAGGTACCCAGCGTGGCCAGCGGCAGGTTGGCGCCCGGGATGGCATTGATCTCGCCATTCTTGCCGTACTTGCCCTTGCGAGCGCCCAGCAGCAGCACACCTGCCAGAGCGGCGGAAGCGCCGGCCATGTGCACGATGCCGGAGCCGGCGAAGTCGCTGAAGCCCGCTGCGCTCAGGAAGCCGCCACCCCAGGTCCAGTAACCCTGCACCGGGTAGATGACGCCAGTCATGACCACGGCGAAGGCCAGGAAGGCCCACAGCTTCATGCGCTCGGCGACCGCACCGGAGACGATGGACATGGCGGTTGCCACGAACACCACCTGGAAGAAGAAGTCGGAACGTGCGCTGTAGTAGATGTCGCCACCGGAAGCGAGCGCTTCCTCAGCGGTATTCTCGGCACCGATCAGGAAGCCCAGGCTCGGCAGGAAGCCGCCTTCGGCGCTCGAGTACATGATGTGGTAACCGACGACCATGTACATGGTGCAGGCGATGGCGAACAGCGCCACGTTCTTGGTCAGGATCTCGGTGGTGTTCTTGGCGCGGACCAGACCGGCCTCGAGCATGGCAAAGCCGGCTGCCATCCATAGCACCAGGGCGCCACAGACCAGGAAGTAGAAGGTATCAAGTGCGTACTTGACCTCGATGATCTCGTTCATGCGGGGTTCTCCTTGTTATTGTGCGCGGGGCTCAGACAGCGTCGGCGCCGCGTTCACCGGTGCGGATACGGATGACATCGTCCAGCGGAGTGACGAACAGCTTGCCGTCGCCGATCTTGCCGCTGTTGGCCGCCTGGGTGATGGCGTCCAGTACCGATTCCACACTGCTGTCATCGATAGCCACTTCAATCTTGACCTTGGGAAGGAAGTCGACGACGTACTCGGCACCGCGATACAGCTCGGTGTGCCCCTTCTGACGTCCGAAGCCCTTCACTTCGGTGACGGTAATCCCCTGCACGCCGTTGTCGGCCAGTGCTTCTCGTACGTCGTCCAACTTGAAGGGTTTGATGATGGCGGTGATCAGTTTCATGTGCTGCCCCCGTTCGCTACCGGAATGATCATTCTTGTTAAGCATGGCCAGTCAGATGAGCTGGCGGCCTGTTCCTGACAAGTGCATCGCACGAGATGTGCCATGAGGCTGAAAATCCTTGTAACTCATCTGGTTATCGCCAGATGGCTGACCGTCTTTCGGCCTGTGCAAAGATGGCTGAATCCGGAGGTCACCTGGCATGCACCGTAATGGTGCTGCTTCTGCGCCTTTGGGTGTGGGGGCAAGTGCTAATGTGGTGCAGGTGTGTGCCTGCCGATGAGGATTGTCTGGTGCAGGACGATGCGGGGCATGCACCCGACTCCAGGGTTGCGTATCCTTGCAGCAGGACACGACGGCCCCATGTACAGGGGTGTCATCATTTTCTGACCGGCAGTCCGCACGACGCGGCTGCCGGCCCGCAACGGCTGAGGTGCAGCATGTTCAAGAATGACGTCATCGGGCGTATGGCCCAGCAGATCGGTGAGCGCCTGCAGGATGCCTCGCATGGCCCGGAAGAGCTGCAGAAGTCCGTGCAAGGGGTGATGCGCGGTGCCTTCGACCGCATGGAACTGGTCTCGCGTGAAGACTTCGACATCATGATGGATGTGCTGACGCGTACGCGCAGCCGTGTCGAGTCGCTGGAAAAGCAGGTCATCGCTCTTGAGGCACTGCTGGAAAAGCAAGGGCTGGTAGCGGGCAATGCGCCGGCTGCCGAGCCCGCCATGCCAGTGGATGACGAGGGGGAAGCCGCGGTGGCGAAGCGTGAAGCCGCCAGCCACGCCGCGGAGATCGAGCGCCAGCGCGACGCCTGACTCGTCAGGTGACGGCTGAACCAAAACCGCCACGCCCTTTCGGGGCGTGGCGGTTTTTTGCGTCATGGGCGCCGCTGATTCCGGGGGAAGCCTCAGGCAGTCTGGGGACGAGTGCCCAGCATCCAGCGCACCAGACCTACCACTGAGGCGATGATCCAGAAGATCTCGATCACGAAGCTGGCGAGGTTGAAATTGATGCACAGGCTGATCAACAGCAGGATCGCCCCGCTCAGATTCATCAGGTTGTAGGTCAGGCTGCGGGCATCGAGTCTGCCGAGCTGCAGCAGGAAGAAGGCGCCGACGACCAGAGTGGTGCCTAGCATGCCGATCACATCCGCCAGGGATGCCAGCGGGGCAAGCATGTCTTGCATGGGTAGTGCTCCTGAAACAAGCCGAAGTCGTCCTGAATGGCTGGCCCTTTCCGTGGGTTGGACGATTCTCTGCCGCGCATCGGCGGCGTTCCGTGAGACAGCTTGGCGGTCATCCCGGCAAGGCCGGGACAACCGATCAAATATACAGCAGTCCCCGTCCGGCGGCACTCTTGTGGTTCTCTCGAGGGCGCCATGGCCCCTGTATGAGCACTTTCTTGGTGCAGGCAGGTATCAAGTCGGCCTCTCGCCATTCCCGTGTGGCGCCTGGTGGTGCTGAAATGCGCCAAAACAGGCGCTTTTGCGTGGAAAGTGCTGGCGAAACCGCTACTTTTAATCCGCCGTGAGCGCTTGTCGGCAATGCTGGCGAGCGACCCGCATCGTCAGCACCCGGGTGCGTTGCGACGCGTGAAGCTGAAATGGCAGTCGCAGCCGCATCCGCATCCGCAGGGCGCCAGATGCTCTCAACTACCAGGCAGCAACAAGTCGTCACCCAGCGCCAGGTCCTCAGGCGCCAATCCCTAGGCATCAACAACCCGATACTCGTGCAAATTCCTCGAGCGCAGCGCATGCGCCTTCTCTGATTCAACCTGATCTCTGACATGGCTTTCATCACTCGACTGAGTCGAGTGTCCAAGAACCTGTCTGTGCTTATTGAGTTTAATTTCTGTTGACTGGAGATGTGAAGGCTGTGGATTGCCTGGTCTGACGTTGGCACGTTTGATCATCGATGGTATCAGCGTGTTGACTGATGAAGTTTTGAGCGCTCAAAAAATGTCCACACGCGATGATTATGTAATCTTGCCCACAGCCTGTCTATTAGTTACGCATCCAGTAATTTCGGTATTCTGGGGCGTAAAGAGGTTTACGTTATATGCGCGAGAATCGTCATCTGAACACACATTTTCAGGTGATGCATGGCAGTGTCGTGGGGGGATGCGAAGCCTTGCGGCAATTGTCGAGCGCCCGAGCGTTGAGGCGCTCGCCGTCTGGGGGGTATGAGGTTTGCCATGCTGGGAGGGTTGGCAGCGGTGTGTGCCTTCGTGCTCATGGCAGGCCAGGGCCTGCTCCGATTGCGCCGTGCAACTGAGAGGCGGCATCACGCAGGGAAGACTCATGTCATTGGCAATGTTGCGCACGCGCGCGTCACTTGGTCTCGAAGCGCCGGAAGTTCAGGTGGAGGTACACCTTTCCAACGGCTTGCCGGGGCTGTCCATCGTCGGCTTGCCGGAAGCGGCGGTGAAGGAGAGTCGTGAGCGGGTGCGCAGTGCGCTGCTCAATGCCGGCTTCGAGTTTCCGGCGCGCCGTATCACCCTCAATCTGGCGCCAGCGGACCTCCCCAAGGAAGGCGGACGCTTCGATCTGCCCATTGCGCTGGGGATTCTGGTTGCCTCAGGGCAGATACCGGAAGAAGCCGTAGCTGCGATGGAGTGCCTGGGTGAGCTGGCGCTCGATGGCAGCATCCGCGCCGTGACTGGCGTGCTGCCAGCCGCACTCTGCTGTCGCAAGGCGGGGCGGACGCTGGTGGTGCCGCGCGGCAATGCCGACGAGGCGGCACTCGCCGAGGAGTTGGAAGTCCTGGCGGTGGGCCACCTGCTGGAGCTGGTGGCCCACCTGCTGGGGCGCGAGCGCCTCACAGCGCATGTGTGCTCGATCATTCCCCAGGCGCGCCTGCCAGAGCCCGACCTGAGCGAGGTGCGTGGCCAGCATCAGGCACGCAGGGCACTGGAGATCGCCGCGGCGGGCGGCCACAACCTGCTATTCGCTGGTCCGCCGGGCACCGGCAAGACGATGCTGGCCAGTCGCCTGTCCGGCATCTTGCCGCCACTGGGCGAAGGGGAGGCACTGGAAGTCGCGGCGGTGCGCTCGGTATGTGGCCTGCCGATCATGGAGCGCTGGGGTCAGCGGCCTTTTCGTGCTCCGCACCACACGGCCAGTGGGGTCGCGCTGGTGGGCGGTGGCTCCAAGCCGCGCCCGGGCGAGGTGTCGCTGGCGCATCATGGCGTGCTGTTTCTGGATGAGCTGGCGGAGTTCGACCGTGGCGTGCTGGAAGTGATGCGCGAGCCGCTGGAGAGCGGTCGTATCCTGATCTCGCGGGCCAGCCATCAACGCCGCTTCCCGGCGCGCTTCCAGCTGGTCGCGGCGATGAATCCCTGCCCCTGCGGCTACCTCGGCGACAGTCGCCGCAATTGCAGCTGTACCCCGGCGCAGATCCAGCGCTATCAGGCGCGCCTGTCCGGCCCGTTGCTGGACCGCATCGACCTGCAGGTCGAGGTACCTGGCCTGCCCGCCGAGGAGCTGACATCCGCCACTCCCGGCGAGGCCTCGGCCGGCGTGCGCGAACGAGTGCTGGCCGCTCGCGCGCGCCAATTGGCACGCGGTGGCCTGAATGCTCATCTTGATACTCACGCGCTGGAAGCCGCCTGCCAGCTGGAAGACGGCGAGCGTCAGTGGCTGGCCGGCGTGCTGTCACGCCTCAATCTCTCGGCGCGCGCCTATCACCGGGTGCTGCGTGTCGCGCTGACACTGAGTGATCTGATCGACCAGGATGGCGTGCAGCGGCCGCAGCTGATGGAGGCTATCGGCTATCGGCAACTGGACCGCATGATGGGCAGGGACCCGGCTCGCCCGGGTGCCGGCACCCAGCAGCGCAGCGCCTGATGCCGGCGGATCAGGACGTCAGCCCTGCTCGAGCTCAGTAGGAGGGTCTGTCCGCGCCGGGGATGCCCTCACGAATCAGGCGTGAGAAGTCGCCGTCCGGGTGATCGTCGGCGGCGATGGCGGCGGGGTTGATCAGGCTGCTGGCCTTGAGCTCCGCGAAGGGCGCAGCGTCACTCAGGGCGCCCTGGTCCGCGACATATTCCGGCAGATAGCCGGAGAGCAGCAGACGGTAGTCCAGCGGCAGGCCGTCGGTCAGGCGCGTCATCATCGCGTAGACAAGGGTGGTGCAGTTGCTGGTGGCGGTGTTGTAGAAGCGTGGCTGAGTGCGCAATGTCTCGGCTTCGTCGACGTAGGCCAGCAACAGCTCGCGGATCATCTCGCGCGGCATCTGCACGCGGTAGAGGTGTACCTGTTCGCCGCGCATGTTGCTGCGCACGCGGATGATGTCGCGTTCGTCGGCGGCGATCACCGCCAGTTCGTACTGCTTGAACATGCCGCCGAGGGTCGAGAACTGCTCGTGGCGCTCCTTGCGGATCTCCACCGAGAAGGCCAGATAGCGGCCATCGGCAAAGCCGAAGCTGACCAGTGTGTGGGCGATCTGCGGCCCCATCCAGTGACTGGTCAGCAGATCCACCGAGGTCAGCTCCTCCAGCGGGTAGTCGCGGCTTTCCCAGTGCGGCTTGTAATCCTCTGCGCTGTGCCACACGAAGTTGCGTACCTGCTCGAGATGCAGCACTTCACCCTGGGTGGCAGCCTCGTCCCTGGCGCTTGCCGGTGATGCCTCGTCCCGTGCCGGTGTGATCACCTGCCCCTCGACCAGATGTGCCACCTCCGGCGCCCAGTCGCGGTCCGCCCGTGGCGTGATGCTGGCCCACCAGGCAAGGCTTGCGACCAGCAGCATCAGGTAGCTGCCCATCAGCCGCCAGCGAATCGTGCTGGCCTGCGGCCACCACAGGGCAATCACGCACACGAGGCCCAGCACCGCTGCGAGAGCAGCCACGGTGGTGCGCAGCCCTTCCGGCCCCGGCAGGCGGAACCACAGTGCGGGCACCAGCCAGAGGCTCGCGCCCGCCACGGCGAGACTGCTCAAGGCGCGGGCCGCGAGGCTGACCAGCGTCATCGCGAGGCCCTCACGATAAATCGTTCATGAGCGGCGCTCTTCGGCGATGGCCTGCTCGAGACGCGCGAGACGGCCCGGCACCAGACTGTCCTCGAGTGTCGAGATACGCAGGATGTGGCCAAGCGAAGGGTGCGGGGAGCGAGTGATCAGCACGCCCTGAGCCATCAGCTGCTGCTGCACCTGCGCTGCCAGCTCGGCGCTCTTAAGGCGCACGCAGAGGAAGTTGGTTGCGCTGGGCAGCACTTCCGCACCCAGCGAGTGTAGGTGCTCGGCGAGCCGATCGCGACAGTCGATCACGCCGGCGATATGCGCTGCCGCCTCTTCAGGGTGCGCCAGCAGCAGCTCACCTGCGGCCATTGCCGGGGCGCTGACCGCGTAGTGAATCCGCACCTTGGTCAGCATGCCGATATCGTCAGGCTCGGCGATCATGAAGCCGAGGCGCAGGCCCGCCAGCCCATAGGCCTTGGAGAAGGTACGCAGGCGGAAGGTGCGCGCCATCGGCGCATGGTCGGCGTGGGCGGCGTCCGGGCGGAAGTCGTGATAGGCCTCGTCCAGCAGCAGGCTGCAGTTCTCCGGCAGGGCGTCGCGCAGAGCGCGCACATCGGCGTCAGAATGCAGGTGGCCGCTGGGGTTGTCAGGGTTGGCGAGATAGACGACGCGGGCATCATGTTGCCTTGCCGCGGTTAGCAGTGTCGCGAGGTCCGGTGCCAGTCGCGACGATGAGGCGTCATCGGTAGTGGCGAAGCTCTCGCTGTAGGGCACCTCGATGACCTCGGCACCCAGCCCGCGGGCGAAGTACGCCAGGGTCGGATAGGTGCCGGCGCTGGTGATGACGCGCTCGCCCGCACAGACGGTGGCACGCATTACCAGTGCCAGCAGGCTGTCGGCCCCGGCATCGACCAGCAGGTTCTCGTACGCGACTCCCAGACGCTCAGCCAGTTGCTGGCGCAGTTGCCAGGCATCGGCGTCGGCATAGCTGCGGCTCAGGTCGGCCAGGGCGGTGCCCAGCGCGCCGCCCAGCGTGTGGTGCGGCATGTCGAGCCCTTCGTTGGAGCCATACTGATACGGCAGTGCGTGTCCCAGTCTGCGTTCCAGCGCCTTGATGCCGGGGAACGGGTTATGCGGCCCATCCTGATAGAGGTGGGCAAGAAAGCGACGGGGACTGGCGGTGGTCATGTTGGCTCCGGAAAAGCAGAAACGATAAAAGCTGTATCAGAGGTGGCGGGGGCCACGGCGTAGCTGGGCGCAAGACTCAGAGCTCAAGGCCTGGAGCTCAGGGCTCAGGGCGATTGCGCGCCAGCGACTCGAGAGCCGCCTGGTCGAAGGCGCCGCTCAGGGTGAAGGTGCGCGTCTCATTGCGCTCGGCACTGGCGCTGCGAATCAGCGTCAGCTGCAGCTGGTACGGCTGAAGCGTGCGGTCTGACAAGGTAAGCGCGATGCCACTGGCCTCGAGGGTGGTCTCGAGACGCCACTGACGGCTATCGACGGCGGGGCGGTCGGTGCTCCAGTTGAGTACCTGAGGCCCGTTCTTGAGCGCCAGCAGTGCGCGTGTCAGCGCCTCGTTCAGCGCGCCCGGGTTGGCCTGCAGCGTGGCATCCACCTCGGGCGGCGCGAGCAGCAATACCTGTTGCTCGAGCGGGGGTGTCCAGGGCTGCTCGGCGATCAGGCGCGCCGCGCTCTGGCCGAGACCATAGATGGGGTCGCGTTCGGCACGCGGCACCTGGTCCAGGCTCATGCAGCCCGCCAGCGTGGAGAGTAGCAGGGTCGCGGCCAGCATGCGCAGGCGATGCATGGCCATCATGCCGTGCGCCCCTGCTGCGGCAGGTCTGACGGGCGCTGCGACAGGGCATCGAGAAAGGCGTCCAGCTCGGCAAACAGCTCCTGACGAATCGGCTCGGCTTCATTGACCAGATGGTGTTGGGCCTCGGGGTGGCGGTAGATGCGTGCATTGGGGAACTTGCTGGCCAGTACGCCGAGATTCCATTGCCAATCGACGGTGGTGTCCTGTTCGCCCTGCAGGATCAGGGTCGGCAGTGAGCAAGGAGGCAGGGCGCGCAGCCGGGGAATCCACTCCCGCATCGCCGTCACCCACTTCACCGCGAGGCGATCAGCCTGCAGCGGATCATTGGTGCTGAGAAACTCGTAGAAGGCCACATCGTTGGTGTTCGCGCGGTACTTGCGCGGAATGGAATCGATGAAGGGGCGCGCCATGCTGTGCAACCAGCGTGACTGCGACCAGCCCCAGGGCCGTACCAGTGGTGCGAGCAGGGCAATTCCCTGCCAGTGCGATTCATCGCCGCGCATCAGAGCGTCGGTGGCCAGCACCGAGCCGCCGGTGCTCTGGCCGATACCGAACCACGGGTGCGGCGCCAGGCTGTGATCCTCCAGGTAATCCTGGAAGGCCTGCAGGCAGCCGACATAGTCGCCGAAGTCATCGATGGAGGCGGGCTCACCGGATGACAGGCCATGGCCCGGCAGGTCCCACAAGGCGACCTGCCAGCCGTTGCGCAGCAGGTGCGCCAGCAGATGACGATAGAGGGCGAGGTGATCGAAGTAGCCGTGGACCACGAAGACGGTGCCGCGCGGCTTGCGCGGTGTCCACAGCTGAGCCCACAGGCGGAAGCCCTCGGCCTCCAGGTGACCGGCATGCACGGTGATGTCCTCGCTGCGCAGCGCATCGAGACCATAATGGCCCAGGTAACGCTCCAGTGGACTGGACGTCTGGCCCGGCAGCATGTCAGGCAGGCGGATAAAGGGGCCGTGGTCGAGCAGTTCACTGAAATCGGGCATGGTCATCTCCATAATGCTGCCATGCTAGCGGCTGGCGCGGCTGCGAGCTACACAAGGAACAGTGTTTCTTCACTGTTTTCCCCGCCTGTCGCCGAGCTACAACAGCGACGCGGAATCAACGCTGGGCGGGTAATCGGGCACCATGAGCTTGTTCATTGGTCATAGCAGTCCTTTCGCCGGCCTCGCCATCGGGTATGGTGTTGGGATTCGTCCTCGCCCGGCAGGGGGCAGCGCCTTCCTGCCCGGCATCATGATGGTTCACGCTTGTCGGGCAGTCGCGCGTCAGCAGCCGCGTCGAACGACGTGCCAGTGAGTGCCGTCTGGCGAAAATCCTTTTGAACACCACTGCTTGCAGTGTTGTCAGCCGTTGAGGGTTTCCAGCGATTCGTTTTCAGGGAGAGCAAACGCATGACCGACCGTATTCAACTTCAGCGCCTGGCCATCGACGCCAGCCTGCACCGCTTCATCGAGCAGGAAGCGCTGCCGGGCACAGGGATCGCGCCGGAGACCTTCTGGGCGGGTGTCGATTCACTGCTGCACGAGCTGGCACCGCGCAACCGCGAACTGCTGGCAACCCGCGAGCAGCTGCAGAGCGAGATCGATGCCTGGCACCGTGAGCATCCGGGCAAGGTGGACCTCGAGGCCTACAAGGCGTTTCTGCACAGGATCGGCTATCTGCTGCCGGAGCCGAATACGGTCGAAGCCAGTACCGCCTTCGTGGATAGCGAGATCTGCCAGCAGGCCGGCCCGCAGCTGGTGGTGCCGGTGATGAATGCCCGCTACGCCCTGAATGCCGCCAATGCGCGCTGGGGCTCCCTCTATGATGCGCTCTACGGCACCGACGCGATCAGCGAGGAAGATGGCGCCGAGCGTGGCAAGGACTACAACCCGGCGCGCGGGGCCAAGGTCGTCGCCTATGCGCGCCAGGTGCTGGACACCATCGCGCCGCTGGCCGGCGGCAGCCACCATGACAGCGAAGGCTACACGATTCGTGATGGTCATCTGCTGGTGCGTGCCGGAGGGCGTGACCTCAGCCTCAAGTCGCCGGAACGCTTCCTCGGCTATCGAGGCGACGAAAGCGCGCCGAGCGCGATCATCTTCGCCCACAACGGCCTGCACGCCGAGCTTGTGATCGATGCCGAGCACCCCATCGGCAAGACCGATCCCGCCAACGTCAGTGATCTGATCATGGAGGCCGCGCTCTCCACCATCATGGACTGCGAGGACTCGGTAGCCGCCGTCGATGCCGAGGACAAGGTGACGGTCTATCGCAACTGGCTGGGCCTGATGAAGGGCGACCTGACCGAGACGCTGGAGAAGAATGGTCGCAGCATGACGCGCAAGCTGAATGCAGACCGCGAATACACTGGCGCCGATGGCACCACGCGTGTGCTGCATGGTCGCTCGCTGATGCTGATTCGCAACGTCGGCCACCTGATGACCAACCCGGCCATCCTGCTCGAGGACGGCAGCGAAGCGCCGGAAGGCATCATGGATGCCATCTTCACCAGCCTGATCGCGCTGCACGACCTCAAGGGCGACAAGCAGGACCGCGGCGGCATCTGCAACTCGCGCACCGGCTCCGTCTATATCGTCAAGCCCAAGATGCATGGTCCCGAGGAAGTCGCCTTTGCCGATGAACTGTTCGCGCGGGTCGAGCAGCTGCTGGGCCTGCCGGACTCCACGCTCAAGATGGGCATCATGGATGAGGAGCGCCGCACCACCGTCAACCTCAAGGCCTGTATCGCGGCGGCCAGTTCCCGCGTGGCCTTCATCAACACCGGCTTCCTGGACCGCACCGGTGACGAGATGCACACCTCGATGGAAGCCGGGCCGATGCTGCGCAAGGGCGACATGAAGGGCGCCACCTGGATTCAGGCCTACGAGAAATGGAACGTGGATGTCGGTCTGGAGTGCGGCCTGCGGGGCCGTGCCCAGATCGGCAAGGGCATGTGGGCCATGCCCGACCTGATGGCCGCGATGCTGGAGCAGAAGATCGGCCATCCGCGCGCCGGCGCCAACACCGCCTGGGTGCCGTCACCTACCGCCGCCGTGCTGCATGCGCTGCACTATCATCAGGTCTCGGTGAAGGACGTGCAGCATGATCTGCTCAGCCGTCAGCGTGCCAGCCTCGATGATCTGCTGACCATCCCGCTGGAACTCGATCCTCAGTGGAGTGCCGAGGAAATCCAGGCCGAGCTGGACAACAATGCCCAGGGGATTCTCGGCTATGTGGTGCGCTGGATCGATCACGGCACCGGCTGCTCCAAGGTGCCGGACATCCACGATGTCGGCCTGATGGAAGACCGCGCCACGCTGCGCATCTCCAGCCAGCACATCGCCAACTGGCTGCATCATGGCATCGTCGACAGTGCCCAGGTGCAGGACACGCTGGAGCGCATGGCCGGCGTGGTGGACCGTCAGAATGCCGCGGACCCCAGCTATCAGGCGATGACGGATGATCTCGAGGGCTCCATCGCCTTCCAGGCCGCCTGCGAACTGGTCTTCCAGGGGCGCGTGCAGCCGAGCGGCTATACCGAGCCGGTCCTGCATCGCCGTCGCCTCGAGAAGAAGCAGCAGGCGCGCTGACACCCCCGACTGGCTGGTGAAAACAGTGAACACGACAACGGCGACCCTGGGTCGCCGTTGTCGCCTGTCGCCGGGCAGGAATTGCCCGGCCACTATTTTGCCAGGCGCATGTTTCCCGAGACCGCTTTTGCCGCTAGCCTTGCCCCAGAAACCGCGTAACCGCGCGATCGGACCCAGTGTGTCGAGGAGAATGTCATGCCCGTGATGAGCGCCGCCGCCATCGAGGATTTCCTCGATGAAGTCTTCCCCCAGCGTCTGGGCACCATCGAGGCCGTCGGCGATCGCTGGGCGACCATGGGGCTGGCCATCGAGGACGAGCACCTGCGTCCCGGCAGCTGTGTGTCCGGGCCGACGATGATGGCGCTGGCGGATGTCTGCCTGTATGTCGCGATACTCGGCGAGATCGGCCCGGAGCCGATGGCCGTCACCAGTGACCTCAGCATCCACTTCCTGCGCCGTGCGCGCGGCGACCGCGACCTGATGGCCACCGCGCGTATCCGCAAGCTGGGCCGGCGGCTGGCCGTCGGCGAGATCGAGCTCTTCAGCCACGGTGATACGGACCCGGTCGCCATCGTGACCGCGACCTATACCTTGCCGGACAGTGATGACTGACCCCGGAACGGTCGTGGGCAACGCCTCGGGCCAGTTCGCTACAGCTTGTTGATATCCTTCTCTTCGCTGCCGCGCTGACGCCAGCCGGTGACGGCCAGGCTCAGCCAGCCGGCGATCAGCAGAAGCCCGCCGATGGGCGTGATGATGCCCAGTTGGGTGCGCGCCGTGGTCGCCAGGGCATACAGCGACCCTGAGAACATCAGGATGCCGGCGGCCCATAGGCCCAGCGTCAGCATCTGGCCACGCAGCGGCTGCACCGAGCGCCAGGCGAGTACCCCGACCGCCGCCAGCACGTGCCACATCTGATAGCGGACGCCGGTCTCGAACACGCGCAGCATGTCCGCGCTCAGGGTGCCGCGCAGGCCATGACTGGCGAAGGCACCCAGTGCGACGGTGGACATGCCGGCCAGTCCCATGGCCAGCCACCAGTGGCGGGAGTGGGAGTCGTTGTGACGCATAGACAATAATTCCTTGAGGGCAGGTGGCGCGGCACGATGTGCCTACGCCTGTCCACGTAAAGCCGCTACAATAGCGGCCTCTTTTCGCGGGAGGACAGCATGCAGATACAGCTCAACGGTGAAGACCACGTGGTGGAGGACGCCACCACGATTGCCGCTCTGGTCGAGAGTCTCGGTCTCCAGGGCCGCCGACTGGCAGTGGAACGCAATGAAGATATCGTGCCACGTAGCGCGCACGCCGACACCCGTCTGCATGCCGGTGACCGCATCGAGATCGTCCATGCCATCGGTGGTGGCTGATCCGTCCTGTTTCCAGGATTGACACTTTTCACTACTCGCTCGCGCTCAGCGCGTTCACGTCCAGCTCGATGAGGTCATCATGACAGACAGTTCTGCCCCGACATTGAACACCCCCGTCACCCAGGTCGCCGGCGACAGCCCGTTGATCGTCGCCGGTCGTGAGTTCTCTTCACGCCTGCTGGTCGGTACCGGCAAGTACAAGGACATGGAGGAGACACGCTCCGCCATCGAGACGTCCGGCGCGGAAGTGGTCACTTTTGCGGTCCGCCGTACCAACCTGGGCCAGAACGCTGACGAGCCGAATCTGCTCGACGTGCTGTCACCGGATCGCTATACCTTCCTGCCCAACACCGCCGGCTGCTACAACGCGCGTGATGCGGTGCGTACCTGCAAGCTGGCCCGTGAACTGCTGGACGGCCACAACCTGGTCAAGCTGGAAGTGCTGGGTGATCAGGACACGCTGTATCCCAATATCGTCGAGACGCTCAAGGCCGCTGAAGCACTGGTCGCCGATGGTTTCGACGTGATGGTGTATACCTCCGACGACCCCATCGTCGCGCGCCAGCTCGAGGAAATCGGCTGCTGCGCCATCATGCCGCTGGGCTCGCTGATCGGCTCCGGCCTCGGCATTCTCAACCCGCACACCCTATCGCTGATCATCGAGCGCGCCAATGTGCCGGTGCTGGTCGATGCCGGTCTGGGTACGGCGTCAGAAGCCGCCTTCGCCATGGAGCTGGGCTGTGATGGCGTGCTGATGAACAGCGCCATCGCCCACGCGCGCCAGCCGCTGTTGATGGCAGATGCCATGCGTCAGGCCGTGATTTCCGGCCGTGGTGCCTTCCTGGCCGGTCGCATGCCGACTCGCCTGACGGCACGTGCTTCCTCACCGGGCGCTGGCCTGATCACCGGCTGAGCCCTGAAACATTCGAATCCGATGCTCGCGCATCGTTCATGCAAAGACCAAGACGACCCCATGACTGACGAGACTTCCAAGCCGCAGGACGACACGTCCACTTCTGCACCCGCTGACGATGCGCAGCAAGAAAGTGTGCAGAACGAGAACGCGCAGCCCGAGAGCGTGCAGACCGAAAGCGCGCCAGCGACCCCTTCCGTTGCCGATGAAGCCGTCGCCCGCAAGCGTGGCATCAAGAGCTACGTGATTCGTGGTGGCCGCATGACCCAGGCCCAGACCCGCGGGCTGGAAGAGGTCTTCCCGCGCCTTGGTCTGCGTCACGAGCAGGGCGAGCTGGATCTCGAGGCGCTATTCGGGCGGCGGGCGCCGCTGGTGATCGAAGTCGGCTTCGGCATGGGCAAGTCACTGTGTGAACAGGCACAGGCCAACCCGGACACCGACTTCATCGGCATCGAAGTGCACGCGCCTGGCGTCGGCAAGCTGCTGGATGATGTCGACAAGCTGGGCCTGACCAACCTGCGTGTCTATCGTCACGACGCACTGGAAGTGCTGGCGGATTGCGTGCCGGCCGGATGCGCCGACACCTTCCAGCTGTTCTTCCCGGACCCGTGGCCGAAGAAGAAGCACCACAAGCGCCGTATCGTTCAGCCGGCCTTCGTCGAGCTGGTGCGTCGTGTGCTCAAGCCGGGCGGCCACTTCCACATGGCGACCGACTGGGCCAACTACGCCGAAGCGATGGCGGAAGAGATGGCCGAAGCGCCGGGCTTTGCCAACACCGCTCCGGCGGAAACCGCACCCTACGTGCCGCGTCCGGATTTCCGTCCGCTGACCAAGTTCGAACAGCGCGGCGAGCGACTCGGCCACGGTGTGTGGGATCTGATCTTCGTCAAGCAGGACTGACCAGCGCCTCGTGCGCAGTGGCGGCGTCATCATGACGCTGCATCGCGGCCGCCTTCGGGTGGCCGCTTGCGTGTGAGGCCCACCGCCATGGCGCGGTTTGGCGTGCCAAGGCCATTTGCCTGCGTGGCTGTCTGTGCCCTTGCGGTATTTGCGGCCCCTTTCTTTTCCCGTCCCGAGAGTTGCTGACCATGACGACGCCTACCGCCGACTCGGCTGATCGCCCGACCATGACCCCGCTGACGGCCCTGACCTGTCCACTGGATGCCCAGCCGCTGGAACGTGATGGCCAGAGCTGGTGCTGTGCCGACGGGCATCGCTTCGATATCGCACGCCAGGGCCATGTCAATCTGCTGCCGGTGCAGCGCAAGCGCAGCCTGGACCCCGGCGACAGCAAGGCGATGGTCAGTGCCCGCCAGCGCCTGTTCGCCCTCGGCGGCTATCAGCCGCTGGCGGCGGCCTTGGCCCGTCGTGTGCTGGCATTGGCTGCGGCCCAGACGTCGCTGGCCGTGCTGGATGCCGGTTGCGGCGAAGGCTTCTATCTGCGTCAGTTGGCGTGCGCTGCCGGTGAGCGGGATTTCTCGCTGACGGCGGCGGGGTTGGATATCTCCAAACATGCGGTGCTGGCTGCGGCGAAGCAGTCACGTGATGCCGCCTGGCTGGTGGGCACCAACGCCGCCCTGCCGCTGGAGGATGCATGTGTGGATGTCGTCATCTGCGCCTTCGGCTTCCCTGTCTGGCAGGAATTCGCGCGTGTCCTCAAGCCCGGTGGCCACGTCGTGCTGCTTGAGGCGGGGGCCGAGCACCTGCTGGCGTTGCGCAGGATTCTCTACCGCGAGCTGAAGCCCGCGCGTGGCGAGGCCGGACTGAGCGCTGCCGAGTCCGCGGGCTTCGCCATCAGAGGCGAGGTCGAGCATCTGCATGCGGGGCTTTCATTGACCAGCAATGAGCAGATCCGGGACTTGCTGACCATGACGCCGCATCTTTATCGCGCCGAGCGTGATGGCCTGGCACGTGCGGAAGCCATGACGGCGTTGGAGGTCGAATTGCATGCGGAGCTGAGGGTGTTCTCGCTCGAGGATGCACAAGATAAAACTTAAATAGAAATTCTTCGCATTTGCCTTGCAAAAGCAAATGAGAATGATTATCTTGTATGTGCGGTGTCCGGGCAGACATCGCAGGGCGCAAGCCCAGCCGTAGCGGCGGAGTCAGGCCCCCGCTACGGTGTTTCTCCTCATCAAGCTAGTCACGGTCTTGGGCATCCTCATCTGGGGATGCCCTTTTTCTTGTGCGCTGCGCACACTGCGAGCTCTCACGTCGCGTTCGGATGTGCGGTCGTCAGATCGACAGCTCGACAGCAGCTCGGGTCGACAGGAGCTCAGTTCGCCAGCCACAGGGGCAGGGTCAGCATCGCCAGCAGCGTCTGGGCGGTGATCAACGCCGCCATCAGCTCGGCATTGCCGCCCAGCTGGCGGGCCAGAATATAGGCGGAGGTCGCGGTGGGCAGCGCCGCGAACAGAATCGCCACATCGCGCGCCACCCCCTCGAGGCCGAACCACCGGCAGAGCACGACCACCAGTGCCGGCATCGCCAGCAGCTTCAGCAGGCTTGCCAGCCACGCCACGCTGCCACTGCTTACCAGTACACGCGGGCGCAGCGCCACGCCCACCGCGACCAGGCCGAGCGGCAAGGCGGCGCGCCCCAGCAGGCTGATGGCGTCGCCACTCCAGCCCGGCAAGCCGATGCCGCTCAGGTTGAGGGCCGTGCCGGCCAGACACGCCAGTACCAGCGGGTTGCGGGTCAGCGCCTTGAGCGAGCGCAGCAGGCCGCCTTCGCCCAGGGTGCCTGCGCAGATGAAGGCCATCACGCACAACAGGTTGGCGGCCGGTACCATCAGCGCCAGCGCCACGGCCGCGACGGTCGCCCCGGCGCTGCCATGCAGCGCTGCTGCCCCGGCCACACCGACGTAGCTGTTGAAGCGGATGCTGCCCTGGAAGAGCGAGGTAAAGGAGGCGGCGTCGCCCATATGACGGCTCAGCCAGGCCGGCGCGTGACGCCAGCTCAGCCATAGCGCGGCGGCGAACAGCAGCATCGCGCCCAACATCACGCTGGCCAGCGTCACGACCGGCACGCTGGCCATGTCGGCGCGCGCCAGCGTGGACACCAGCATGGCGGGGAACAGCACGTAATAGATCAGGCGTTCGAGTTCACTCCAGAAACCTTCGCCGGGGAATCGCTTCCACCCCAGCAATGCCCCCGCGAGGATCAACAGGAAGAGGGGGCCGAGCGCCTGCTGTACACTTGCCATGCTGACTCCTTGTCGGGGCTGAGTGCGAATGCCTTGAGAGCGATGTGGCGAGCGCGTGACATGATGTCTCGCCTGCTGCCGCGGTGAGGCGGGCTGGTAAGCTTGTCATGACTCGCTCAGCGCTGCACTTGGACTCAGGTCTTGTTCGCCGGTCACGCGTTGCCGTCGTGCCGTGTCTGAGTGCAGACCATTCCCATCACGTCACTTTCTTTCCCATTCGGGGCGCCTTGCCTGTCGATGCGCTGCCGGACCGTTGCCGGAACTGCCATGTATCGCGTAGAAGAAGACAATGCCCGCCCGCGGCTGCTCAATCTGCTGATCATCGTCACGCTGATCACCATCGTGGTCTCGCTGTATTACCTGATCGACTATTACCTGGTACGTGATGGCAGCAACGGCAAGGTGACCTGGTTCGCGCCCAATCAGTCCTGCGAGCTCAATCATGCCCCCTGCACTGCCGAACTGGGCCGCTTCGGGCGTATTACTCTGGCGCTGGACGGCGATATCAGCCCGCTGACGCCGTTGGGCATCCGCGTGATGACGGAGGGCGTCTCACCGGAGGGGGTCGAGGTGGACTTCATCGGTCGCCACATGGACATGGGCGTGAAGCGCAGCGTGTTGAGCACCACCGATGCCCAGAGCCTCGAGCGCCAGCATTGGCAGGGGGAAGGGCAGCTGGGATTCTGCAGCAGTGCGACCATGGCGTGGCGCGCGCAGGTGATCGTGACCACCGAGCGTGGCCGACTGGGTAGCTGGTTCGATTTCGATAGTCATCCGCAGGCCACCACGGCGGAGCAGCTCGAAAGCTCGGTCGATCAATTGTTTCGCAGTGATACCCGCCCGACGCATCAGGGCAGCTAGCCGTTGGCGTTGAGCCCGGCCGGCAGGGGCATCGTTTCAGGCATGAGAATACCGGGAGGCGGGGATGGGAGAAGAGCGAAAGTCACAGGATGGACAGTCAGGTACCCGCCAGCAGGAGAGCCATCAGTTGGGCAAGGGAGTCGCCAGACGCTGGTGGCTGCTGGGCGCCATCGGCCTGGCGGCCGTGATCGGAGCCGGTGTCGCCTGGCAGCAGGCGCAGCAGGACCTGGCGCCGGTTGCGGGCATGCAGGCCTGGGCCAGTCTGGGCGGCCCCATCCAGCTCGAATCACAGCAGGGTGACTTCACGCTGGCGAAGGTGACGATGGGCGAGGCCGCCGACGCGCAGGCCACGCCGGTCATCGCGCTCTACTTCGGCTACACCCAGTGCCCGGATGTCTGTCCGATGACGCTGGCGGCGCTGCGTCAGGTGATGTCTGAACTGCCACCCCGGGCGGCGGCGCGCGTGGTGCCGGTGATGGTCTCGCTGGACCCCGAGCGCGACACGCCTGCCCGGCTGGCCGAGTACACCGGGCACTTCGGGCCACGCTTTCAGGGTATTACCGGCAGCCAGGCGGCACTCGCCGATGTGGCGCGGCGCTATGGGGTCAGCTATCGGCGTGTCGAGGCGCAGGACTCCGCGCTGGGTTACACCATCGATCATGGCGCCGCGCTCTATCTCGTCTCTGCTCAGGGACGTATCTACGATCGCATTCCATTCACGCCGGGGCCGGCGGGTGTTCGCGCTGGCGTGACGCGCGTCCTGAGCGCGACCGCTGATTGAGCCCTGCGTGCACTCGCTGAATGCGCCGCGCCTTCAGGCCTTGCCAAGAGGTGAAATACACATTGTCCACAAGTTGGCAAGCGCTCAAGGAAAATTTTGTGGATAATCATGATGCCTCGTACACGCAACGCAGTGCCGTCAAGAGCTGATTTATAAAAACTAGTAAAAACAAACTGTTACGCGATATCGACTAAAAATGTCAAGTCAGTGGTTGCTTTGCGTTCAACCAGCATCACTGCCGCGACAGGCACCATGAAGGCCGGTTGTCAACCTGTGGTCAATAGCTTCCCCACAGATTTATCCACAGGATGGCGGCGTCCGTACAGGGATTTCTGGAGGGGAGAATCAGCGGACATCCGCCATTGCCAGAAACGCAAAGAGCCGCCCATCGGGCGGCTCTTTGCGTTTCTACCGGCAGCAGTGCTTGCCGGTTACCAGCAGGGGAGGCTCACGCCGCCATTACTGCTTGGCGTCGGCCTTGGTCACGTCGAGCAGCTCGACCTTGAAGGTCAGCGTCTCGTTCGGACCGATCGGGCCGCCGGTGCCAGCCTTGCCGTAGGCAAGCTCGGCCGGGACGTAGAGCATCCAGGTGTCGCCGACGCTCATTTCCTGCAGTGCTTCCTGCCAGCCCTTGATGACCTGGTTGACCTTGAAGCTGACCGGCTCGCCACGCTGGTAGGAGCTGTCGAAGACGGTGCCGTCCAGCAGCTTGCCTTCATAGTTCACCTTGACGGTATCTTCAGCGGACGGGGTCGCACCGTCTCCGGATTCCAGCACCTTGTACTGCAGGCCGGAATCCAGTGTCTTCACGCCGTCCTTCTTGGCGTTTTCGGCGAGGAACTTGTCACCCTCTGCCTTGTTGTCGGTCGCTTCCTGCTCGACCATCTTCTTCTGCTCTTCCATCTTCTTCTGCTGGAAGCGGGAAAGCGAATCCGCGATTTCCTGGTCGCTCATCTTCATGTCGCCCTTGGCGTAGACATCACGCACGGCTTGAGTGAAGGCGTCGAGATCCAGATCGGTGATGTCCTGGGAGAGGCTCTTGCCCAGAGTCGCGCCGATGCCATAGCTGAGCTGTGCCTGCTCGTCTGCGAGGCTGTCATCGGCGGCAAAGCTGAACGGGGTGACCAGGAGGGCGCCGAGCGCGACGGCACTGACCAGCTGTTTCATGAAAACTCCTTCAGGATGGAATGGGCCTGAGACGGGCCCGAAACACGCAATTGACACCGAGGCAGCATGGCCTGCCTCGGGCACTAGTGTTACTCCGACTCTACCAGCCGCGTACAAGTTCCGCATCTCGCTGGCGTTGTCAGGCGCCGGCGGGCACGCGGGCCAGTGCCAGTCTGCGCAGGGCACGTGCCGTCGGGTGATCCCCCACGGCGAGCGTCGTCTTGCTACTCAGCAGAGCCAGTGATTGTTGAAAGGCCTGCAGCGGGTCCGCGACATGCGCGAAGGGTGCCCGCAGACCGGCCGCTCCTTCGGCTGACGACAGCGCAGGACTCAGCTCTTCCAGCTGGGCGAGGGTTTCCCGCTCGGCGGAAAGCTCGCAGGCCTTGAGCTGCTGATAGAGGCGTTCCA
The DNA here is from genome assembly GCF_030264805.1 of Cobetia sp. LC6. Lineage (NCBI taxonomy): Bacteria > Pseudomonadati > Pseudomonadota > Gammaproteobacteria > Oceanospirillales > Halomonadaceae > Cobetia > Cobetia sp. LC6. The sequence continues at coordinate 99,200 of NZ_JASSPL010000003.1, read as the reverse complement.
GGCGTTGCACCGCGGCCGGGTCCTGGGTCGCGGGCAGCGTCTTCAGCTCCTGCTTCAACTGGCGGCGGCGCTCGCGCAGCATGCCGGTCATCCAGCCCTGCCAGTCGCGCACGTCTTCCAGCAGGCGAGTGGGCGAGGCGGCCAGGGCGATGCCGTGGGCGGACAGCCAGTGAATCCACAGCAGCTCGCAGACATCGAGTCCCGCCTCGTCCTGCAGCAGCAGGCAGGTACTCATCATGTCCGGCGTCGGCTGAGAGTTGCCCGCAGAGCCGACCTCGCCGGGCAGGGCATACAGAGACAGCGCGTAGTCCCACAATCCGATAGAATATGCGCCCATCAAGTCGGCCTCTTCGTGTGTCACGGATGATGTCTCTTCATGTGTCACGGATGATGTCTCTTCACGTGCCACCGATGATGTCTCTTCACGTGTCGCGCTCATCAGCTTGCTGAGTCGTAGCGCTCGTGTCGGTGGCGGTGAACGGGAGCCCGACGTCCCCCGTATTTTCTGATCGAGGTTGTCATGATTGCACTGCGCCAGCTCGCCCTGCAACGCGGCGGAGCACCGCTGATCGACGAAGCGGATCTGACGCTGCATGCCGGTCACAAGGCCGGTATCGTCGGCCCCAACGGCGCCGGCAAGTCGAGCCTGTTCGGCCTGATCCTCGGCGAGCTGACGCCCGACAGCGGCACGGTATCGCTGGCCGGTGGCGTGCGTGTCGCGCACATGGCGCAGGAAATCGATGCACTGGAGCGTCCGATCGTCGACTACGTCATGGACGGGGACCACGCGCTGCGCGAGACCGAGCGCGCCCTGGCGGCCGCCGAAGAGAGCGGCGAGCACCAGCGTCAGGCCGAGCTGCACGCCCATTTCGATACCCTTGATGGCTACACCGCACGGGCACGTGCCGAGCAGCTGCTGGTCGGCCTCGGCTTCAGCCAGGCGCAGCTCAGTCAGCCGCTGGCGGCCTTCTCGGGTGGCTGGCGCATGCGTGCCAATCTGGCGCGCACCCTGTTCACGCCGTCTGATCTGCTGCTGCTGGATGAGCCGACCAACCACCTGGATCTCGATGCGCTGCTGTGGCTGGAGCAATGGCTGGCGCGTTATCCCGGCGCGCTGCTGCTGATCTCCCACGACCGCGACTTCCTCGATGCGGTGTGTGATCACATCATCCACTTCGATCGTCGCAAGCTGGTGGTCTACAAGGGCAACTACAGCCGCTTCGAGCGCACGCGTTCCGAGCGTCTGGTGCGCGAGCAGGTCGAGCACGAGAAGACCATGGCGCGGCGCGCCGAGATCGAGGATTTCGTGCGCCGCTTCAAGGCCAAGGCCACCAAGGCGCGTCAGGCCCAGAGCCGCATGAAGATGCTGGAGCGCATGGAAGAGACGGCGGCGGTCAAGGCCGACTCTCCGTTCCACTTCATCATCCCGTGCTCCGACAAGATCTCGCATCCGCTGCTGGGGCTGGACCGCGCGGTGATCGGCTATCCCGGGCAGCCGCCGCAACTTTCCGGGGTACGCTTCTCACTGCTACCGGGACAGCGCATCGGTCTGCTCGGCCCCAACGGCGCCGGCAAGTCGACGCTGATCAAGGCGCTCACCGGCGAGCTTGCGCTGGTCGAGGGCCAGCGGACCGCCGGCGAGCATCTGGCCATCGGCTACTTCGCCCAGCACCAGGTGGACGGGCTCGACCTGTCCTCGACGCCCTTCAATCATGTGCTGCGTCTGTCACCGACGGCGGGTGAGCTGGAGATTCGCACCTTCCTCGGCAGCTTCGGCTTCCACGGCGATGAGGTCTACGCCACGGTGGAATCGTTCTCCGGTGGTGAGAAGGCGCGTCTGGCGCTGTCGCTGATCGCCTGGCAGAAGCCCAATCTGCTGTTGCTGGATGAGCCGACCAACCACCTGGATCTCGACATGCGCGAGGCGCTCACCGATGCGCTGGCGACCTTCGAGGGCACCGTGATCCTGGTCTCTCACGACCGCCACCTGCTGCGTGCCTGCGTCGATGAATTCTGGTGCATCGCCGATGGCCGCGTGACGCCCTTCGATGGTGACCTGGATGATTACCGTGCCTGGCTCAAGGCGCGGGTCGAGGGCGAGCGGCGGGAAGCGCGCGCCCAGAAGGATGCCGATGCGGGGACTGGCAGCACGCGCACGCCGGACCGCAAGGAGGCGCGCCGTCAGGCGGCCGAACTGCGCGAGAAGCTGCGCCCGCTCAAGAAGGTCAGCGACAAGGCCGAGCAGAAGATGAGCAAGGCGCAGGGCGAGCTGGACAAGATCGAGGAAGCGCTGGGCGATGCCACGCTCTACGAGGCGGACCGCAAGACGGAGCTGACCAAATTGCTGGCCAGCCAGGGCGAGATAAAGAGTCGCCTCGATGAGGCCGAAGCCGAGTGGCTCGAGGCTCAGGAAGCGCTGGAAGAAATGGAAGCCCAGCTCAAGGCGGCGGACTAGGTCATGCGGCTGGACCGCTGGCTGACACGTCAGCCACAGCTCAACCGTCGTCATGCGCTCTCGGCGCTGGCGGCGGGGCGCGTGCGGGTCAACGGCGCGACGGTCAGCGACCCGCTGCATGAGGTCGGCCCCTTCGATGACATCCACCTGTCAGTGAGTGACGCTGTCGTCTGCCTGCAGGTCGCGCGGCGTCCGCGTCATATCCTGCTCAACAAGCCCGCCGGGGTCGTGACGGCCTGTCATGACCCCGAACACCCCACCGTGATCGATGTGCTGCGTGACACGCTGAATGCACGCGGCGAGGACAGCGGCTGGCTGGCCGACATCCACCATGTCGGGCGCCTTGATCGTGCGACGACCGGCGCCCTGCTGCTGACCAATGACGGCGGTGTCTCGGCGCGCATCAGCACTGCCGGGCTCGAGGGCTCCGCCAAGCGTTATCGCATGGGGCTGGAGCGTCCCCTGTCGGAGATCGAACAGGAAAGCGCCATTGCACAGGTTCGCCAGGGGGTGATGCTTGAACATGATCCGCGCCCGACACTGCCGGCACAGCTTGCGTTTCTCAGCGCGGACCAGGCACGCCTGACGCTGCACGAGGGACGCCATCATCACATCAAGCGGCTGTGGCGCAGCCTGGGCAATCGCGTGGTGTGGCTGCACCGTGAGTCGGTGGCGGGCTTGAGTCTCGAGGGGCTGGCGCCGGGGGAGTGGCGCGAGCTTACCCGCGAGGAGTGTTCACGGCTGGGGGCCGCGCAACCTCGCGGGTGAGGCCACTCGGCGGGTGGCATCTTGTCGACACCGGGTTATCCACACCCACCCGGTGCGCCGCCAGCGAGTGACGGCTGCGATGGGGGGTGGATGGATCGTGCTGAATCGTCGTCAGCGCTGCTCAGCTGCCGGTCGCCTGACCGGGCAGGTCTTCTGCCGAGATGCTCGCCTGGTCATCGTCGGCGGGGCTGGCATCAGGCGTCGACAGGCTGACCAGCTCGCCGTCGGCGTTGCGCGTGAAGTTGCGCACGATGACCCCGATATCCTCCGGCAGCGGCGCAAACTGGCTGCAGCGGCTCAGCACTTCCTGCATGTCCTGATAGCCACTGTCGCGCCGCGAGTCGATGGTCGCGCGCGAGAAGTCGATATCCTTCAGTGAGGTCTCGCCCGGGCGCGCCGAGGCCAGCAGGCGCACCACGTTGATCGAGGGCTGCTGGGTCATGGCGAGGATGCGCTGGATCTTCGGTGACTGGCGTAGCTCCTCCGGCAGATGGTCGGCGAGATTCTCGATTCCCATGCGCAGCGCCTGATTCTCTTCCAGCAGATGGAGATGCTCGCCGGCACGGCTGGAATACTGGATGTCCTTCTCGCGCAGCTGCGCCTCCTGCAATGTCTCCGGCACCTTGCCATCGGCACTCCACAGGTCGATCACGTAGCAGTTGACCACCGTCTCGCCATGCGGGCGCTCCGACAGCACCCAGCTGACGGGCGTATTGGAGTAAAGACCGCCATCCCAATAGGCTTCGCCATCGACCCACACCGGTGGGAAGGCCGGTGGCAGGGCGCCGCTGGCCAGAATATGGCGGTGGTCCAGCGCTTCATGCGAGGAGTCGAAGTAGCGCAGTGCGCCGCTGCCGATATTCACCGCCCCGACCGACAGGCGAACATTCTCCGGGTGGCGGGCATCGAGTCGCTCGAAGTCCACCAGTCGGTTGAGCGTGTCCCCCAGCGGCTCGGTGTCGTAGAGGCTGGGTGGCTCGCCGAAGAAGCTCTGCCAGATCGGCACCGTCCACAGCGGGCGCGGGCGGAAGAAGCCCGGGATGCCCCACAGCATGGCAGAGGTACGCGCGACACTGCGTTCCCACGGATGGAAGGCGGGGCCCATGCTGGCAGCGGGTTGGGCGATGCTGTACCAGAATGACTCGAGGGCCTTGAGGCGCTCGCCCTCCGGATTGCCGGCGATCAGGGCGCCATTGATGGCGCCGACCGAGGTGCCGACCACCCAGTCGGGCTGGATGCCGGCCTCGGCCAGCGCCTCGAAGATGCCGATCTGGTAGGCGCCGAGCGCACCACCGCCTTGCAACACCAGAATATTGAGCGCATCGGCGCAGAAGTCGCAGGATGTATCACGCATGAAACCTTCTCCTCTCTAGTAGTGCAGCACTCCGCCGGGGAATGCCCGAGGTCAGGGGGACCGTCGCGAGCGAGACGCCATGTGATGGGGGAGGCGTGGGCTCGTGGAGGCAGCGAAAGGGTAACGAGGTGCATATCAAGGGCAATGAAGCACCTGATCCAGGCAATGAGGCACTGGGCCCAAGCAATGGAAGCGCTTTTATTGTGCAGTGCAGCATGGCGCCTGTCAGCATAGCACGCATCCTCGCCTTGCGTGTCTGCGATCTCATTCAAGCGACTGACTGAGGCGGCAGGGGCAGTGGCATGGGCAGAGACAAGGAGGAAGACAGGAGCAGCAGCCGTGCGCCGGTCATTGACACCAGGGCGTCAGCCACAGGTCGGCTGCCAGCAGCAGCAATGCATAGCGTCCGCCCTTGGCGATCACGATCAGGACGAGGCTTTTCCACCACGCCAGCCGGAAGACCCCCGCCAGCACCGTCAGCGGGTCGCCGATCAGCGGGGCCCAGCTCAGCAGCAGGCTCCAGGCGCCGAAGCGGCGATACCACAGAGTGCCGCGCGCCAATGCGCGCCGCGAGACCGGAAACCAGCGCCGTGTGCGCAGGCGGCGGGCGCCACGCCCCAGGGCGACGTTGATCAGGCTGCCGAGCGTGTTGCCCAGCGTCGCCGCGATCCACAGCGCCCAGGGCGCGTGTCCCTGGCACCACAGTCCCGCGAAGGCCGCTTCCGATCCACCGGGCAGCAGGGTGGCGCTGGCCAGCGAGATCACGGCGAGCGAGGTCAATCCCGGCAATGACAGTAAGGCCGCTTCATCCATATCACTTTCTTCTGTTTTTCACGGTGTCAGGGCGCTGGGGGTGGCTTTCTTCCCTCCTCAGCTCGGGTATGCTGTTGGCACGTCAAAGCCATATTTCGGGAGCTTCCTGCATGCATATTCCGTGCGTCCTGACGATAGCGGGCTCAGACCCCTCCGGGGGAGCCGGCATTCAGGCGGACCTCAAGACATTCTCTGCGCTGGGCGCCTACGGGGCCAGCGTGATCACGGCGCTGACGGCGCAGAATACCTGTGGTGTGCGCAGCGTGGAGGCGGTCTCGCGGGAATTCATCGCCGCACAGCTGGACGCCGTGCTGGATGATCTCGATATCCGCGCCGCCAAGATCGGCATGGTGGCCGATCCGCTGGTGGTGGAAATGCTCGCCGACCGCCTTCAGCAGCGTCGCCCGCGCTGGGTCGTGCTGGACCCGGTGCTGGTCGCCAAGAGTGGTGATGCGCTGGTCAATGATGCTGCCATCCAGTCGGTGGCCGAGCACCTGGTGCCGCTGGCCGACATCATCACGCCCAACCTGCATGAAGCCGCGGTACTGCTGGGCGAGCGTCGCCTGATCGGCCGCTCCGACATGCCTGAGGTCGCTCGCGAGCTGCGCGCCCGAGGCGCGAAGGCGGTATTGATCAAGGGCGGGGCGCTTGAGGGGCAGGCCTGTGATGACCTGCTGGTCAGTGATGCCGGCGAGCAATGGCTGTGCGCGCCACGTATCGAGACCGACAACCTGCACGGCACCGGCTGCTCGATGTCTTCTGCCATCACGGCGCGACTGGCGAACGATCTGCCGTTGTCGCAGGCGGTGGTCGAGGCGCGCGAATGGCTGCTGGGCGCGCTGCGCGCCTCCGACCAGCTCAACGTCGGCAAGGGTCGTGGGCCGGTGCATCATTTCCACGCCCTGTGGTAAGTCAGCGAGAGCCAGGCCCGTGAAAGTCTGCAGGAGTGATGAATCCCGCAGGCTCCCCTTGATCCCTGCCAGCCAACGAGTAGATGCCATGCCTATATCGCTGTATCGCTTGTCCGTGTCAGCTGTCCGTGGCGCCGTTTGCTACCTGAACACCGCCTGGCGTGTCGTCAGTTCGCCGGTGGCGAGTGCGCCGCGCTGGCTGGCCGCGGGCGTGATGGGGGCGCTGCTTGCCACCACCAGCCCGGCTGCGCTCGCCGTCGAGATCAAGGGGGTGACCTTCGCGGATCAGGTGACCACGCAGTCCGGACAGCCGTTGACGCTGATCGGCAGTGGGCTCTTCACCTACCTGCTATGGGATGCCTATGTCGGCGCCTATTATCAGGATGCGCGTCGCCCGCGCCCGGCGCCGCTCAAGGATGTCTCGCGCCGCCTGGTGCTGGAGTACTTCCATGCCATCGACGCCGAGGACTTCGCCAAGGCGACCACCAAGGGCGTGCGCAAGAACCTGTCCTCGGCGGATTTTGCGGCGATCGAGCCTGAATTGACGCGCTTCAATCGTGCCTATCAGGACGTCGTGCCGGGGGACCGCTATGCACTGCAATGGTTGCCCGCCGGTGGGGGCAGAGGCACGCTGTCGCTGGTGCTGAACGGGCAGGTCATCTTCGAAAGCGATTCGCTGGCGCTGGCCAATGGCCTGTTCGCGATCTGGCTTGGCGACGAGCCGGCTCAGCAGGATTTCCGTACCCAGCTGCTGGGGCAGTAGCGCGTGCTCTCCATCTGGCCTCTCTAGTCTATCTGGTCCCTCTAGCCTATCTGGTTCATCTGTAGCGGCATCGCTCTCGTCTTGCGTCTGGACCGAGACACCACGAAAAACGCCCCCGCCGGGAGTCCCGGCAGGGGCGTTTTTCGTGCGCGTCTTTCTAACATTCCAACTTTTTATCTTTCTATCACTCTTTCGCTCTTTGCTATCCGCCTGGCGGGGCTGACGCGCTTGCCTGGGGCTTACTTGCCTTCGGCAGCCTTGATGTCGGCCTGCAGGGTGTCGAGGATCTTGCTGCCGCGCTCACCGGATTGCTCACGATAGACTTCCCAGCCCTTCTCGCCGACCGGGCGGAAGGCTTCGCGCTGCTCATCGGTCAGCGTGATGATCTCGATGTCGCTGTCTTCCTTGATCTTCTCCAGACGGTCAGCGTTGTACTCCTCCTGCTTCTCGAAGATGTACGGACGCATCTCGTTGGTGATCTTGTCGAGCATCTGCTGCTGCTCGTCATCCAGTCCGGAATAGAAGTCACTGGAGGCCACCAGCGTGGTGATGAACTGCGCCTGCTTGGCCTGGATCATGTAGTCCTGAACTTCGTAGAAGCTCATTTCCTGGATGGCGAACACCGGGTTCACCTGGCCGTCGATCTGACCCAGCTGCAGGCCGGAGTAGACCTCGGAATAGGGCATCGGCGTCGGGTTGGCCCCGTAGCCGCGGTAGCTCTCGACCAGAATCGGCGAGGTCATGGTGCGGATCTTGAAGCCTTCCATGTCCTCAGGTGTCTTGATGTCGCGGTTGCCGGTCCACACCATCCAGCCTTCCGGAATCACGCCCAGCAGCTGGAGGTTCTGCTCGGTGTAGGCCTCGGAAAGCATGTCGATGGCCTTGGAGCTGCCGAGCACCTCTTCATTGACGGCATTGTCGTCGGAGAACAGGAAGTGCAGCGTGAAGACGCCCGACTCCGGAATCACCGAGGCCAGGTGACCCGGTGAGGCAAAGGTCAGCTGGATGGCATCGCTCTGCACCAGTTCGGTGAGCTGCGAGGAGGTACCCAGTGCACCATAGGGGTAGATCTCGACATCGATGTCACCACCGGAAGCCTCTTCGATGCGCTTCTTGAATTCCTGGGCGTAGGCATCCTGCACACTGCCGGAGACCTCCTCCAGCGCGAAACGCCAGGTGTCCGCCTGCACGCCCGCGGAGGCCAGCGCCGCCATGCCCAATCCAGCGGTGAGGGCGCCTCCCTTGATGAGCGCGGCGAGACGAGAAAAGGGAACAGGAGTCCTGGACGTCTCGCGATTCTGCTCGGGTGACGGGTTCCATTGCATCGTCATCTTGTTCTCCTTGTGTGATTTCCATCAGCGTCGGGCGGCTCTGGGCACACCCGGCGTGCAACTTGCATCATTCAGATAATATTGCCATTCTTAATATAATAAAAAAATTACCAAATTGGATAGTGTGATTAGAATTTATTATGAACAAGCTGAGCTTGTGCGCATGAGTCTCTGGTACTCGAGGCTCTGTTCATTGCTCACCAGGGCTTCACAATCGGCCCCCGGCGCCGGAGCGACATGCCGTGCGTCGGCTGCATACTGATTTCAAGCGCCGCTAATAAAGCTAGAACAAGAGTAGCCAAAGTGAAAATCACGACGGCGCCGAGGAAAATTTCAATGGATCGTACTGGCAAATGCTGGCCGTCTGGTGAAAACCACTGCGCGCATGACGCCTGGTAGAAAGCCTATCTGGCAGGATGCCACATCAACAGGAAACCGCTTCATGAACTCGCCCCCCTCCAAGTCCCCCTCCGCTGATGAGACCCGCCCCAGCCCGGCCGAGACGAATGGCGGTCAGGACCCCCTCGCACATCTGCCTGCGCCGCTGCGCCGTCTGGCCGCCTGGTTCGAACGTGGTGACCAGGGACTGGCGCACGTCGAGCGCTGGTTGATCGCCCTGTGTGTGCTGGGCATGGCGACGGCCAGCATCGCCAACGTCATCGGGCGCAACATCTTCAACTACAGCCTGCCGTTCACCGAAGAGCTGATGCAGATCCTGCAGCTGTGGCTGACCTTCCTCGGCATCAGCTACGGCGCGCGCGCCGGGCGACATATCCGCGTGACGGCCCTGCTGGACTTCATGCCGCCATGGTTGCGCAAGGTGCTGCTGATCGCCGGGCAGGTCATCACCTGTGCCTTGTTGGCCTACCTCGCCTGGCTGGCGGTGGATTATCTGCAGAGCCTGGCCAAGTCCGGGCGTGTCACGCCGTCGCTGCGCTGGTCGCTGGCGGCGCTCTATGCCGTGGTCCCGCTGGGACTGGCGCTCGGGGCTCTCCAGTACCTGATGGCGATTCTGCGCAATCTGCTGGCGCAGGGCGCCTGGTTGTCATGGCGTACGGCGGAGATGGACGAGAACGAGGAAGTCGACGGCAGCGGCGCGCTCTAGCCACTGCGTCTGGAATGTCTTCTCGAGCCTCGATAGACGATTGATCACACTTCATTGACCCAGGGACGGAAGCTGCGATGTGGATTCTGCTCGTGATGGTGGGGCTGCTGTTGCTTGGGGTACCCATGATGGTGCCATTGAGCGTCGGCACCTTTTTCTTGTTGTTCAGCGATTTTCCCTTCCTCAAGCCGGAGCTGGTGATCCAGCAGATGATCGGTGGCCTGCAGCCAGTGGTGCTGACGGCGGTGCCGATGTTCATTCTGGCGGCCGATATCATGCTCAAGGGTTCCACTGCCCAGCGCCTGCTGGACCTTGTCGAGCGTTTCGTCGGTCACTGGCGCGGTGGCCTGCCGGTGACCACCGCGCTGGGCTGCACTCTGTTCGGGGCGGTATCCGGCTCCACCCAGGCCACGGTGGTGGCGATGGGGCGCCCGCTGCGCCCGCGGTTGCTGGAAGCCGGTTACAGTGACAAGTTCACCATCGCGTTGATCATCAATGCCTCCGATATCGCGCTGCTGATTCCCCCCTCCATCGGCATGATCATCTATGGTGTCGCGACCGGTACCTCGGTGGGTGACCTGTTCATCGCCGGCATCGGCCCGGGGCTGATGATCCTGGTGCTGTTCTCGCTCTACTGCATGTGGAAGTCATGGAAGCTGGGCATTGCTCCGCAGCCCAAGGCGGACTGGCCCGCACGCTTCAAGGCCTTGAAGCGCGCCAGCCTGCCGGCGGGCTTCCCGGTGATCATCATCGGCGGCATCTACTCGGGCATGTTCTCGCCGACCGAGGCCGCCACGGTCTCGGTGATCTACGCGCTGATTCTCGAGATGCTGATCTATCGCGGCGTGACCCTGAAGGACCTGCCCGGTGTGGCCTTTTCCACGGGGCTGATCACCGCGGTGGTGTTCATCCTGGTGGCAGCGGGCGCGGGCTTCTCGTGGATGATCTCCTTCGCCAAGATTCCGGATGCCATCCTCGGCGGCTACATCCCCTACCTGTCGGAGCACGCGCTGGCGCTCTTGGCAGTGATCGCGGCGGCCTACTTCGTCGGCTGCATGTTCGTGGACCCCATCGTGGTGATCCTGATTCTGGCGCCGGTGTTTGCGCCGGCAGTCGATGCCGCCGGACTGGACCCGGTGCTGGTCGGCACCCTGGTCACCCTGCAGGCGGCGATAGGCTCGGCGACTCCGCCCTTTGGCTGCGACATCTTCACGGCGGTGGCGGTATTTCGAAAACCGTACATGGAGGTCATCCGGGGGACGCCGCCCTTCATTGCCCTGCTGTTGCTGGCGACGGTGCTGCTGATGCTGTTCCCGCAGATCGCGCTGTTCCTGCCCAGCCTCGCCAACTAGCAGCGCCTCCCATCCTCTCAAGTAACACCTGTCGCGCCCCGCAGGCTCAGTCTGCGGGGCGTTCGCGTCTGGTATGCTCCCGAGCACCCAATGTCATGAACCATCATCCATCTCTTGAAGGAGCAAGCGGCATGCGAGCATTGATCCAGCGCGTCACACGGGCAGAAGTCGTGGTGGAGGAGGAGAGCGTCGGCGCCATCGAGGGCGGCTTGCTGGTACTGGTGGGCGTCGAGAAGGGCGATGATGAGGCTCGTGCCGACAAGCTGCTGCACAAGATGCTGCATTACCGAGTCTTCGCTGACGAGAACGACAAGATGAACCTCAACGTCCAGCAGGCGGGCGGCAGTCTGCTGCTGGTCTCGCAGTTCACGCTGGCGGCGGACACCGGCAGCGGCATGCGTCCCAGCTTCTCCTCGGCGGCGCCACCGGCGGAGGGCGAGCGGTTGTTCACCTATCTGGTCGACAAGGCGCGTGAGCGCGGGAGAGAGCTCGGGGTGGGAATCGAGACCGGACGCTTCGGCGCCAACATGCAGGTCTCGTTACTCAATGACGGGCCGGTGACCTTCCTGCTCGAAAGCTGATCGCACAGACACGAAAAAGCCGCCCCCGAGGGGGCGGCTGCAAGCATTGGATGACAGGACTGCGCCGCCTCGCGGGAGTGCGGCGCAGGTAACGCAGTCTTACTGCACGCCTTCCGGATTACGTGCGTTCAGGTAGGCCTGTTCAGAGACCTCATGCCACTTCTCGACCTTGCCTTCGAAGGTGGTATAGGACTCGTAGATGCGGCCGGCCAGATCGTTGGACTCGCCGAGTTTCTTGACCACGTCGCCGGACAGCTCGCGCGCCTTGTCGAGCACGTCCTGCGGGTAACGGCGCAGCTCGACCTTGTGCTCGTTGAGCAGTGTCTCGAGGGCATCGTTGTTGCGCGCGGTGTACTCGTCGAGCATGTCCTGGTTCACGTCACGTACCGCGGAACGCAGGATGGCCTGCAGGTCCTTGGGCAGCTCGGCCATGGCGTCGTCGTTGACGATGGCCTCGAAGGTGACGGTCGGCTCGTGCCAGCCCGGGTAGTAGTAGTACTTGGCGGCCTGATAGAGACCGAAGGCCAGGTCGTTGTACGGACCGATCCACTCGGTGGCATCGATGGCACCGGACTGCAGCGAGGTGAAGATCTCGCCGCCCGGCATGCTGACCGTCGCCACGCCCATCTGCTGCATGACATCGCCACCCAGACCCGGGATACGCATCTTCAGGCCATCGAGGTCGGCGACCGAGTTGATCTCCTTGTTGAACCAGCCGCCCATCTGCACGCCCGAGGCGCCACCGGCCATGACTTCGACGCCGAACTTGTCGTAGACCTCGTTCCACAGCTCCAGGCCGCCGCCGTAATGCAGCCAGGCGTTCATTTCCTGCGCGGTCATGCCGAAGGGGACGGCGGCGAAGAACTGGGCTTCCGGCGCCTTGCCTTTCCAGTAGTAGGAAGCCGAGTGACCGATCTGCGCGGTACCGGAAGAGACGGTATCGAGTACCTCGAAGCCCGGCACCAGCTGGCCTGCGCCATAGACCTTGATCTTGAGACGGCCGTCGGACATCTCATCGACCAGACGTGCGAGGCGTTCCGGCCCCTGGCCCACCCCCGGGAAGTTCTTCGGCCATGAGGTGACCATCTTCCAGGTGAAGGTATCGGCGGCGTTGGCAACGGCCGGCAGGGTGCCCATGGCGGTCATGGTGCCGACGGCGATACCGAAGGCGAGTTTGTTGAGTTGCATGGCATGCTCCTTGAAGTGCCCGATTGTTGTTGTGCACCGGTCAGTGACCGGCGCTGGGCAAGAGGTGGGCCGCGAACGGCTCCCGTGCATCTGCATGAGCCGACTGGCGGCTCTCCCATCAGCTGACGGGGCAGGCCCCGCCAATTCAGTTGCTGCTCTGTGTTGTTCTGCCCGTATTCTGTCTTTGTGCTGTCTCGTCAGTCGTGGCCTAGAACTGGGCCGGCAGCCAGGTCGCCAGGTCCGGGAAGGCGGCCAGCGCCCCCAGCATGCACAGCTGGATCAGGATGAACGGAATGACACCCTTGTAGATCTGCTTGGTGCTGACTTCCTTGGGGGCCACGCCGCGCAGGTAGAACAGCGCGAAACCGAACGGCGGCGTCAGGAAGGAAGTCTGCAGGTTGATGGCGATCATGATGCCCAGCCAGATCGGGTCGAGGCCCATGGCCAGCAGCACCGGGCCGACGATCGGCACCACCACGAAGGTGATCTCGATGAAGTCGAGGATGAAGCCGAGCAGGAAGATCACCAGCATCACCACCAGGGTGGCACCGATGACGCCGCCGGGCATGTTCTCGAAGATCTCGGTGACGACCTCTTCGCCGCCGAAGCCGCGGAATACCAGAGAGAACAGCGCGGCACCGATCAGGATCAGGAACACCATCGAGGTGACGTTGGTGGTGGAGCGCACCACTTCCGTCAGGGTCTTCAGGCTCAGCTTGCGGTTGGCGAGGGCCAGCATCAGTGCACCGAAGGCGCCCACGGCAGAGGCTTCGGTCGGGGTCGCGAGACCGCCGAGAATCGAGCCGAGCACACAGACGATCAACACGATCGGCGGCACCAGCCCCTTCATCATCAGCCAGAAGATGCTGCCGGTATGCCCCAGCTCTTCCATCAGCGCATCACGGTCGACGGCCGGCGCCTTTTCCGGTTTCAGCCAGGCGACCATGGCGATGTAGACGATATAGGCGAGCACCAGGATCAGGCCCGGAATCAGCGCGCCGATGAACAGGTCACCCACCGAGACGGTCTTCGGGCTCCAGATGCCCATCGACAGCTGGGCCTGCTGATAGGCCGAAGACAGCACGTCGCCCAGCAGGACCAGCGCGATGGACGGCGGGATGATCTGTCCCAGGGTGCCGGTGGCACAGATGGCGCCGGTGGCCAGTGACGGGTCATAGCCGCGTTTGAGCATGGTCGGCAAAGACAACAGGCCCATGGTGACGACGGTCGCGCCGACGATACCGGTGGAGGCGGCCAGCAGCATGCCGACGATGGTCACGGAAATTCCCAGCCCGCCGCGCAGCGAGCCGAACATCAGTGCCATGGCGTCGAGCAGCGTTTCGGCGACCTTGGACTTCTCCAGCAGCACGCCCATCAACACGAACAATGGCACGGCCAGCAGGGTCTGGTTGGTCATGGTGCCGTAGAGGCGGTTGGGCATCGCGGACAGGAAGCTGGCATCGAATACGCCCTGGGTAATGCCCAGTGCGTCCAGCCCCATGCCGAGTCCGGCGAAGGCAAGCGCGGTACCGGCCAGTGACAGCGCCACCGGATAGCCCAGCATCAGGACGATACAGATACACACGAACAGCAGCAGTGGCATGATCTCGAGCATTACACCAGCTCCTCATCGTGGTCAGGGGTGTCATCGCTCGCATGCGGGGAGGGCAGGCGGCCCATCAGGAACAGCAGGTGGCGGCCGGCTTCCGCCACGCCTTGCAACATCATCAGGATGGCGATGGCTGGAATCAGGGTCTTGAGCAGGTAGACGCCCGGCAGGCCGCCGGATTCGGGGGAGGCTTCCTTGATGCCCCAGGAATCGCCCACGTAACCGAGGCTGGAGAGCAGGATGAATGTCATCACCGGGAACAGCAGGAACAGGGTGCCGCCGAGATCGACCCACGACTTTCCGCGGTGCGACATGCGCTGATAGAAGATATCCACCCGCACATGGCCGTCGTGCTTGAGCGTGTAGCTGGCGGCGAGCAGGAAGACGGCCGCGTGCATGTACATCACGGATTCCTGCATGGGGATGCTGTTGATATTGAAGGCGTAGCGCAGCATCACGATGGTGAATTCGACCAGCATCATGATGACGACCAGCCAGGATACGCAGCGTCCCAGCCCCTCGGTCATGCGGTCGAGCCCTGTGAGCCAGCCGGGGGTAGAGGCATTGGCAGACATGGAGTCCCCTTGGCCTGCGGGTAGCAGGTGATGATTGTTGGTGTTGTTGTTGCTTTGCCGACAGCGTTTGCTGTGTCTTTGCCAAGCGCTTGTGTTGCAAGCGATTGCTGTCAAGGTCGCCAATTCAGATGTTGCTCATGTTGTGGTCAGTCGCGGTGTGCAGCAAGCCGTGATGGCATTGCTTTGAACAACGCTATTCCACGCTTCATCCCTGTAAGTGACGTCGCTCGGATGCGGTATGTCATCAGTCATCGCTAAGTCAACGATTAATCCACGTCATTGGCAGACAAAGAGTAGCGAGCGGCGCCACAACAACAAATGGATCATTGGTCTGACAGGCTGACTTTGCCTTTGCTTACAGTGGGATAGGCGAAGCAATGCCGGCAGGCAGGCGAGTGATAGGGCAAGAAAGGTCGCGGCAGGTCGCGTTATGCGCATCCAACAGATAGCAAGCGATGCGCCGCAGACGCGGCGGCGGGCGCAAGCGTTATGGCACAGACAGCCGCTGGCAAGCCATGGATAGCTGGCGGAAGCTTGAGTCGTGAGAACCGGGCGTCAGAGAGGGAGAAGCAGACGTCAGGGATGCCTATGCAAGAGAGACAGGCGTCAGGCGAGCCCGATCGCCTTGCGGCATGCGGCTGGCAGATGGACTTCTACCGCAAGCGGCAGATGGTCGGAGAACAGGTGTGACAGCGTGGTCGGGTGGCTCAAGCGCAGCGTCGAGGAGACCAGGATATGGTCGAGCCCACGGCGTGGCTGCCAGGCCGGGTAGCTGTTGATGGCCTTGCTGGGGCGGGAATCGAGAGCCTCGCTGAACGCCTTGTGCTGACGAAGCTGGGCCAGCGTGCAATTGAGGTCACCCATCACGATGACATGCTTGAGGGGCGCGATCAGCTCGCCAAGGTACTGCAGCTGACGATGCTGGATACGGGCACCGAGTGCCAGGTGGGTGACGAAGACATGCAGGGCGTGTTCGCCCTCGCCGAAGCGGGCATGGATGGCCCCGCGCCCCGGCAGAGTGCCGGGCAGGCTGTGCTCTTCGAGATGACTGATCGGCAGGCGCGACAGCAGGCCGTTGCTGTGCTGAGCCAGGCGGCCCAGGTTGCGGTTGAGCTGCTGATAGCGATGCGGGAATTCGGCCGTCTCGGCCAGTGAATCGACCTGATTGACGTTGCCGGAGCGGAAACTGCCACCGTCCACCTCCTGCAGTCCGACGATGTCGTAGGGCGTGATGGCGGCGGCGATCAGCTCCAGACGCTTGCGGCGCATCGGGTGGGGCAGCACATGCTGCCAACCGCGGGTGACATAGTGATGCCACGCCGCGGTATGGATACCGACCTGCATGTTGAAGGTCAGCAGACGCAGGGGAGGTGCCGTCTCGTCGAGTCCGGCACCTTCCGTGGCGCTGGCGGCCACTGAGTCAGCAGCCGCTGCCATCAAGCGGCGTCCTTGCTGCCGGCTTTCTCTTCACGCACCTGCTCGACCAGCTCGTCGGTGATCTTGAGCATGTTCTGCAGTGAGCCTGCCGTGCTCGGCGAGATGACATAACGGCCATCCACGATCAGTGCCGGTACGCCCATGATCTTGTAGGCGCGCATCTGGGCGTGGGCCTGATTGACCTGGCTCTTCACGCCGAAGGAGGTCAGCGACTTCTTGGCGTCTTCTTCACTGACGCCGTAGTCGCTGTAGAACTTGGCGATATCATCCGGGTCGGTCAGACGCTGGTGGTCCTGATGGATGGCATCGAAGAAGGCCTTGTGGGTCTCGTCGAGGATGCCCAGGTCCTTGGCGGCATAGAAGGCATAGGCGTGCTTGACCCAGTCCTGCCCCATGGTGGCCGGCAGACGGTTGAAGGTCACGTCACTCGGCAGCTCATCGACCCACGGCTCGAGGCTGGATTCCAGCTTGTAGCAGTGCGGGCAGCCATACCAGAACGCTTCGACCACTTCGACATTGCCCGCCGGCGCGTCGGTCTTCACCGGCTCGTCGAGTACCTGATAGTCCTTGCCGGCTTCAGCGGCGAACACGCTTGCTGACAGGCCAAGGCCCGCCACCAGAGTCAGTAGGGGTTTCCACTTCATGGAACATCTCCATCGGATTGAGGCATGCCCGGGCATGATACCCGGCAACATTAGTGATGCATCGAGTATGCGTGTCAGCCACCACTGCTGTCGAGACTGCCGAGCGGGACACGGCGGATCACTGTCGGGCCAGCCTAGCGCGACAAGGTTGACCGCTGGATGAACGCCGTTCGATCACGCCCCGTACAAGGCGTCGCTCGATCACGCGCCGTGAACGGCGTGCTGGTGCTGGTCGTCATCAAGTCAATCATACGCGACACCCGGCTGTACGGATGCCTCAGCGCAGGCCGTGGACATATTCGGCCACCTGCTGCATGTCGCTGTCACTCATGCGCGCGGCGATGCTGCTCATGATGGCGTTCGGGTCATTGTCGCGGCTACCGTCGCGGAAGGCCTTGAGTGCTGACACGGTGTAGGCGGGGAATTGTCCGGCCAGCGCCGGGTAGCCTGCCGAGTCGATGCCTTCACCTCGCGGGCCATGACAGGCTGTGCAGGCCGCGATGCCGCGCTCGAGCGAGCCGGCCCGATACAGCACTTCGCCTGCACGGGCCGCCTCTGGCTCGGCCTGACCGCGATTGGCGGGCTGCGCGGCGTAGTGGGCCGCGATATCGGCGATGTCCTGATCGCTCAGGTTGTCGGCGATACCGGCCATCTGTGGTACCGAGCGGCGGCCATCCCGGATGTCGGCCGTCTGCTTGCGCAGGTAGTGGGCCTGCTGGCCAGCAAGATGGGGGAAGGCCGGGGTCGGCGAGATGCCCTGGGCGCCGTGACAGGCAGCACAGACGGCAGTCTTGGCCTTGCCTGCCGAAGCATCGCCGACCAGCGATTCGGCGGCGGCTCCCGTCGGCAAGGTGGCGGCCAATGTCGTGGCAGCAAGTGCCAGCAGCAGGCGCAAGGGGCGCTCGGGGATCTGCCTTGGTCTCATCAGCTCATCCATTTCACTGGTCCCTGTTCACGAAGAGGCCCGTTCGGGGCTTGTATCATCCGGCGTGGATGGTGGCCTCTGTCATTTCCCCGGAGCCCGCGCCGTGCTGCGCGCGGTGAGAAGTGCTCCCCCGCTCTCGCAGCCCGTGAGAGCAGGGTGGTACACTAGGCATCATGATCGTCATGCTGACCTTGCAGGCAGTATAGCGAATCCCCTCAGGGCGCGTGAGCGTGCCTGTCGTCAGTCGTGTCATCGCAGCAATCCAGTGCATCTTCCCGCTGTCGCCGGCAAGTTGCAGCGCCGATGGCAGGGCAGGCGGCACTCTTTTCGTTACACCGGTCGTTTCTTCTGCTCTCTCGTGATGTCGCGCGGGCGAGACGTCCGCCTTCAACAGGTATTCAGAACTCCCATGGCCGAATCAGCTCCTTCGACCCCCAAGCTCCATTATCGTCAGGCGCGCTTCCTGATCAGTGCCGCGACTCTGGCCCAGTGCCCGACGGACGTGGGTGCCGAAGTGGCCTTCGCGGGTCGCTCCAATGCCGGCAAGTCCAGCGCCATCAATGCGCTGACCTCGCAGAAGGCGTTGGCCCGTACCTCCAAGACCCCCGGCCGCACCCAGCTGATCAACTATTTCACCATCGGTGAAACGGGCCGCCATCTGGTCGACCTGCCCGGCTATGGCTATGCCAAGGTGCCGGACAAGGTGAAGCGCGAGTGGCAGTCACATCTGTCCAACTACCTGCGCAACCGCCAGTCGCTGCGGGGCCTGGTGCTGCTGATGGATGTACGCCATCCGCTGTCCGAATTCGACCAGATGATGCTGGGCTGGGCCGATGAGGCCAAGATGCCGGTGCATATCCTGCTGACCAAGGCGGACAAGCTGAAGCGCGGGCCGGCGGCGGCAAGCCTGCAGAAGGTGCGTCACGCGCTCAAGGAGTGGGAAGACCTGGTCACCGTGCAGCTGTTCTCGTCGCTGAAGTATTCAGGTGTGGAGCAGGTGCATGCCAAGCTCGACGAGTGGCTGGCGGACCCGTCGGTGATGGACGGCGTGGAAGAGATGGCGGGCGACGAGGCACCGCAGGACCCCTTCGACGACTGAAGGTGCAAGACGATCTGGGGCGAAGCCTCGAACTACGCCACCTTGCATGACGAAACGGCCACCCCTTGGGGTGGCCGTTTGCGTTACGACAGGCACGCTGTCACTGATGTTTGCGCTTCCCCCGGGGCCGATCACATGAACAGGCTGCGCGGTGCGCTGGGAATGGGGTCAAGACGGGTCAGAGAGCTCGTTTCCCTGGGCGCCGAGAGAATATGCGGGGCCTTCACCGTAGGCTCGACGACTTCCGGCATCGTCACGGCCTCGCTGGGGGCGAGCAGGCTGCGCATGGCCTCCTGTGGTGAGGCTGCCGGCGCCTCTTGCGCGCTGGATTGCAACGTCGCGAGGCTGGCACGACCACTGTAGACCGCCACGATGACCAGCAATGCGGATACCAGTACGATGGCCACGCCTTTCAGCAGAGCGCGGCTGGACTGCCGTGAGGGCGTCATGATCGGCGCATGCTGCTCCCCTTCACCATGCAGGGGTGGCCTCTGGGGAGAGGAAGATGACACACGGTAGCGCGGGAGTGAGTGGGTGCTCATGCTGGCCTCTCCTGTTGACGTCGAGGTGGCAGGCATCTCCCGGCGCAGTCTCAGGAATCTCAGACAGGATTCAACATCGACGACGGCGGGAAACTTGTACATTAAATATGGTTGAAGCGTCATTTTTGTACAAGTTTTAATTCACTCAGTCATTCCGCTACTTGCTCTGCCACTCAGTCACTCCCTCACTCAGTCATTCAGGCGCGCAATCAGCGCCGGCAGCTCGCGAACGTGCGAGATGACATGTACACCTGCCGGGACGGGGCCCGGGGCACCCTGACCCTTGACGTCGATCCAGGCGGCCTGCATGCCCAGGCGCGCGGCAGGCAATGCATCCTCTTTCCATGAGTCACCGACATGCAGGGTGGTGGAGGGGCGGCTGCCCAGGCGTGCCATGGCGGCGAGAAAGGGACGTGCATCCGGCTTGGGCGCCAGCCATTCGCCGGCGGCGATGCTGAACTCGAAGTGATGGTCCAGCGCGAGGCGAGCCAGGTCGACATTGCCATTGGTGATGGCACCAAGGCGGTAATCGTGGGCGAGGGAGTCGAGCAGTTCGCTGGCTTCCGGGAAGGGCGTCAATTCGTGACGCAGCGCCAGGAAGCGCTCGATGGCGGCGCGTGACCAGTGGCCCGCCTGCTCATCATCATGCCCGGCATCACGCAGCATGGCGTGCATGGCCTCGCGGCGCAGCCAGGTGAAATCACCGCGGCGTAGCGGGTGCTCCAGCCCCAGCGCCATGCGGCGGCGGGTGTATTCCTCGAGGGGGAAGTCGTTGGCATGGCCGATCTCGCCATCCAGCCAGGCGTAATGCTCGGCCTCGGCGCGCTCCATCACCGCGCGATTCGCCCAAAGGGTGTCATCGAGATCAAAGGTCAAGGCCGTCAGACGAGGTGCGTTGGCAGGCGTCACAGGGTGTCATCCTTGAGCGGGGCATCAGTGGGGAAGGTGGTGGCAGTGTCTGATGTTGCCGTCTCTGATCCGCGCTGGCGGCGGGCGCGAGGGTGGGCCTGATCATAGGCACTGGCCAGTTGCTGCCAGTCGAGGCGGGTATAGACCTGGGTGGTCGAGAGGTGGGCGTGTCCCAGCAGTTCCTGCACGGCGCGCAGGTCGCCGCTGGATTCGAGCAGATGACTGGCGAAGGAGTGGCGCAGGCGGTGTGGGTGCAGATGCTCGGGCAGGCCGCGTTCTTTCGCCTGCGCCACCAGCCTGAGCTGAACCCCACGCTGGCCGAGGCGGCGGCCCTGCTGGCCGACGAACAATGCCGGCTCGTCCTGGGCGGCGAGCTGGCCGCGCACCATCAGCCAGGCATCCAGCGCCTGGCGGGCGCGTGAGCCGATCGGCAGCTGGCGGGGCTTGTCGCCCTTGCCGCGCACGCGCAGGCGGCGGGTTTCCAGCATGTCGAGGTCGAGGCTGACCAGCTCCGAGAGACGCAAGCCCGCGCCGTAGAGCAGTTCCAGCATCGCCTGATCGCGGATCGCCAGTGGCGTGCCGTCATGTGGGCAGTCGAGAAAGCGTGCCAGGCTGTCGATATCCACCGGGCGTGGCAGGTGGTCCGGCAGGCGCGGGGTCTGCACCAGCCCCGCCGGGTTGTGTGGCAGCACATCCTGCTCGACCAGCCAGCCACAGAAGCGGCTGATCGCCGCGCGCCGCCGCGCCAATGAGCGTGGCGCGAGGCCACGACTGCGCTCGGCACCCAGAAAACGCCTGAGTGTCGGTACGTCCAGCGCCTGCCAATCCTTCGGCAGGGGCGCCGCGTCCTTTTCACCAGCGGCGCTGCTGTCCGCTGCGGGGCGCAGCATGAAGGCGGTCAACGCCTGCAGATCACGCGCGTAGGCGCTGACGGTCGCGTGGCTGCTGTCGAGGGCAAGCTCTGCCAGAAATTTCCGGCAGGTCGCGGACAGCGTCTGCTCGGCGGCAAGGCGCTCGGCGTCGCTCGCTGAGGTGCCATCGGTGGATATATCGACGGCTGAAGCGCCGTGGGCTGACTTGAGGCGGCTCATCGGCTGGCCTGGTCGTCACGGCTCGAGGAGCGCAGAGGCGGCTGGCCCGGGGCATCGCGGCCCAGGCAGCGGGCCAGCACGTCACCGAGGTATTCGGGAAACAGGGTGTCGAGACCGGCACGGAACTGCTCGGCGTCGGCACTCGCCACCACCAGATAGCCCAGGCACTCACCACGGGTCAGGCGCACGATGACGGCGGAGCCGCGCGTGGCATCGGCCTGGCTTGCATCGACGAGGTCTGCACAGTCGGTGCCGAGTGGCCACTGATGATCGGGCAGCAAAGCTTCCCAGCGCGTGCGTGGCATGGCCAGGCAGCGGCTGGCACGACCCTCGAGCAGCCGCTCGAACTGCTCGCCGCGCGCATCCTCAAGCGCTCGGCGCGGCGGCTGTGCCGAAGCATCGGCATCGCGCTGCCACAGGCAGACGGCCGCGATGTCGAACAGCTCGCTGAGGCGTGTAGACAGCGTCTCGGCCAGCGCATCATCGGACTCGGCATCGAGCAGATCCAGCACCAGCTGACGCAGACGTTGATAGCGACTCTCGTTGTCGCGCGCAGCGGTCAACAGCTCCTCGAGGCGCTCTTCTGCCTGATCGGTCCGCCCGCGCAGATCATGTACCAGCCGCTCCAGCAACGAGATGCTGCCGCCGCGCGCTTCCGGGTGTGGCACCCGCATGCGTTGCAGCAACCCTTCACGCCCCTCGAAGAAGTCGGGGTGCGTGGCCAGCCATTCGGCGACCCGATCCGGGTCCAGCGTGTGCGGGCGACGTGACACGGGTGACTCGGCCATGTGGGGCTCCTTGCGGACGGTTGGTAGCGAGACGCTGTCGGCCATGTCGCCGGCAGCGTCACTCGGCTGGGGCTGGCGATCTACAGGATGATGCGGCCTTCGAAGACGGTCTCGGCGGGACCGGTCATGAACACCGGCTGGCCGTCGCCAGCCCATTCGATGCTCAGGGTGCCGCCTGGCAGCGTGACATTGACCGGACTTGCCAGCAGACCACGGCGAATGCCGGAAGCGACCGCCGCACAGGCGCCGGTGCCACAGGCCAGCGTCTCGCCGACACCGCGTTCGAAGACACGCAAGCGCGCTTCGTGCGGCGTGACGACCTCGAGGAAACCGGCATTGACGCGCTTGGCGAAGCGCGGATGCGCCTCGATCAGCGGGCCGAGCGTCAGCACCGGGGCCTGTTCGACGCTGTCGACCAGCAGCACCGCGTGGGGGTTGCCCATCGAGACGACGCCGATTTCCAGCGTCTCGCCGTCGACGTCCAGGGTGTGCACCGGCAGGTCGGCCTCGGCCTCGAAGGGCAGCGCGGCGGGGGCGAAGCGCGGCGCGCCCATGTCGACGCGCACCCGCCCATCCTCGGCGACGACCAGAGTCAGCGGGCCGCCGGCCGTCTCGACGCGAATCTCGCGCTTGGTGGTCAGGCGCTGTTCACGCACGAAGCGCGCGAAGCAGCGCGCCCCGTTGCCGCAGTTCTCGACTTCACTGCCATCGGCATTGTAGATGCGATAGCGGAAGTCCATGTCCGGGTCGCGGGGCGGCTCGACCACCAGCAGCTGGTCGAAGCCGATGCCGAAGTTGCGGTCCGCCAGACGGCGGATATCGGCATCGCGCAGGCGACTGCGCTGCGAGATCAGGTCAATGACCATGAAGTCATTGCCCAGTCCGTGCATCTTGGTGAAGTTCACCAGCATCAGGCATCACCTTCCGGCAGCAGTTGCTCGCCGGTCCACAGTTCTTCGAGGCGCTCACGACGACGCACCAGGTGCATCTCGGGGCCATCGACCATCACCTCGGCAGGGCGACAGCGGCTGTTGTAGCTCGAGGCCATCACGAAGCCGTAGGCACCGGAAGAGCGCACGGCGAGCAGGTCGCCCGGCGCGATGGCCAGTTCGCGGTCCTTGCCGAGGAAGTCACCGGTCTCGCAGACCGGGCCGACCACATCGTAGCTGGCGGTCTTGCGCGTCTCACGCGTGTCGACGGTGACGATGTTCTGCCACGCCTGATACAGCGACGGGCGGATCAGGTCATTCATGCCGGCATCGATGATGGCGAAGTTCTTCTCTTCTCCGGGCTTGAGGTACTCGACGCGGGTCAGCAGCACGCCGGCGTTGGCGGCGATGGAGCGACCCGGTTCGAACAGCAGGGTCATCTCGCTGCCGTGCTCATAGCGGGCCAGACGCTCCAGCAGGGCGCTGGCGTAGGCGAAGGGCTCCGGCGGGGTCTCGCTCTGGTAGGGCACGCCGAGGCCGCCGCCGAGGTCGAGGTGCTCTATGACGATGCCGCGTTCGCGCAGGCGATCCAGCAGCACCAGCAGGCGTTCGAGGGAATCGAGGAAGGGCGCCAGCTCGGTCAACTGGGAGCCGATATGGCAGTCGGCACCGACTACCTGCACGTGCTCCATGGTGTTGGCGATCTCGTAGACCTCCAGCGCCTGCTCGACCGGAATGCCGAACTTGTTAGCCTTGAGGCCAGTGGAGATGTACGGGTGGGTGCCGGCATCGACGTCGGGATTGATGCGCAGTGATACCGGCGCGACGCGTCCGAGACGGCCCGCGACAGCGTTGAGGCGCTCAAGCTCCGGCAGCGACTCGACATTGAAGCACTTGATGCCCAGCTCCAGCGCACGCTCCATCTCGCCTGCCTGCTTGGCAACGCCGGAGAACACCACCTTGGCGGGGTCGCCGCCGGCCTTGATGACGCGCTCCAGCTCTCCGGCGGAGACGATGTCGAAGCCGGCGCCCAGACGTGCCAGTACATTGAGCACCGCCAGGTTGGAATTGGCTTTCACGGCATAGCAGATGAGATGCGGGTGGTCGCCCAGCGCATCCTGATAGGCCTTGAAGTGGCGCTCGAGCGTGGCACGGCTGTAGACGTAGCACGGCGTGCCGAACTGCTCGGCCAGCGTGGCGAGCGAGACGTCTTCGGCGTGCAGCACGCCATCCTGATAAACGAAGTGATCCATGATCCGGCCTGCAAGATGTCGCGCCGGCGGGTATCACCCGCCGGAGATGAATAAGGGGGCTCAGGCGTCGCTGCCGGAAATCCCGGCAGCGGCGGTGCTCTCTGCCTCGGAGGCGTCTGGTGCCGGCGCGGGAGCTTCGGCGCGCTGGCCACCGGCGTCAGCGTCCGCCGGCAGATAGAGCGGGCCTTTCTGGCCGCAGCCGGCCAGCAGGCCAGCACCCAGCAGCAGCGCCGCGAAGGTGCGAAGTGTATGACGGGCGGACTGGCTCATCAGATGACGCATCGGGCGGCCTCCTGGCAGCAAGCGATAGAGCGATCCAGGCCCGGTTGCCATGGGTGGCGACCAGGCCCGAAAGAGGATGATCAGGCGCGCGAGGCCAGGGCGTCACGCGCACGCTGTACGGCAGCGCGGACCTGGTTCGGCGCGGTGCCACCGATGTGATTGCGCGCCGCGACGGAGCCTTCCAGCGTCAGCACGTCGAAGACGTCCTGCTCGATGGTGTCGGAGAACTGCTGGAGCTCTTCCAGGGTCATCTCGGACAGGTCGCGCTGCTGTTCGATGCCGAAGGCGACGGACTTGCCGACGATCTCGTGGGCATCACGGAAGGCGACGCCCTTGCGCACCAGGTAATCCGCCAGGTCGGTCGCGGTAGCGAAGCCCTTGCTGGCCGAGGCGTACATGTTCTCGGACTTGGCGCGGATCGCCGGGATCATGTCGGCGAAGGCGCGCAGGCTGCCGCGCACGGTATCGATGGTATCGAACAGCGGCTCCTTGTCTTCCTGATTGTCCTTGTTGTACGCCAGCGGCTGGGACTTCATCAGGGTCAGCAGGCTCATCAGGTGGCCATAGACACGGCCGGTCTTGCCGCGTACCAGCTCCGGCACGTCCGGGTTCTTCTTCTGCGGCATGATGGAGGAGCCGGTGCAGAAGCGGTCCGGCAGGTCGATGAAGTCGAACTGGGCGCTGGTCCACAGCACCAGCTCTTCGCTCATGCGTGACAGGTGCATCATCAACAGGCTGGCGAAGCTGGTGAATTCGATGGCGAAGTCACGGTCGCTGACCGAATCGAGGCTGTTCTCGGTGGGACGGTCGAAGCCGAGCAGCTCGCTGGTGACATGACGGTCGATGGGGAAGGTGGTGCCGGCCAGCGCCGCGGCGCCCAGCGGCAGCACGTTCATGCGCACGCGGCAGTCACGCAGGCGGTCCTGGTCGCGCGCGACCATTTCCTGCCAGGCCAGCAGGTGATGACCGAAGGTGACCGGCTGGGCGCTCTGCAGGTGAGTGAAGCCCGGCATGATGGTGTCGGCTTCCTGCTCGGCCAGTCCCAGCATGCCTTCGCGCAGACGCGTCAGTTCGGCGTCGATGGCGTCGATCTCGTCACGCAGATAGAGGCGGATATCGGTGGCGACCTGGTCGTTGCGTGAACGGCCGGTGTGCAGCTTCTTGCCGGTGATGCCGATCTTGGCGGTCAGGCGTGCCTCGATGTTCATGTGCACGTCTTCCAGCGCCACGGACCACTCGAATTCGCCCCGCGCGATCTCTTCACTGATTTCCTTCAGTCCCGCGATGATGACGTCGCGTTCTTCTTCGCTCAGCACGCCGACACCGGCCAGCATGGTGGCATGGGCGATGGAGCCCTGGATGTCGTGCTGCGCCATGCGCTGGTCAAAATCGACGGAGGCGGTGAAACGTGCCACGAAGGCATCGGTCGGCTCGCTGAAGCGGCCGCCCCAGGACTGATTGGTAGATTCGCTCATCGGGATCTCGAATTGTGGTGACGTGTCCAGAGTTCGGCGTCCGGTGCACGGTCGCGCAGCCGGTATCGTTGACCTTGGAGTGTACCAGACTCCTGCGCGTGGGCGAGGGGCCGCGGCCAGTCCGGCGGATCGCAGGAAAGCGTGCCACGGATTTTCCCCCTGAGGTGACTGGCTTTATGATAAGTGTCATCAGAGGGCAGCGCTGTCCGTCAGTCAGGTTTGCTCAACAACTTCGAATCAGATGGCGTGCGTTGCGCGCCAGCAAGGAGAATGCCGTGCCCCGCCGTGAGATTCTGCGTATCGCGACCCGCAAGAGCCTGCTCGCCCTGTGGCAGGCCGAACACGTCAAGGCGCGACTCGAGGCCCTGCATCCTGGCTTGAGCGTCGAGTTGGTGCCGATGTCGACGCGTGGTGACAAGATTCTCGATACCCCGCTGGCCAAGATCGGTGGCAAGGGCCTGTTCGTGAAGGAGCTGGAAGAGGCGATGCTCGACGGTCGCGCCGATATCGCCGTGCACTCCATGAAGGACGTGCCGATGCACTTCCCGGAGTCGCTGGGACTGGCGGTGATTCTCGAGCGTCACGCCCCGACAGACGCCTTCGTGTCCAACACCTGTGCCAACTTCGATGCCCTGCCGCAGGGCGCGCGCCTGGGCACCTCCAGCCTGCGTCGTGGTCTGCAGGCCAAGGCGGCACGCCCGGACCTGGAAGTACTGAGCCTGCGCGGCAATGTCCAGACGCGTCTCGGCAAGCTGGATGCCGGCGAGTTCGACGCCATCATCCTGGCCACTTCCGGCCTGCAGCGCCTCGAGCTGGATGCGCGCATCACCGCCGAGATGGACGCCGAGACCTGCCTGCCAGCCTGTGGTCAGGGCGCGCTCGGCATCGAGTGCAACCTGCAGGACGAGGAGATTCTTGCGCTGCTCGAGCCGCTGGCCCATGAAGACTCCAGCCGTTGCGTGCTGGCCGAGCGCGCCATGAACACGCATCTGGAAGGTGGCTGTCAGGTGCCGATCGGCGGCTATGCCGTGCTCGAGGAAGGCGGCAGTCAGCTGTGGCTGCGTGCGCTGGTCGGCAATCCCGACGGAACGGTCATCCTGCGCGCCGAGGCGCGTGGCCCGTCCGATGCACCGGAAGCGCTGGGCGTCGCCGTTGCCGAAGACCTGCTCTCCCAAGGCGCCGGCGAGATTCTGGCGGCGGTCTACGGCGACGCTCGTGGCTGAGGTGTCAGCGATGGCAAAGGCGTCGCGTCTTGAAGTGTTGACGACGCGGCCGGGCTCGCGCGGAGCGGTTCTCGATGCGATGCTGAGCGAGGCCGGCTGCGAGGTGGAGTGCCTCAAGCTGATGGCGCTCGAGGCCTTGCCACTGGAACCCGCTGCGCGCCAGGCGATCATCGATGTCGATCTGTATCGCGGCGTGATCGTGATCTCGCCCCAGGCCGCCGGTTATCTGGCCGATTGGCTGGAGGAGTGGTGGCCGCAGCTGCCCGAAGGCATCAGCTTCTATGCCGTCGGCGCGGCCACTGCCGAAGTGCTGCATTCGCGGTTGGGCGTGTCGGTGCGTGTCCCGCCGCGCGCCACGCGCGGTGAGCATGCCGAACGCGATGCGCCGGTCGGTACCACCAGCGAAGCCTTGCTGTCGCTACCGTCGCTCAGAGCGCTTGCGGGTCAGCGCTGGTTGCTGGTGGCCGGTGAAGGCGGGCGTCCGTTGCTGGAAGAAACGCTGGTGGCACGGGGCGCTCAGGTCACGCGTCTGGCACTTTATCGACGCCTTCCGTTGGCTTTGTCGCCGCAACAGGCTGGCCGTCTGGCGGCGGGCGCGTATGATGCAATGGTGGTGACCAGCAATGAACTGCTCGAGACGGTGATGGCGTCGGTGACGCCGCAGGCCTTGCACCAACCGCTAATCGTGTCGAGCCACCGTTTGGCTACACTGGCACACGCTCATGGTTTCGAGCGCGTGACGGTCGCCGAGGACGCTTCACCCGGGGCCCTGACGCAGGCAGTACTTCGCGCCTGCGCCCCCATCAGCAAGACTCGCCATGCAGTGACCGGCGCCACTGCGCCTGGTCCGCGTGAGGCCATCGATTCCCAAGAATCCGGAAAAGGGCAAGCGTAGATGAGCAACCGAGAACACGATCAGGAAGATAACGGCTCTGCCGGCATGACGCCCGGCAAGTCGGGCGACAAGGATGCTGCCGCTCGCGCATCAGATGCTTCTTCCGTTTCCGGCGTTTCCGCCGATGACACTGCCTCTGGCCGCCCTGGCGCCGAGGCCCCCCGTTCGTCCTCTTCCTCGTCATCCGACACGGCTGATGCCCCGCGCGAGCGCCGCTCGCGAGGTGGGCGCAATCGTCGTGGGCGTGGCAAGGGGCAGGGCAGCTCCTCCTCTTCAACCTCATCCTCCACTGCCAGTGAGTCCACGCCCGTGAGCCAGACTTCAGACGACAACGCATCGACGCCTTCCGGCGCAAAATCGCCGCTTCCGGAGCGTAGCGAACCCGCCAAGGAGGCGTCTGCCGCCAAGCCGAGTGCTGGCAAGGCCTCTTCCAGCAAGGCGTCTCCCGGCAAGTCCTCCGCGCCGGCTGGCAAGACGGCCAGCGCCGGTGGTGCAGGCCTGGGTGCCACGGCGGCTCCCGGCACGCCGCCGCCCGGCGAGTCTCAGGGCAAGAAGAGCAAGGCCGGCAGCATCGCGCTGGTTCTCGTCATCCTGCTGGCCATCGTGGTCGCGGTGCTGGCGTGGTTCGGCTGGCAGCGTCTGAATGCGCTGCCGGATGCCCAGGGCCTCGACAAGCAGGTCAGCGAGAGCGTGACCCAGCAGGTCGGTCAGGTCTCCAGCAAGGTCGAGGGTCTGTCGAGCACGCTCGAGAAGAACGAATCCCGCGTCAGCGAGCTCGACAAGCGTCTGTCCAGCGAAAGCCAGGACACCGAGCAGGCCCTCAACAAGGTGCTCGAGGAGCTCAGCAAGTCCCAGCAGACCGACGCGCGTGACTGGCACTATGCGGAAGCCGAGTACCTGCTGCGCCTCGCCAACCAGCGTCTGCAGCTGGAGCGTGACGTGAACGGTGCCGATGCGCTGCTCGAGAACGCCGATGCGCGCATCGCGGCGGCCAACAACCCGGCGCTGCTGCCGGTGCGCAAGGCCATCCAGTCCGAACTGGCCAGCCTGGACAGCGTGCCGCGCGTCGATCGCAGCGGTATCTATCTTGCGCTGCTTGCCGAGCAGGAACA
Source organism: Cobetia sp. LC6 (assembly GCF_030264805.1). Lineage (NCBI taxonomy): Bacteria > Pseudomonadati > Pseudomonadota > Gammaproteobacteria > Oceanospirillales > Halomonadaceae > Cobetia > Cobetia sp. LC6. The sequence continues at coordinate 69,791 of NZ_JASSPL010000003.1, read as the reverse complement.
GCTGGCGCGTCTGCCGCTCAAGCAGGACGTGGCCGAGATCGCCGCCAAGGTCGAGAACGACGCAGCGCCGACAGGCGGTTGGCAGCAGCAGCTGGCCCGCTTCGGCAACGAGCTGAAGGATCTGGTCACGGTGCGTCGTCATGACGAGGCACTGGAAGCCCTGATCACGCCGGAGCAGGAATCCTACCTGCGTCAGAACGTGCGTCTGGTGCTGGAGCAGGCGCAGCTGGCGCTGCTCAAGGAAGAGCCGAAGCTCTACCAGGCCGCCATCGACAAGGCCATCACGCTGGTCAATGGCTACTACGACACCAAGACCGATGGCGTGCAGAATGCCGTCGCCAAGCTGGAAGAGCTCAAGAGCAAGACCATCCGTCCGGAGCTGCCTGACATCTCCGCCTCTCTGAGCAAGCTGCGTGAGCTGATCGAGCGTCGCGCCCAGCAAGGGGGTGGCAACGCATGAGAGTCCTGATACTGCTGATCATCATCGGGCTGGCCATCGGTGCCCTGTTCGGGCAACTGATGCAGGCCTTCCCGGGCTACTGGCTGATTCGCGTCGGCGATACCTCGGTCCAGACTTCCTTCTGGTTCGGCTTGATCCTGCTGTTCGCGGGCTTCGTGGTGCTGCACTTCGGTCTGCGCCTGCTGTCGCGCTTCGCGCATCCGTTCTCCCGCCTCAAGTTGTGGAACAGCCGTACCCGGCACCGCAATGCCACGCGCAAGACCGTACGGGGTCTGGTGGCGCTGGCCGAAGGCCGCTGGAAGCGGGCCGAGAAGTCGCTGACCCACTCGGCGGAAGATTCCAGCACGCCGCTGGTCAACTACCTGTCCGCTGCCCTGGCCGCGCACTATCAGGGACGTTTCGAGCAGGCGGATACGCTGCTCAAGCGGGCGCATGAGTCCACCCAGGGCTCCGAGAGCGCAGTGGGTCTGGTGCAGGCGCAGCTGATGCTGGACCGCCAGCAGCATGAACAGGCGCTGGCGACCCTGACGCGTCTCGACAAGCAGCTGGGCGAGCACCCGCAGGTGCTCAAGCTGCTCAAGCAGGCCTATCTGGCGGTCAATGACTGGGATGGTCTACGTCGTCTGATGCCGCGTCTCGACAAGCAGGACCTCATCTCCCCCGAGGAGAAGAAGGAGCTGGAACAGCGTGCCTATGTGGCGCTGATCCAGCAGGCCGCGCGCAATCCGGAGGACATCGAGCGCGTGCGCAACCTGTGGGCCGACATGCCGGACCACCTGCGCACCGACGTGAATCTGGTCGCGCTCTACGCCGAGGCTCTGATCGCCGGTGGCCAGGAAGGCCTGGCCGAGCGTCTGCTGCGTCACTCCCTCAAGGAGTGCTGGGATTCGCGTCTGGTGCTGCGTTACGGCCTGCTGGACGTGGATGCACCGCGTCAGCTGGTGTATGCCGAGAAGTGGCTGCAGGAGCGTCCGAATGATCCGGATCTGCTGCTGTCGCTGGGCCGACTGGCCCTGCGCAACGCCAGCTGGGGCAAGGCTCAGGAGTACTTCGAGGCTAGCCAGCGCCAGCGTCCGAGCGGTACGGTGTGTGCTGAACTCGCGCGTCTGTTCGCCAACCTGGGCGAGCACAACAAGAGTCAGCTCTACTACCGTCAGAGCGTCGAGCTGCTGGATCGCTCACTGCCGGCCCTGCCGCAGCCGAGCAAGGACAACGTCTGAGGAGCGGCCGTCGAGTGCCGGCCGCCTGGTGCCAACCAAGGCATGACAGGCGTCATGCAGGCTGGCGGACAAGACACTCGGCGGCTTGCACGATGTTTCCTTGTTTGATGAAAGCTATTGCCCAATTGCACCGGCCGCGCTGTCGGCCGGTGATGCAGGTTTCTCTCCGGGGTATCCTGGTTCACACGCCGTGTGACGGGATGCCCTTCTTTTTGCCCGCATGACGGGCGCTGTGGACATTCTCATCCAGGTTGTCGCCCTTCCAGCACGTCGCTGTGAAGTGTCGGTGGGTGCATGCGGGCATGGGCATGGACGGCTCCGGATTTCTCGTTGCTGACCCGGCAACGATGCGTCCGGGCCCTCACGGCCAGAGCGTGAGCGTGTGGCGCTGGCTGGAAGCGTTTCCTCCGTGCGATGATTCTGCGTGTCGGATGCGCCCATGCACGTGGCGCATCTACGGGCCGGGTCCGGTCCGTTTCCCCAAGCGATGATGGAGTCTGCATGTTGCATAAGTCCCTGGCCCTGATGGGCGCCTCTGTACTGGCCGTGTCACTGGCCGGTTGTGCCGCTACCGGTAACAGCTCTTCCAGCAACGCCGCCAGCTCTTCCAGCTCGTCCAGCTCCATGATGAGCCTCGCCAGCAGCATGCTGAGCAGCCAGACCGGCCAGTCCCTGCCGGCGGCCGACCTGATGTCCAGCCTGACCTCCCAGCTGGGTGTGTCCTCCACTCAGGCGCTGGGTGGCTCCGCTGCCATGCTGGCTCTGGCCCAGTCCCAGCTTGGTACCAGCGCGACCTCCGAGCTGTCCACTGATGTGCCGCAGCTGTCCAGCTTGACCAGCAGCAGCTCGCTGTCCACGCTCTCCAGCCTGGCGAGCCTGAGCGGCAACGACAATGCCACGGCATTGGCCAGCACCGTCGGCAATGTCGATGACAGCGCGTCTCTGGACAGCGCCTTCTCCGCGCTGGGCATGGACAGCAGCATGGTCTCCCAGTTCGCGCCGGTGCTGCTCAGCTACATGGGCGGTGAAGGCGTCAGCTCGACGCTGCTGAGCTCGCTGTCCAGCGTGTGGGGCACCGGCTCCTGAGCCAGCGCCTTGCATGAGGTGTGAGGCAGCGTTTCATGCCCACACATGAAAACGCCCCCGAGCCAGTGGCTCGGGGGCGTTTTCGTTTCAGGACGGCTGCCTGCGCAGGCAGCCGTGTCGGGATAGCCGTGTCGGGATAGTGCAGGCGCTCGATCAGTCGCCGTCGGCATCCGGTTGGGTGGTCTGACGGATGCGCTGTTCCTCGGCATCCACGACTTCGCCGTCTTCGGTGGCATGACGCGTCAGCGGCTTCTCCTCGCGACGCTTGGCGACCTTGGCGGCTGCCTCGCGCTGCTCGGGGGTCTTCGGTTGACCGGCAGCGGAGCCATCGATCACGAACGGCGCCTGCATGGTGCGCACGTTGGCCGGCGGCGCGCCACCGTCCTTGTCCTGCCCGAAGTACATGGTCATGTGCGGGAACGGGATCTCGATGCCAGCAGCGTCGAAGTGCTGCTTCACGAGCTTGTTGTACTCGCGGCCGATGGCCCACTGGTTGCCCGGGGTGGTCTTGATCATCACGCGGATGTTGACCGAGCTGTCGGCCAGGGCCGAGACGCCGGCGATGGTGACCGGCTCGAGGATCTCCGGACCATAGCTGCTTGCCTCGAGCTCATCGAAGGCCGCACGCAGGTGCACGATGGCGTGGTCGACATTCTCGCGATAGGAGATGCCGTATTCGCCGACATGGTAGGCGAAGTCACGCATGTAGTTGGAGACGGTATCCACCGACGAGAACGGCACGATATGGAAGGTGCCGGACAGGTCGCGGATACCCACTGAGCGAATGGTCAGGCGTTCCGCGGTGCCGGTCACGCCACCGGCGGTGACCACATCGCCGGTGTTGATGGCGTTCTCCAGCTGGATGAACACCCCGGTGATGATGTCCTGCACCATCTTCTGGGCGCCGAAGCCGATCGCCAGACCCAGTACCCCGGCGCCGGCCAGCAGCGGCGCGATGTCGATGCCGATCTCGGACAGCACGATCATCGCGGTGAAGACGATCATCGCGATGGCGATGGCATTGCGGAACAGCGCCAGCAGGGTCTCCACCCGCGAGGACGGCTTGCCCTTGCCGGTGTCCGGATTGAGCTTGTGCTCGATCAGGCTGGCGATACCGACCCAGATCGCGATGGCGAAGGCGAGAATGAACAGCACATGGAAGATGCGCGACAGCAGCAGGGCACCGGCATCGGTCGCCAGCCACTCGCCGAGCGCCACGATGTGCCAGGCATTCAGCACCATGCCGATTACCACGATCAGAATGATGGCGCGCATGATGCGCAGCGCGGTGGGAATGTAGGAGTTGAGACGCTTCTCGAGCAGCGGCAGCTGGCCGCGCAGCTTGTCGGAGATCTGGATGCGCTTGCCGATCAGCTGCGTCACCACGCGCGACAGCAGAGCACCGCCGCCGATGGCGAGCAGCGTCTTGAGCGTCGCTCCCATCATGAACGGCAGCGCCTCTTCCGGCGTGGTCTGAGAGATGATGAACAGGGTGGCGAAGTAGGCCAGTGCGATCAGGTGCCAGGTGCGTGCCAGAATGCGCAGACACACGGCGATGAGCGCGTTGTTCGCCTCGCGGGCTTGAGTGAGCAGGCGGTCACGCAGAATGATGCGATTGCGCGAGATCACCACGATGGCCCAGATGAGGGTGATGGCCATGATCAGCAGATTGACGAAGCTGCCGACGGCCGGTGCCAGGTTGTTGTTGACCATCGGCACCACGACCAGGATGCCGTAGCCGATGAAGCCGGCCAGCATGGCCAGTGAGCGGTTCCAGTAACGCGCCACGTCATCTGGCATCGGCAGCAGACGCAGCCCCTTGTAGCCGGAGGAGAACAGCATGCGCATCAGGGCCTTGAACAGCTCGATCACCAGGTAGGCGTTCAGGAACATCGACTCGCGCTGACCGATCACGCCCTGTTCGCCATAGGCGAAGATGGCGAGCAGATAACCGCCGAGGAAGGCGAGACCGATGACCGCGATGTCCACCACCGCCGCGACGAGCACCGCCAGCAGGGTGCGCAGCAGCGGGCTGCGGTGCTGGCCATCCAGTGACCACTGGCCGACGCGCGAGAACAGCGGCTTGGCGAGTCTGCGCAGCACGAGGAACAGCGCGATGGTCGAGATGACGACCAGCCCGAGGCTGATGGCCTCGCTGGTGAAGCGACTCCAGTCGAACTCGTCGGCGTCCTCGTTGGCCAGGCCATCGAGGGTGCCCAGCATGCGGTCCAGCGTGGCGGAGAGATCCGCGACCAGGTCCTGGCTGATGGCGGCCAGCTGGCGCGACAGTGACGGCGAGTCCTCGCTCAGGGTGACGTCTTCCCCCGCCACCTCGACGGCTTGTTCACTCGCCTTGCTGTCCAGCTGCCGCAGGCCTTCGATCAGGGCCTCGCGCTGACTGGGGTCTTCCAGCAGCGTGGCCAGGCTCTCATAGGAGGATGTCGCGCCTTCGCCGCTGCCGTCTTCGGACGGGGCGGCAAGGGACAGGCTGCTGAACCCGAGGCTCAGCACCATCAACAGCATCATCAGGCCGGACATCAGCCAGGCAGGTCGCCATGAGTCCGGTTGGCGCGAGGCAGCAAGGGCGGGAGGGGAGTGCGGGGGTGTCGGAATCGCCACAGATGGCTTCTCCATGTCGGTGAGTGTGTGAGGCATCGGGGTAGAAAGTGAGAGCAGGCTCCGGAGGTACATCAGAGGCTCGCAAGCATCCCATCGATAACGCGAGGTTCTGTCAGATAGATGTTGAAGGGGCGTCTCGCACGTCCTGCGCGCACGCCGAGCGAGAGTCCATCCTTCAGTTATCGGGGCACTTGGTGCTATCCCAACCCCTGTGGGGACTCCGCCAGAGACATTCTTGCGCACAGCCTGCGGCAGGCGCCGCCAACCTTCAAGGTCTTCAGGCACTCCTCGGAGGAGAGGCGTGACCTGCTGCCACGCAGGATATTGCAATGTCGCGTTGCATGAACTGGTGTGGTGAGTCGCAAGGCGAGTCGGTATTGTTGCGATTGATTATTATTCGTCGTTCAGGTGTGATCGTCATGCGCACAGAGGGCCTTGCGGTATCGTCCTGCGCAGGGTCACGTCTGCCTTCGCTTGAGTGCGAGATCCTTTTCTTCATTTCGGAGTACTGCATGACCGTCTCGTCGACTGCTTTTACTGCTCGTGGCATGACCCGTCCTGCATGGTTCAAACAGGGCCTGATGGCGACCTTGGCGGTAGCGCTGATGGGGGCTTCCCTGTCTGCCGAGGCACGCAGTGTCGAGACGGCCTACGGTGAGCTGGATATCGAGGGCACGCCGCAGCGTGTCGTCACCCTGTACGAAGGCGCGCTGGATGTGGCCGTCGCCAGTCAGGTGACGCCGCTGGGTGCCGTGACCACGCGCGGCGGTGATGGCGTGGCGAGCTATATCCAGCCGCAGGTGCCGGACATCAAGATCGTCGGCACGCCGCGTGAATTCAATCTCGAGTCGATCGTGGCGCTCAAGCCGGACCTGATCCTGGCACCGCCGGGCCTCGACAAGACCCAATACCAGCTGATGTCGCGTCTGGCACCGACCATCGTGCCGAGCGCTTCGGCGCTGAGCCAGCAGGGCTGGAAGGAGCAGAGTCGCGTCTATGCCGAGGCGCTGGGCGAGACGGCCGAAGCGGAACTCGAGACACGTCTGGCCGCCATCGACGCGCACACCGCGCGTCTGAAGGCCGAGATGACCACCCCGGAAACCGCCAGTCTGGTGCGTCGCATGCCGGGTGGCCTGATGGCGATGTCCGATCAGCTGTTCGCGACCGGCCTGATGGCGGCCAGCGGCTATGAGCTGGTCGGCGGTGATCTGGTCAAGCCGGGTCGTCCGCATTCCGATCCGCTCAGTGACGAGAACATGGCACGCATCGATGCGCAGACCATCTTCCTCGCCACCCTGGACGACTCCTCTGATGCCGCGGTCGACGCCCTGGCGGCACAACCGGCCTTCCAGCGCCTCGAGACAGCGGACCGCGACAGCCTGGTCGGCGTGAATGGCCAGCTGTGGACCAGCGCCAGCGGCCCGTTGGCAGCGGAAGCGTTGCTGAAGGATATCGACCGGGCGCGCGATGATGGCTAGTCGCAGTCATGTCGGTGCACGACGTTTGACCCCTGCGCAGGCAGGGGACCACCCGCAACCGCGACGCGGGAGGGGATATGCAGGCTGAAGAGACCTCTCCACAGATCCGCAGGCCACGCGCACATGCCGCCCGGATGACCCACAAGGTCTCCGGGCGTCTTGCGTTGCGTCAGGCGATGCCGCTGGCCTGCCTGAGTGCCCTGCTGACCTGTCTGGCCAGCCTGCTGTGGGGGGCTGGCGATATCGGCCCCTGGCAGGCACTGCAGGTGCTGGCCGGACAGGGCAGTGATCAGGCGCGCTTCGTGGTGCTCGAGCTGCGCGCGCCGCGTACCCTGATTGGCATGGTGGTCGGCATGATGCTCGCCTGTGGCGGCGCCCTGATGCAGGTGGTAGCACGCAACCCGCTGGCGGAGCCGGGCTTGCTGGGCGTGAGTGCCGGGGCCTCCTTTGCCGTGGCCGTGGCGTTGCTGCTGGGGATGGAAGCGGCCGGCATGCACGTGATGGTGGCGCAGAGTGGTGCGCTGATGGGGTGTCTGTTCGTGATGAGCACCGTGAGAATGAGCGGCGCACGTCAGGACCCGGTACGACTGGTGCTGGCCGGTGCGGCGTTGTCGAGCCTGCTGGTGGCGCTGACGTCTCTGGCCTTGCTGATCGATCAGCGCGCGGCCGATGAGATCCGCTTCTGGGTGATCGGCAGTCTGGCCGGACGCTCGCTGGAGGCGCTTTACAGCAGCATGCCCAGTATCCTGATCTCGCTGCTGCTGACGCTGTGGCTGGCGCGGCCGCTCTCCGCGATGGTGCTGGGTGAGCAGGTCGCCAGTGGCCTGGGCCATCATCCCAAGCGCGTGCGCAAGGTCGCGATCCTGGTGGTGGCTCTGCTGGTCGGTGCCGCGACGGCACTGGCCGGACCAGTGGCCTTCGTTGGCCTCGCCGTGCCCTATGTGGCGCGTGCGCTGTGCGGCGCCGATGTCCGGCGTACGCTGTGGCTGTGCCTGCCGCTTGGGGTGACCATGCTGCTGAGCGCCGATGTGGTCTCGCGACTGGTCGTGCCGCCTTCGGAGCTGCCGCTGGGGGTACTGACGACCCTGATGGGCGCGCCCGTGCTGATCGCCGTGGTGCGTGCCCGCCGTCTGCCCACCCTGTAGCGACTGGTGCCTCTGGCGCCTGCGGCGTGAACGATGATGGAGGCCAGCCTGGCGCGCATGCCGGCGCCATCGCCTCATTGCTTGAATCGACCGGCCCTGTCAGGTGTTGCCCTGGCAGGGCCTTGTTTGGAATCGATGATGTCTAGACCTTCACCGCTTGACCCCCTCAGCTCGGCCCCCACCGGCACGCTCTGGTGGCGACATGGCAAGCTGTCCCTGCTGCTGTTGCGTGCGCCGTTGCTGGCGGCCGGAATGCTGCTGTTGGCGCTGCTGATGGCCAGTGTTGCCTCGCTGATGCTGGGCAGTGCCGGCCTTGGGCCGTGGGATGCCTTCAAGGCGGCCTTCGGGTACGGCGAGTTCGCTACCGTCTTCGTGGTGCAGGAATTGCGACTGCCGCGCCTGCTGGCCGGTATCGCCACGGGCGCTGCCTTCTCGCTGGCGGGCTGCCTGATGCAGACCCTGGCCGGCAACCGTCTGGCGACGCCGGGAATCATCGGTATCGACAATGGCGCGACCGCCTTCGCGGTGGCCTCCGTGGTCGGGATGGGGATCTCGCTGGCGCCGCCGGTCATGGCGCTGAGCGGTGCCGTGATCGCCACTGCGCTGGCTTTCGGGCTCTCCGGCGGCATCGGCACGCGCGGGTATCGCTTCCTGGTCGCCGGCATCGGGGTCGGGGCGCTGTTCAGTGCCGGGACGCAGCTGATGTTGGCAAGAGTCTCCATCGATGTCGCCAACAGTGCCTATCCGTGGACGGTTGGCAGCCTCAATGCGCGTGATGCCGATTCGCTCACCTGGCTAGGGCTGACCTTGCTGATCGGCGTGTCGATCGCTCTCTGGTTGGGGCGCGGGCTGAATACGCTGCGCTTCACCGACCGCGTGGCGATCGGACTGGGACAGCCGGTGTCGCGTGTACGCCTGATCACGCTGTGGCTGTCGGTCGTGCTGACGGCGGCGGCCGTCGCAGTGGCCGGGCCGGTAGGCATGGTGGCGCTGGTGGGCCCCGAGATCGCACGCTACCTGTCGCGCCACAAGGGCGTACCGCTGCTGGCCTCGGCGCTGGCCGGCGCGCTGGTGATGGTGCTGGCAGACCTCGCCGGGCGTACCCTGCTGTCGCCGCTGGAAATCCCGGTCGGTATCGTGATGGCCGTGGTCGGCAGCCCTTATCTGCTGTGGATACTGCTGCGCAGCCCGCGCTAGCCGTTGCCCCTATTATCCTGCTGAGCGGCTCAGGGCCAGCCCTTGCCGCTCAGCGTCGCACGACATGTTTCAGCGGCTGATGATGTTCCAGCGGCCGATGATGTTTCAGGAGAGTGCGCCATGAGCGCTGAGACGATGCTTGATCCGCGAGCGATGAATTCCCCGGCCGATCGCCACGCCGCGGCTACCACCGACACCCTGCGAGCGAATGAGCTGTCGCTCGGCTATGGCGCGCGCCAGCGCCATGTCAGCGTGATCGATTCGCTGACCCTGGGGTTGCCCGACGGCAAGGTGACGGCGATCGTCGGGCCCAACGGCTGTGGCAAGTCGACACTGCTGGCAGGGCTGGCTCGGCTGCAACTGCCTGAGTCAGGCGCGGTGTTGCTGGAGGGCAAGGACATTCACGCCTACAAGCGGCGCGAGGTGGCGCAGCGCATCGCCCTGCTGCCCCAGGAGACGCATTCGCCCGAGGGGGTGACGGTGCATGAGCTGGTGCGCTTTGGCCGCCAGCCCTATCAGGGCGCGCTGAGCCAGTGGTCTGAGGAGGATCAGCGTCTGGTGGCCGAGGCAATGGCTGCCGCTGATATCGAAAGCCTGGCGGACCGTGAGCTTGCCTCGATGTCCGGTGGACAGCGTCAGCGCGCCTGGATCGCCATGGCGCTGGCGCAGCAGACACCCTTGCTGCTGCTGGATGAGCCGACCTCGGCGCTGGATCTCGGTCACCAGATCGAAGTCTTCGAGCTGATCCAGCGTCTGGCCCATGAAGAGGGCAAGACCATCGTGATGGTGGTGCATGACCTGGCCAGCGCCTGCCGCTATGCCGACCACATCGTGGCCATGCACGCAGGCCAGGTGATCGCCAGCGGCGCGCCCGCCGAGGTGGTGACGCCGGAGCTGGTGCGCAAGCTCTATGGGGTCGAGTGTCGCCTGATTCCCGATCCGGACACCGGCACGCCGCTGCTGATTGGCGTGCGGCGCACCAGCGAGCGCCTGAGCGGCAGTGCGACCTGAGCCCGGGGGCGGCGGACGCTGTGACGCCTGCGTAGCTCGCTGCCGGGCCTTGTGCAGGCCTGAAAGAGGGGCTTGAGAAGGACTGAGAGGGCGGCTTGAGAGGGTGACTTGAGAGGGCGTTCTGCCTCTGACGGAAAATGCCAACCAGAACAGATCGCCCACAAACAGAAAGGCCTCCCCGAAGGGAGGCCTTTCTGTCACGAATATGGTGGAGGCGACGGGAGTCGAACCCGTGTCCGCCGGCACTCCGCCTTCGGCTCTACATGCTTAGTTTCATTTTTTGATTTAACACCACTGCCGCCAATGAACAGGCTACAGCGATGCGATTCTCTGAGTTTTAATCTCGACCTTAGAGACGTCGGCCAAGACGATCCTGTTTATACGGGCTCGTTCTCCATCCACCTTGAACAGGCGCAACGGTTTCAGGAGCAGCTTATGCAGCTAGAGCGTAGTTGTCGTCGTTTGCGACTATATATTTGCAACGTTTTATTTACGAGATACGTTACGATCTCGGCATGCACCTCAGGGTTTGCCACCAGCGTCGAATGCCAGAACGCCCCCATAACAGTGTTACCACTTTACTGCGTTGCTACGTCTTCATCATAACAGGTGGGGACTGTGCTACGCCAGTTCAAGTGTTCAGGAAAATTTCTGGCCTGACAGTAGCTTGCTGGCGTGAGCTCCCTCACGCTGCCCTCAGCGGTCGCGCAGGATACGGGCTTTCTGACGGTTCCAGTCGCGGTCCTTCTCGGTGGCACGCTTGTCGTGCAGCTTCTTGCCTTCCACCAGCGCGATCTCGCACTTCACGATCGCATTCTTCCAGTACAGCTTGACCGGCACACAGGTGTGGCCCTTGTCCTGGGTGCGCGAGAAGATGCGTGCAATCTGCTTCTTGTGCAACAGCAATTTGCGCGTGCGCTGCGGGTCCGCCACCGCGTGGGTATTGGCGGTTTCCAGCGGATGGATGTGGCAACCCAGCAGCCAGGCTTCGGCATTCTTGATCACGATATAGGTATCGGTCAGCTGGCCCTTGCCTGCGCGCAGCGCCTTCACTTCCCAGCCTGCCAGTACCAGACCCGCTTCGAAGGTTTCCTCGATGTGGTACTCGTGGCGTGCCTTCTTGTTCTGGGCGATCAGGTTGCCGCCCTGTTCGGGTTTCTTTTTCTTGCCCATGTTGCCTCATTTGTCGTGTGCGCCTGCCGTCATCCAGTGTGGATATGGCACATCCTTCTGGATGGGGGGAGGCGTGTTACCATTCAAGGCCAGACGGCACTTCGTGCGCCGGCCCATTGTTCATGATACGCATGCTGCGTATCCAAGTCAGCGGAGAGCTAGATGCCTACGGTCAACCGGTCTGCCCTGGTGCGGCATTCGGCCCGGGCAATGTTCGATCTGGTCAATGATTTCGAGCGTTATCCCGAATTCCTGTCCGGCTGCAGCAACGCGGAATTGCTGGAACGTGATGAGGACCATCTCAAGGGCAGGCTCACCCTGTCCAAGGCAGGCATGCAGCAGAGCTTCGTCACGCGCAATGACCTGTATGCCCCCGAGCGGATAGAGCTGAATCTGGTCGATGGCCCCTTCAAGCGTCTGCAGGGGACCTGGCTGTTCACGCCACTGGGCGAAGACGCCTGCAAGGTTTCACTGGAGATGGACTTCGAGTTCAGCAATCGTCTGCTGGGCATGGCGTTCGGCAAGCTGTTCAGCCAGGTCGCCGCTCAGATGGTCGAGGCCTTCACGCGCCGCGCTGACCAGATCTATACCCAGCGCTGACACATGGCCGTTGGCCAGGGTGGAACGCCGCGCAGGGGGTGTATATAAGGTGGCGAGAGCAAAGGAGCAGACATGACAGACAGAATCACGGTCGAGGTGGCCTATGCGCTGCCCGACAAGCAGAAGATCGTCTCGCTGGCGGTCGCCCCCGGCACCACGGCGCGCGAGGCCGTGCGCATGGCGCGCCTGGAGCAGCACTTTCCGACGATTTCCGCCGAGGTGTTTCTCGAGGCGGACCTGGGTATCTTCGGCAAGGCGCTGCGCAAGCCCGATGAGCATGTGCTGGACGCCGGGGATCGTGTCGAGGTCTATCGTGCCTTGATCACCGACCCCAAGCTTGCGCGCAAACGGCGCGCCGACAAGGCTGCTCGCGCCGGCCAGTAAGACGATGGCCGGCGAGAATCAAAAACAACGGGGCACCTTGAGAGGTGCCCCGTTGTTTTTCCGGCTTGTCACTGAGTGAATAGGACAGTGATCAGCGCTCTTCAGGCAGGTCGGCTGCGCCTGCCTTGGATTCAGCACGGTTAGGCTGTGCCGCGCGAGGGTCGATGTCCAGGTCCGGCACGATGACGGTTTCCTGGTCGATGTCGCCACTCTTGTCGATGTTGGAGAGTGAATCGCCTGCGAAGGTCAACGTCACACGCTTGTTGATGATTTCGCCATCCGCTTTCTTGAGGCGATAGACGTAGTCCCAGCTATCCTCACTGAAGGGGGCGGTCAGCAGCGGTGAGCCCATCACGTAGATGACCTGTTCGCGGCTCATGCCCGGCTTCAATTGCTCGACCATTTCCGGCTTGATCAGGTTGCCCTGAGGAAGGTCGCGCTTGTAGACGCTGAAGTAGCTGCACCCGGTGAGCAGCGACAGGGCGCTGCAAAAGGCGACTGTTTTGATCAAGTTTTGCATTTGCCCTGAAGATTCCCTATCGTTTTGCCTTGGCCGATCATACCTGATACATCAAGCGACTGCGAAGAGTACCCCAGCATGGCCGATCAGAACCATGAACTGCGCAAGGCGGGACTCAAGGTGACCCTACCGCGAGTCAAGATCCTGCAGATCCTCGAGAAATCGACGGATCGACACCTGAGTGCCGAGGACGTGTACAAGGCGTTGCTTGAGGCTGGCGAAGATGTCGGTCTGGCGACGGTTTATCGTGTGCTCACCCAGTTTGAAACAGCGGGACTGGTGATGCGCCACAACTTCGATGGCGGTCACGCTGTCTTCGAACTGTCCCAGGAAGAACACCATGACCACATGGTATGTCTGGACAGCGGCGAGATCATAGAGTTCTGTGATCCCGAGATCGAGCGCCGTCAGCGCGAGATCGTCGAGGAGCACGGCTATGAGCTGGTCGAGCATGCGCTAGTGCTCTACGTGCGCCCCAAGGGTGACAAGAGCGATAGCTGACGCGGGTTGCGTCAGGGATGACGTGGCCGGAGAGCCTTCTCCGGCCAGAGACACGAACGGCCGCCCTCAAGGGCGGCCGTTCGTGTCTCTGGCGTTCATTTTTCCTCGATCCATGACTCCAGCGCTCGTCTTGCCGGGGAGTGTCATTGGACGAATGGACGTCAGCAGCGGTGCATGGAGGTCGACGGCAGCGTTCAGTGGCGGCTGTCGGCAGCGCCCAGCATCTCGCGGGCATGGGCGAGGGTCTGCTCGGAAAGGTGAATGCCGCCCAGCATGCGTGCCAGCTCGCGCACGCGGCCGCATTCATCCAGCAGCGCCATGTGGGTGCGGGTCGTGTCCTTCTCTGCCTGCTTCTCTATATGCAGGTGCTGATGCGCCTGTGCGGCGACCTGCGGCAGGTGAGTGACGGTCAGCACCTGCCCCTTGTCGCCCAGCCGACGCAACAGTTGACCGACGATCTCGGCGGTAGCGCCGGAGATGCCGACATCGACTTCATCGAAGACCAGGCTGGGGATGGTCGAGCGACTGGCGGCCACGACCTGGATCGCCAGCGACACACGCGAGAGCTCGCCGCCGGAGGCGACCTTGGCCAGCGCACGTGGCGGCTGGCCCGGGTTGGCGCTGATGCGGAAGTGGATACGCTCCATGCCTTCCGGTTGCGGACGCTCTCGCGCCTCGATGGCGACCTCGAAGGTGGCCTTGCCCATGCCCAGGAAGGCCAGCTGATCCTGGATGTCGCTGGCCAGTTGCGGGGCGGCAGTGGCGCGTCTGGCGCTCACCTCACTCGCCAGCCCCTTCCAGGCCTCGCGACGCTGAGCCACTTCTTCGCGCAAGGCTTCGATGGCCTCCTCATCGCCACCCAGGCCGTCGAGTTCTTCGCTCAGGCGCTGATGAAGGCCATGCAGCTCGTCCGGCATCACATGATGCTTGCGCGCGATATGATGGATGCGGCTCAGGCGCTCATCGACGAAGGCGAGGCGCTCGGGGTCGAGTTCGGTGACTTCCACGAAGCGGTGCAGCTCACGCGCCGCTTCCTCTATCTGGATGCGCGCTTCCTCGAGCATGCCCAGCGCACTGGCCAGTGAGCCGTGCTCGTTGCCCGGCAGATGCGCCAGGCGGGCCAGGGCCTGGTTGAGGCGAGACAGCGCACCTTCTTCGTCGTGATCACAGCACTCGGCGGCGGACTGCGCCTCGGCCAGAATCTGCTCGGCATTGGCCAGCGTTTCCTGCTCCTGCTCCAGGGCTCCCAGTTCCCCTTCGCATAGCGCCAGTTCATCGAGCTCCTCGACCTGATAGCGCAGCAGCTGGCGGCGCGCACGCACTTCATCGCCATCATTGCTCATGCGCTTGAGACGACGATGCGCCTCCTGCCAGTGACGGAAGTCCTCGCGCAGCTGGGCGGCCTGAGTCTCCAGGCCCGCATATTCGTCGAGCTGACGCAGGTGCGTCTCTTCCTTGAGCAGGGAGTGATGGGCGTGCTGGGAGTGGATGTCGATCAGGTGCTCGCCCAGCTCGCGAAGGTCGGCGATGGTGCAGGGTGTGCCGTTGATCCAGGCCTTTGAGCGGCCGCTGGCGGTGATGACGCGACGCAGCAGGCAGTCGTCGCTGCCCAGTTCGCGTTCATCCAGCCACTGGCGAGCGTCGTCAAGCTCACTGATATCGAAGCGCGCGATGAGGTCGGCGCGGTCGGCGCCATGGCGCACGCTGCCGGCATCGGCACGCTCGCCCAGGCACAGGCCGAGGGCGCCGAGCAGGATGGACTTGCCGGCACCGGTCTCGCCGGTGATGGCGGTCATGCCGCGGCGGAAATCGAGTTCCAGCGTTTCGACGATGGCAAAATCTTGGATGGCGAGTTGCAGCAGCATGACTACCTCCGAGGGGGCTTTGACGTACGCCGTGCTGGGGGAACATCAGCGGACCCGGACTCGATGGGCGGGCTACGGTGTCGCCATACAGTATGTTTATACAGTGAGCATGGCTTTTTATACAGCACGTTCGGGTGGCCTTCAATCCATGCCGGGTTCAGTGGGGAGAAAAGCCCGCGGCAAGGCTTGAGAAGCGATGTGCTGTCCCCATATAGAGGCACTGACACTTTCAGTCGGCAGCAATGGCCTGGCCTTGCTGCCTCTCAAGGCAACTCATGGCCTGTCTGTCAGCCAGTGCGTGTGATGCTTCGCGACACGCTCAGCAGGCCACGAATCAGGGCAATGGCGCATAGACGCCGGCCCGCAGGAGATCAGCATGGCTCAGGACCCGCAGACCCCGATGGATGAAGAGCTTCAGCGTGCCGCTCGCGATGCCGAGCCGCAGCCGGAAACGCCGGAAGGTGAAGTGATCGACAACGTACTGGATGCCGACGATACCGGCGGCGAAGGTACTCTGGTGGACAACCCGGAAGCCGAGATGCTGGCCGCTCAGGTCGAAGAGCTTGAGCAGGCCGTGAAGGAAGCCAAGGACCAGGCGCTGCGCGCGGCTGCCGATGCGCAGAACGCGCGCCGTCGTGCCGAGCAGGACGCCGAGAAGGCGCGCAAGTTCGCGCTGGAGAAGTTCGTCAAGGAAATGCTGCCGGTGGTGGATTCCCTCGAGAAGGCGCTGGAATCCATGTCGGGTGACGAAGCGGCCAAGACCCACGTCGAAGGCATCGAGATGACCTTGAAAATGCAGCTGGATGCCCTGAACAAGTCAGGCGTCGAGCAGCTGGACCCGCACGGCGAGCCCTTCGATCCGGAATACCATCAGGCTGTCGCCATGGTGCCGTCCCCGGACGCGGAACCGAACAGCGTCATCGACGTGATGCAGAAGGGTTACACCCTCAATGGCCGCCTGGTGCGTCCGGCGATGGTGGCAGTCAGCAAGGCCTCATGAGGCCTGCGCGCTCCCAGCGCCCAGTCGGCGTTGGATCGCGCCCTGTGGGGGCTCAGGGCGATCCGGCCCGGGAAAATTTGCCCGGCCGGGTCTTGAAACCCTGACACGCGACCCCATCTAGAGAAACAAGTTCAGGCACCGACACAAGGTGCCGACATCCAGACTTATCTTTCAGGCTAGCAATAGATTCGAGGTATACGATTATGGGACGCATCATCGGTATTGACTTGGGAACTACCAACTCCTGTGTGGCAGTGCTCGACGGCGAGAAAACCAAGGTCATCGAAAACGCTGAAGGCGGTCGCACCACACCGTCCATCATCGCTTACACCGACGACAACGAGATTCTGGTCGGCCAGTCGGCCAAGCGTCAGGCAGTGACCAACCCGGAGAACACCCTCTTCGCGGTCAAGCGTCTGATCGGTCGCAAGTTCAAGGATGATGTGGTTCAGAAAGACATCAAGATGGTGCCATACAAGATTGTCGAAGCCGACAACGGCGACGCCTGGGTGCAGGTGAAAGACAAGAAGATGGCACCGCCGCAGATCAGTGCGGAAATCCTCAAGAAGATGAAGAAGACCGCGGAAGACTACCTCGGTGAAGAAGTCACCGAAGCCGTCATCACCGTTCCGGCCTACTTCAACGATTCCCAGCGTCAGGCGACCAAGGATGCCGGCCGCATCGCGGGTCTCGACGTCAAGCGCATCATCAACGAGCCGACTGCCGCAGCCCTCGCCTACGGTATGGACAAGTCCCGTGGTGACAAGACCATCGCGGTCTACGACCTGGGCGGCGGTACCTTCGATATCTCCATCATCGAAGTCGCCGACGTCGACGGTGAGACCCAGTTCGAAGTGCTCGCCACCAACGGCGACACCTTCCTGGGCGGTGAAGATTTCGACATGCACCTGATCAACTACCTGGTTGACCAGTTCAAGGCAGACAGCGGTATCGACCTGTCCGGCGACAACCTCGCCATGCAGCGTCTGAAGGAAGCCGCCGAGAAGGCCAAGATCGAACTGTCCAGCGCTCAGCAGACCGACGTGAACCTGCCGTACATCACGGCTGACAACACCGGTCCGAAGCACCTGAACGTCAAGGTGACTCGTTCCAAGCTCGAGTCTCTGGTCGACGACCTGGTCGCACGCTCCCTGAAGCCGTGCCAGACCGCGCTGTCCGACGCCGGCCTGTCCGCCTCCGAGATCGACGACGTCATCCTGGTCGGTGGTCAGACCCGCATGCCGCTGGTGCAGTCCAAGGTAGCCGAGTTCTTCGGCAAGGAAGCACGCAAGGACGTCAACCCGGATGAAGCGGTCGCTGTCGGTGCCGGCATCCAGGGCGGCGTGCTGGGCGGCGACGTCAAGGACGTGCTGCTGCTGGACGTGACGCCGCTGACCCTCGGTATCGAGACCATGGGTGGCGTGCTGACGCCGCTGATCGAGAAGAACACCACCATCCCGACCAAGAAGTCTCAGGTGTTCTCCACCGCTGAAGACAACCAGGGCGCGGTGACCATCCACGTCCTGCAGGGTGAGCGCAAGCAGGCCGCGCAGAACAAGTCTCTGGGTCGCTTCGACCTGGCCGACATTCCGCCGGCACCGCGCGGTGTGCCACAGATCGAAGTCGCCTTCGATCTGGATGCCAACGGTATCCTGAACGTGTCCGCCAAGGACAAGGCGACCGGCAAGGAACAGTCCATCGTCATCAAGTCTTCCGGCGGCCTGTCCGACGACGAGATCGAGCAGATGGTGCGTGACGCGGAAGCCAACGCCGACGAAGACAAGAAGTTCGAGGAAATGGTCCAGCTGCGCAATCAGGCCGACGGCATGATTCACGCGACCAAGAAGACCCTGACCGAAGCCGGTGACAAGGCTGAAGCCAGCGAGAAGGAAGCCATCGAGACGGCGATCTCCGAGCTGGAAGAAGCCCTGAAAGGCGATGACAAGGATGCGATCCAGGCCAAGCTGGATGCACTGACCGAAGCGTCCGGCAACCTGGCGCAGAAGCTCTACGCCGAGCAGGGCGCCCAGGGGGAGCAGGCTGCCGAAGGTCAGGCTGGCAAGAAGCAGGACGACGACGTGGTTGACGCCGAGTACGAGGAAGTCAACGACGACAAGAAGTCCTGAGGGATTTCTTGAACGACGTCTGATGACAGCGCGGGAGCCTTGTGAAGGTGTCCCGCGTTGTCGTTTGCATCGGTGGCGCCTTGCGCTAGCCGCGAGCCACCGGTGACAACCGGCATTCCAGAACAGACCGGCAGCCTCAGGCTGCCAGCAATCCAGGCGGACCTGATCCATGTCCAAGCGTGATTATTACGAAGTGCTTGGTGTCGAGCGTGGCGCCGACACCAAGGACATCAAGAAGGCGTACCGACGCCTGGCCCAGAAGCATCACCCGGACCGCAACCCGGATGATGAAACTTCGGCCGAGAAGTTCCGGGAAGTCTCTGAAGCCTACGAAGTGCTGTCCGACGCTGACAAGCGCGCCGCCTATGACCAGTTCGGTCATGCCGGTGTCGATGGTCAGGGCGGCGGCGGCTTCGGTGGCGGCGGCTTTGGCGGTGGTGGTGCCGGCGGCTTCGGCGATGTGTTCGGCGATGTCTTCGGTGACATCTTCGGTGGCGGCGGTGGTCGTCGCAACCCGAACGCTCCGCAGCGCGGCAGCGACCTGCGTTACAACCTGGATCTCGATCTGGAATCGGCGGTTGCCGGTACCACGGTCGACATCCGCGTGCCGCGTCTGGCGGCCTGTGACCACTGCGATGGCGATGGTGCCGAGCCGGGTTCCAGCAAGGAAACCTGCCCGACCTGCAATGGCATGGGCAAGGTGCGCATGCAGCAGGGCTTCTTCGCGGTCGAGCAGGCGTGTCCGACCTGCCACGGTCGTGGCGAGAAGATCAGCGTGCCGTGCCGCAAGTGTCACGGCGAAGGCCGCGTCCAGGAATCCAAGACCCTCTCGGTCAAGATTCCGCCGGGCGTCGATACTGGCGACCGCATCCGTCTGAATGGCGAAGGCGAGGGCGGTGTCAATGGCGGGCCGTCCGGTGATCTGTATGTGCAGGTCAACCTGCGCGAGCACGAGATCTTCAAGCGCGATGGTCGTCACCTGCAGTGTGAAGTGCCGATCAGCTTCGTCGATGCGGCGCTGGGCGGCGAGCTCAACGTGCCGACCCTCGACGGACGTGTCGTGCTGAAGATTCCGGCCGAGACCCAGACCGGCAAGCTGTTCCGCCTGCGCGGCAAGGGTGTCAAGCCGGTGCGCGGCGGCCCCGCGGGGGACCTGCTGTGCAAGGTGGTCATCGAGACCCCGGTCAGCCTGAATGAAGAGCAGAAGGAGCTGCTGCGTCAGTTCCAGCAGAGCCTCGGTGATACCGGCAAGAGCCATTCACCGAAGGAGAACAGCTTCTTCGATGGCGTGAAGAAGTTCTTCGAGGACATGAAGCCCTAGGCATTCGCCTTGCCATTCGCGGGCCAGTTCCGTGGATGGCCTTCATGCCAGAGAGCCCCGCACTCGACAATTCGAGTGCGGGGCTCTCGCGTTTCAGGCCCGGTGACTCAGTCCAGCAATTCAGTCCAGTAACGCAGCCCGGGGCATGGCTATTGCGGCGCTGATTCAGCCGTGAAGGCTTCTGGTTCGATGACCGCAAAGCAGCTCAGCAGCGTGGTCTGGAAGCTGCTGAAGTTGTCATCCGAGATCATCAGGAAGCGATTGCCTTCCAGATGCGTGAGCCCTTCGAAGTTGTCCAGCGACCAGCCGTCGCCGCTCGACAGGCGTGCCAGGGTGCGTACCTCGGCCTGGGTGCCGGGCTCGCCGAGATGCGCGCGGCGCAGACTGATCACCAGCGGGAAGGGCGGTGAGAAGGCGCGCTCCAGCATCAGCATGTCACCGTCGGGCAGCATCTCCATCGCGGTCAGGCTCGAGCCGGTGTCGCTGGCCAGCGGGTAGCTCCACTCGTGCTTGTCGTCGAGGCTGAAGATGCGCGTCATGCCCTCGCTCATGCCCTCGGGCGTGGCTTCCAGCCCGGCGAGCATGCCGTATTGCGGGTGCAGGGTCAGGGCCTCCATGCCGTTGTTGGGCGCCGCGCCACGCGCACCCATCGGGGTGAAGGGCTCGCTGACGGCCAGGCCGCTGGGCAGGAAGTGCTCGACACGTGGCTGCTGCTCGAAGCTGATCACCAGGCGGGAATCGCCGCGGCGGTCATTGTTCGCGCGCAGCAGCTGCAGGCCCTCGGCATCACTGAGGGCGCCGCGCAGCGAGACATCGGTCTCGTCGCGCAGGGTGTAGGTATTGAGCGCCTTGGCTCCGACCAGCTCGCCATGGCGGAAGGCGAGCCGCAGACGATGCAGCCAGCCGCGGTCCGACACGGCATACAGCAGTGACTCGTCCTGGTCCCAGCCGATGTCCGACAGGCCACCGACGGGAGTGTCATCCAGCCATTTGCCCGGCAGCCTGAGCGTGCCGCACCACTGGATTTCCGGGAACTCGCTCTTCTGCTCCGGCGATGCCAGCGTGTAGGGGCGCGGGTGGACGCCGCAGGCGCTCAACAGGCTGGCGAGCGCTGCGGTGACAGCGATGGTCTGGAGCATGCGCCAGCGGCGCGAGGCGAAGAATTGGCGTGCAGGCATGCTGACTCCGGAGACTGGGCGGTGAAGAGAAAAATGACGATCAACAGGAGACAACCCGGTACGAGGCTACTCTAGCGCGTAACCGGCACAAATACATGACGTCAGCCAACGCTGCAGGCGGCTGATATACTCGTGGCACAGCATAGGTGGCACGCTCGGGGCATGCTCGCGGGCTGTCACCCTCAAGACCCACAACAGGCAGGAGTCAGCATGACCCGTATCGCAATCATGGGCGTCGCCGGACGCATGGGACGCACGTTGGTCGAGGCCGTCGGTGCAGTGGAAGGTCTGACGCTGGCGGCGGGCATCGTCGAATCCGGCAGCTCCCTGGCGGGCGTCGACATCGGTGAGCTGGCCGGTCAGGGCCGTCTGGGCGTGGTCGCCAGCGACAGTCTGGCTGCCGTGGTGGATGACTTCGATGTGGTGATCGACTTCACCGCACCGCAGGTGACACTGGCCAACCTGGCGCTGTGCGCCGAGCACGGCAAGCGCATGGTGATCGGCACGACCGGTTTCACGCCGGAGCAGCTCGAGCAGCTGGATGGCTACCGTGACAGCGTGCCCTTCGTGTTCGCGGCCAACATGAGTTCCGGCGTCAACCTGACCCTCAAGCTGCTGGAGACCGCCGCGCGTGCCCTGGGCGATGCCGGCTATGACATCGAGATCATCGAGGCGCACCACCGTCACAAGGTCGATGCCCCGTCCGGCACGGCGCTGGCGATGGGCGAGGCCGTGGCACATTCCATCGGGCGTGATCTCGCCACCCATGGTGTCTTTGCGCGTGAAGGCCAGTGTGGCCCGCGTACCGACAAGGAAATCGGCTTCGCTACCGTGCGTGCCGGTGACATCGTCGGCGAGCACACCGTGATGTTCGCCACCGAAGGCGAGCGCATCGAGATCACCCACAAGGCGTCGAGCCGCATGACCTTCGCCAAGGGTGCGGCACGCGCGGCCGAATGGCTGTCAGGGCGTGAAGTCGGCCGCTATGACATGCAGGATGTGCTGGGGCTCAAGTGAGCGAAGTGGAGAGCAAAGGGGCAAGCGGAATGCAGAGCGAAGCGCTGAGATGACCGTCTGGCGACATTCAGGAGCATTTCTTGAAAGCTGTCTTGGTGGGCAGGATGCGGCGCAAGTGTGAGCCATTGGGGCCGCCTTGTGCCGCTGGACTGCCTCGCTTTGCAAGTGGTGTGCAGTGTCCTGGCCCGGCCAAGGGTTTCGTCAAGCTGACCGCAGCGACGAAACGGCCGTATCGTGGGCCTTGTCGCCTGCTGGCGGGGCATGCGCGGGGTGGTCAGCACTCAAGGATTCCGGTAATCTCTACCCAATTTGGCCACGTTCTTGGCCGCCCTATTGGTTGCCGTTTTGGCAGCGCTCGGGCCAGCAGCATTCCGAAGAATGATAACAAGCGGGATGAAACCTGATTTTTCGGTTTCGTCCCGCTTTTTTGCAACCTGAATTTGCCGCTTCTGGCGCGCGTCTGTCCAGTGACAGGCGCCTGGCAGAAGTCGGCAGCGGGACACAGGCTCGGCGAATGCCGAGCACGATAATCAAGCAGCATGTCCGGTGTTCGACCGCGGATTCCGGGCAGGAAAGTGGACACTATGGGGAGGACGTTGCGTTGATCAAACCCGCGATACTGGCCTTGGAAGACGGCAGTGTATTTCACGGCAGCGCCATCGGTGCTGATGGGCAGACCAGCGGCGAGGTAGTGTTCAACACTGCCATGACCGGCTACCAGGAAATCCTGACCGATCCCTCCTACACCCGACAGATCGTCACTCTGACGTATCCGCACATCGGCAATACCGGCATCAACGACGAGGACACCGAGTCCGGCAGCGTCGCAGCCGCCGGCCTGGTCATCCGCGACCTCCCGCTGCTGGCCAGCAACTTCCGCTCCACTCGCTCCCTCGATCAGTACCTGCGCGACGAGAATGTCGTCGGCATCGCTGACATCGACACGCGTCGCCTGACGCGCATCCTGCGCGAGAAGGGTTCCCTGAACGGTGCCATCCTCGCCGGTGAAGATGCCCAGGGTGATGACGCCGTGGAACGCGCGCTGGAAGCGGCACGCGCCTTCCCGGGTCTGAAGGGCATGGACCTGGCCAAGGAAGCCTCCTGCAGCGAGCAGTTCGAGTGGCACGAAGGCGAATGGACACTGGGCGAAGGCTACGCCGATACCCGTGAGTCCGAACGCCCCTTCCACGTGGTCGCCTACGACTACGGCGTCAAGCACAACATCCTGCGCATGCTGGCCTCCCGCGGCTGCCGCCTGACCGTCGTGCCGGCGCAGACGCCTGCCGCTGAGGTGCTGGCGCTCAATCCGGATGGCATCTTCCTGTCCAACGGCCCGGGTGACCCCGAGCCCTGCGACTACGCCATCACGGCGATTCGTGAAGTGCTCGAGACCGACACGCCGGTCTTCGGCATCTGTCTGGGCCACCAGCTGCTGGCACTGGCCTCCGGCGCGACTACGGTCAAGATGGGCCACGGTCACCACGGTGCGAACCACCCGGTGCAGGACCTCGACAGCGGTGTGGTGATGATCACCAGCCAGAACCACGGCTTCGCAGTGGATGAAGCGGGCATGCCCAGCAACCTGCGCGCGACCCACAAGTCGCTGTTTGACGGTAGCCTGCAGGGCATCGAGCGCACCGACCGCCCGGCCTTCAGCTTCCAGGGGCACCCGGAAGCCAGTCCCGGCCCGCAGGACGTCGCCCCGCTGTTCGATCGTTTCATCGAGATGATGCGCGCGCGACGCTGAGCCGAGCGCAGGCCCGAGGGCCTGATCCATCGTTGAGTTCAGTCACCAGATCATTGCGGGAAGAGACATGCCTAAACGTACAGACCTGAAAAGCATCCTGATCATCGGCGCCGGCCCCATCGTCATCGGCCAAGCGTGCGAGTTCGACTATTCCGGCGCACAGGCCTGCAAGGCCCTGCGTGAAGAGGGTTACCGGGTCATCCTGGTCAACTCCAACCCGGCAACCATCATGACCGACCCGGTGATGGCCGATGCGACCTACATCGAGCCGATCACCTGGGAAGCCGTGGCGCGCATCATCGAGAAGGAACGCCCGGATGCTGTCCTGCCGACCATGGGCGGCCAGACCGCGCTGAACTGTGCACTGGCACTGGAGCGCGAAGGCGTGCTCGAGCAGTACGGCGTCGAGATGATCGGTGCCAACGCCGACACCATCGACAAGGCCGAAGACCGTGATCGCTTCGACAAGGCGATGAAGAAGATCGGTCTGGCGTGCCCGAAGGCCAAGGTCGCGCACTCCATGGAAGAAGCCTGGGAAATCCAGGCCGAGCTGGGCTTCCCGTCCATCATCCGCCCCAGCTTCACCATGGGCGGTTCCGGCGGCGGCGTGGCGTACAACCGTGAAGAATTCGAAGAGATCTGCCATCGCGGCTTCGAGCTGTCGCCGACCCGCGAGCTGTTGATCGACGAGTCGCTGCTGGGCTGGAAGGAATACGAGATGGAGGTCGTTCGTGACAAGAACGACAACTGCATCATCGTCTGCGCCATCGAGAACTTCGATCCGATGGGTGTGCACACCGGTGACTCCATCACCGTCGCCCCGGCCCAGACTCTGACCGACAAGGAATACCAGCTGATGCGTGATGCGTCGCTGGCCGTTCTGCGCGAGATCGGCGTCGAGACCGGCGGCTCCAACGTCCAGTTCGGCATCTGCCCGGACACTGGCCGCATGGTCGTGATCGAGATGAACCCGCGCGTGTCGCGTTCCTCGGCACTGGCTTCCAAGGCGACCGGCTTCCCGATCGCCAAGATCGCCGCCAAGCTGGCCGTCGGCTACACCCTGGATGAGCTGCAGAACGACATCACCGGTGGCAAGACGCCGGCGTCATTCGAGCCGTCCATCGATTACGTCGTCACCAAGATTCCGCGCTTCACCTTCGAGAAATTCCCGCAGGCCAATGACCGCCTGACCACGCAGATGAAGTCGGTCGGCGAAGTCATGGCCATCGGCCGTACCTTCCAGGAATCCCTGCAGAAGGCGCTGCGTGGCATGGAGACCGGCGTTGACGGTCTCGATCCGATCGTCGAGAACTTCAGCGACGAGAACATGGCGCGCATCAAGGGCGAGCTGCAGGCCGCTGGTGCCGAGCGTATCTTCTACATCGCCGATGCCATGCGTGCCGGCCTCGATATCGAAGAGATCTTCCGTCTCACCAACATCGACCGCTGGTACCTGGTGCAGCTGGCCGACCTGATCGCCCAGGAAGGCGCAGTGGCCGCAAGCTCGCTGGGCGAGATGGACGCCGATCGTCTGTTCCGCCTCAAGCGCAAGGGCTTCAGCGATGCGCGCCTGGCGCGTCTGATGGGCGTGTCCGAGAAGGCCTTCCGCAAGCACCGTCAGAAGCAGGGCATCCGTCCGGTCTACAAGCGCGTCGACACTTGCGCGGCCGAATTCGCGTCCGACACCGCCTACATGTACTCCACCTATGAGGAAGAGTGCGAGGCGGAAGTCAGCGACAAGAAGAAGATCATGGTGCTGGGTGGCGGGCCGAACCGTATCGGTCAGGGCATCGAGTTCGACTACTGCTGTGTCCACGCCTCCCTCGCCATGCGCGCGGACGGCTACGAGACCATCATGGTCAACTGCAATCCGGAAACGGTCTCGACCGACTACGACACTTCCGATCGCCTCTACTTCGAGCCGGTCACCCTGGAAGACGTGCTGGAGATCGCCGACAAGGAACAGCCGGTCGGTGTCATCGTCCAGTTCGGCGGCCAGACGCCGCTGAAGCTGGCGCGTGAGCTCGAAGCCGCCGGTGTGCCGATCATCGGTACCACGCCGGACGCCATCGACCGCGCCGAAGACCGCGAGCGTTTCCAGCAGATGATCGAGAAGCTCGATCTGATCCAGCCGGAAAACGCCACCGCGCGCAGCTTTGAGGAAGCCTTCGTCAAGGCCGAGGTCATCGGTTACCCGCTGGTGGTGCGCCCGAGCTACGTGCTGGGCGGTCGCGCGATGGAAATCGTCTACTCCGCCGCCGAGCTCGAGAACTACATGACCCACGCGGTCAAGGTCTCCAATGACTCGCCGGTGCTGCTGGACCACTTCCTGAACGCGGCCATCGAAGTCGACATCGATGCGGTGTCCGACGGCAAGCAGGTCGTGATCGGCGCCATCATGCAGCACATCGAGCAGGCCGGTATCCACTCCGGTGACTCCGCGTGCGCCCTGCCGCCGTACTCGCTGCCGGCAGACGTCCAG
The DNA here is from genome assembly GCF_030264805.1 of Cobetia sp. LC6. Classification (NCBI taxonomy): domain Bacteria; kingdom Pseudomonadati; phylum Pseudomonadota; class Gammaproteobacteria; order Oceanospirillales; family Halomonadaceae; genus Cobetia; species Cobetia sp. LC6. The sequence goes on along the minus strand of NZ_JASSPL010000003.1, from coordinate 43,661 downwards.
GAAGAGATGCGCGAGCAGGTCAAGCGCATGGCACTGGAACTCAACGTCGTCGGCCTGATGAACGTGCAGCTGGCCTGGCAGGATGGCGTGATCTACGTCATCGAGGTCAATCCGCGCGCTTCACGTACCGTGCCGTTCGTCTCCAAGTGCATCGGCCAGTCGCTGGCGCAGATCGCCGCACGCTGCATGGCTGGCCAGACCCTGGAAGAGATCGGTTTCACCCAGGAAATCGTGCCGACCTTCTACAGTGTGAAGGAAGCGGTGCTGCCGTTCGCCAAGTTCCCGGGGGTCGACCCGATCCTGTCGCCGGAAATGAAGTCCACCGGCGAAGTGATGGGCTCTGGCGATACCTTCGCGGAAGCCTTCTACAAGGCGCAGCTGGGTGCCGGTGAAGCCATACCGACCCTGACTGGCGACCGCAAGGCCTTCCTGTCCGTGCGTGAGTTCGACAAGGCGGGCGTTATCGAGGTAGCCCGCTCTCTGGTAACATTAGGCTTTACGCTTTGTGCTACCCGTGGCACGGCAGAGGTGATCGCCGCTGCCGGCCTCGAGGTTGAACCCGTCAACAAGGTGTTCGAAGGGCGGCCGCATATCGTCGACATGATCAAGAACGGCGAGATCGCCTATATCGTCAACACCACAGAGGGACGTCAGGCCATCAATGACTCGTCCGTGATCCGTCGCACGGCGCTGGCACACAAGGTGCCCTACGCCACGACGCTGGCGGGAGCCAATGCCGTGTGCATGGCGCTTGCCTACGGCAACGACGTCAAGGTCCGTCGTCTCCAGGATATGCATGCAGGAGTCATGATATGAGTAGAAGTCCGATGACCGTCGAAGGCGAAGACCGCCTTCGCAAGGAGCTCGAGCACCTAAAGGGCACTGAGCGTCCCCGGGTCATCGCTGACATCGCGGAAGCCCGTGAGCACGGCGATCTCAAGGAGAATGCCGAGTACCACGCTGCGCGTGAACAGCAGGGTTTCATCGAGGGTCGTATCCAGGAGATCGAGTCCAAGCTCTCCATGTCCCAAGTGATCGACGTCACCAAGTTGCCGAAGACCGGCAAGGTGATCTTCGGCACCACGGTCGACCTGATGAACCTCGATGACGATAGCGAAGTGCGCTACCGCATCGTTGGCGAAGATGAAGCCAGCATCAAGGACGGCAAGATCTCCGTCACCTCTCCGATCGCGCGTGCGCTGATCGGCAAGGAAGAAGGGGATGTCGTGGTCGTGCGTACCCCGGGTGGCGATGTGGAGTATGAAATCTCCGAAGTGCATCACATCTGAAGCACGTCACATCTGAAGTGCATCGTCTCTGATTCGTCAGATCCTGATGTCGTGACAGCCCTGCCGGTCATCCCGGCAGGGCTGTTTTTTTGCCTGCGGGCACGAAAACCTTCAGGGAGGGAGTGATGGAAGTACAGGGAAGTCAGCCGGAAAAGCGCATCATGGCAACCCCCATGGTGGCCATCTTCATGGTGCTCGGGTTCATGCTGTTCGGGGTGGCTTATGTGGCCTCCCAGTCGTTTGCCTATCGGTACACCGGGGAATCGGCGCTGTTGACGCCATCATTGCTCCTGGGGAGTGCCCTGTTGGCGAGGGGAGTTTTCCACCTGGTGATGCCGCTGGCGCACTTCGGAGATCAGGCGCTTTATCTGCGGCCGTCACCACTCATGGGGTGTCGCAAGATCGATTATGAGCTGATCGATGATTTCACCTTCGACAAGAAGACGCTGGTCATCAAGTATCGCGATGCCGGTAACGGTGATGGGGAGTCCAGGCAGACGACACTCAAGCGTCATCAGGTCACCCAGCGGGCGCTGGACGACATCACCTTCGAGCTGAATCAGCGCGTCAGGTCGTGATTGTCAGCAACAGAAGACAGAAACGCCGCCCTCGATGAGGGCGGCGTTTCTGTCTGCGGCAGGCGTGGCGTGCGAGGTGAGCCTCGTCAGGCCTGGGCCTGGCGGCTTACTTTTCGCTGAAGCGCTGTACGTTCGACAGCTTCGGCTTGGCCTGCGGGTTCCGGCGATACAGTAGAGCGATCTTGCCGATGCTCTGGATCAGGGTCGCGCCGGTTTCGCTGCACAGGTGGCGAGCCACCTCGCCGCGCGCTTCGCGATCGTTGATCGCCAGCTTCAGCTTGATCAGTTCGTGATCGTGGAGTGCGCGCTCCAGTTCGGTCACGACGCCTTCGGAAAGGCCGTTTTCCGAGACGGTGACGATCGGGTCAAGATGGTGCCCGATGCTGCGAAATGCTTTCTTTTGTGACTGTGACAAGCTCATGGTATCGTAAAGTTTCCCTGTTGGCGTCCGATGGGAGCGGGGAGCGTAGCGAAAGACAGGGTCGACTCCAGGGCTTGAAATCCAGGGGTGTGAACCCGTCTGTTGCGCAGGCAATGTCTGTGCCCGCGGGCGGAACCGCGCGCAGGACCCGCCATTCTACTCCATGACGACGCTCATGACACGACCCGTGCGCAAGCTCGCCACGCCTTTCGTGTCGTCGTTATCCCCCGCGCTATCTCCCGCCAGTATTCGATTTTCCCCGACATTCCAGGTGACAACGTGGCTCACCCCAGCAAGAGCAGTGCTGGCTGGATGAAGGAACACTTTGATGACGCCTATGTCCAGCGCAGCTGGGCCGACGGTTATCGTTCCCGTGCCAGCTACAAACTGATTGAAATCGATGACAAGGACCGCCTGCTCAAGCCGGGCGCCACCGTCATTGACCTCGGCGCAGCCCCCGGTGGCTGGAGCCAGATCGCCGCGGACCGCGTCGGCATGGAAGGCGTGGTCATCGCCTCCGACATTCTCGAGATGGACGCCCTGGCCGGGGTCGACTTCATTCAGGGCGACTTCACCGAAGAGGCCGTGCTGAACCAGATTCTGGCCACCTTGGGCGACCGCCCGGTGGACCTTGTGATCTCCGACATGGCGCCCAACATGAGCGGCATGAGCGCGATCGATCAGCCTGCCGGCATGTACCTGGTCGAGCTGGCGCTGGATCTGGCGCGCCAGACTCTCAAGCCGGGCGGCAATTTCCTGGTCAAGGTCTTCCAGGGCGAGGGCTTCGATGCCTACCTGAAGGACATGCGCGGCAGCTTCAAGAAGGTCGTGACCCGCAAGCCGGAAGCGTCGCGTGCTCGCTCACGCGAAGTCTATCTGCTGGGGCAGGGCTTCAAGGGTTGACGGTAAGTGTCCTTGTCCGGCGCTGCATGCGGCAGGCATCGGCTCGCGGTGGCGAGATTCCCACGTTGCTGGTCGCATGCTTCATCGCGGGTTAAGGCGAGCCATGCGATGCTCGTCCAAGCTGGTGCCAATGTGTCCGGGCGAATCACTGGCGCTGGCTGATGCAGGCTGTCTATCGGCGCAATAGTCCATTGTCGGGCTTTAAGCAATGGTTGCCAGCCCCCATCTGGTGTAGTGTCGATATCATTGGGTCTTGAGTACGATGGGCCAGTGACAGTTCGGTGGGTTTCAATGCCTTACCGATGCTGGCAGGCAAGTAGCACAATGCACGGCAAGCTTTGAGTGACTCGGTAGGGCGAAGTGGCGCGTTGCGCTGACTTGATACCCCGCAGGCACGATCAGATAGCATGGCAGGCCACCACAAGACGGCAGTCGGAGTATTCACGGCATGCCAAGACAGATTCATGCAATGAGGGTGTCCCCTTGAACGACATGGCGAAGAACCTGATTCTCTGGTTGATCATCGCAGCAGTGCTGCTGACGGTGTTCAACAACTTCAGCGTCGATACCTCGCCGCAGGCGATGAACTATTCACAGTTCGTCCAGCAGGTGCAGAACGACCGGATCAAGAGTGTGACCATCGATGGTTACACCATTGAGGGTGAGCGGGCCGATGGCTCCAGCTTCACCACCATCCGGCCGGCGGCGTCCGACCCCAAGCTGATGGATGACCTGCTTGCCAACAAGGTGGAGGTCATCGGCAAGAAGCCTGAGCAGCAGTCGCTGTGGACACGCCTGTTGATTGCCAGCTTCCCGATTCTGATCATTCTGGCCATCTTCATGTTCTTCATGCGCCAGATGCAGGGTGGCGGTGCCGGCAAGGGTGGCCCGATGAGCTTCGGCAAGTCCAAGGCCAAGCTGCTGAGCCAGGACCAGATCAAGACCACCTTCAGCGACGTCGCAGGCTGTGACGAAGCGAAGGAAGAGGTCGAGGAACTGGTCGACTTCCTCAAGGACCCCAGCAAGTTCCAGCGTCTTGGTGGTCAGATCCCACGTGGCGTCTTGATGGTAGGCCCGCCGGGTACCGGTAAGACTCTGCTCGCCAAGGCGATCGCCGGTGAGGCCAAGGTGCCGTTCTTCAGCATCTCCGGCTCTGACTTCGTCGAGATGTTCGTCGGTGTCGGTGCCTCTCGTGTGCGTGACATGTTCGAGCAGGCCAAGAAGCAGGCGCCGTGCATCATCTTCATCGATGAGATCGACGCCGTCGGCCGTCACCGTGGCTCCGGCATGGGCGGTGGTCACGATGAGCGTGAGCAGACACTGAACCAGCTGCTGGTCGAGATGGATGGCTTCGAGGCGAACGACGGCATCATCGTCATCGCCGCGACCAACCGTCCTGACGTGCTTGACCCTGCGCTGCTGCGCCCGGGCCGCTTTGACCGTCAGGTGACCGTTGCACTGCCGGACATCCGTGGTCGCGAGCACATCCTCGGCGTGCACCTGCGCAAGGTGCCGATGGGCGACGACGTCGTGCCGGTCAACATTGCACGTGGTACGCCGGGGTTCTCCGGTGCTGACCTGGCCAACCTGGTCAATGAAGCCGCCCTGTTCGCCGCGCGTCGCAACAAGCGTCTGGTCGGCATGGAAGAGCTGGAGCTGGCCAAGGACAAGATCATGATGGGCGCCGAGCGCAAGTCGATGGTCATGTCCGAGAAGGAGAAGCGCAACACGGCCTATCACGAGTCTGGCCACGCCATCATCGGTCTGGTGATGCCCGAGCATGATCCGGTCTACAAGGTGTCGATCATTCCGCGCGGTCGTGCGCTGGGTGTGACGATGTTCCTGCCGGAAGAGGATCGCTACAGCTACTCGCGCCAGCAGATCATCAGTCAGATCTGCTCGCTGTTCGGTGGTCGTATCGCCGAAGAGATGACGCTGGGCCCGAATGGTGTCACCACCGGTGCGTCCAACGACATCAAGCGTGCTACCGAGCTTGCCCACAACATGGTCGCCAAGTGGGGCCTCTCCAGCGAGATGGGCCCGATCATGTACGACGAGGACGAGTCCCATCAGTTCCTCGGTGGTCCGGGTCAGGGTGGTGGCAAGCTGAAGTCTGGCGACACCACCTCGCGTCTCGACAAGGAAGTGCGTCGTATCATCGACGAGTGCTACGCCAAGGCGCAGCAGATCCTGGAAGAGAATCGCGACAAGCTGGATGCGATGACCGAAGCGCTGATGACCTACGAGACCATCGATGCCGAGCAGTTGGCGGACATCATGGCAGGTCGTACTCCGCGTCCGCCGAAAGACTGGGGTGGCCCGGCAAGCGGCGGTGACGGTGGCCTGGTGGCCCCGGTTGCCGACACTCCGAAGGCGGAAGCTCCCAAGGCGGATGATGACGCTGATGGCAGTGAAGATGACGACAGCAACCGCCGTCGCCCGTCTGACCCGCTGGGTGGTCCGAGCGGTCATTGATGTAGGCCTGATCTAGGCCTGATCTAGGCATAAGGGGCGCCCGATATCGCATGCGATGTCTGAGCCTCAGAAAGGAAAAACGCCCGACTGGCTTGCCAGTCGGGCGTTTTCTTGTCTGCAGCAGTGGTGGCCTGTGCCGCTGCAGCAATGACGCTGGTGAAGTTAAGGTGCTGCTGATGAGTTGCCTACGCCGTGGCGTGGCGGCGTCGACTCATGTCTCTGCACGGGCATTGTCAGCGCCATGATGAGCGTGGGGTGAAAGGTCTGAGCCGATGGCGTTGCCATCTGCTGACGCCCCGTGTGGCGGCCATTCCACGCCTTGCGCGCCATGGGCTGGCTCTTTAAAGTGGTGCGCAATCATTTCTGACTGGGCTGCGAAGACACCTTCGTGCCCCTCTCGCCTGCATGGAATGCCATGACGAATTCTGCCTTGAGTACGCCTCTAGAGCCTCGAGTGGGCCATCTGATGTCGCTGGAGTGTGGTGGACACCTTCTCGATCTTTCGCGTCCGCGGGTGATGGGGATTCTCAACGTGACCCCGGACTCCTTCTCGGATGGCGGTCGCAGCGCGACACTGGACGCCGCGCTGCGCAATGCCGAGCAGATGCTGGCTGATGGTGCCGCGATGATCGATGTCGGCGGTGAGTCGACACGCCCCGGGGCGACGCCGGTCAGTACCGAAGAAGAGCTTGAGCGGGTCTGCCCGGTGGTGGAGCGGCTGGTGAGCGAGCTGGGCGCGTTGGTGAGCATCGATACCAGCAACCCGCAAGTCATGCGCGAGACCGCACAGCTGGGGGCCGGCATGATCAATGACGTGCGTGCGCTGAATCGAGACGGCGCGCTCGAGGCTGCCGCTGACAGCGGGCTGCCCGTCTGTCTGATGCACATGCGCGGCGAGCCGGACACCATGCAGCAGGATACGCATTATGCTCAGTCCATCGAGCAGGAAGTCCGGACGTTTCTGGCGGCGCGCATCGCGGCCTGTGAGGCGGCAGGCATCGCGCGTGAGCGACTGTTGCTGGACCCCGGTTTCGGCTTCGGCAAGTCACTGCAAGACAATCTGCGCCTGTATCACCGCATGGCGCAGCTGCATGAATTCAACCTCCCGCTGCTGATCGGCACCTCACGCAAGAGCATGATCGGCAATGCCCTCGGGCGCGCGGTAGAGGATCGCTTGGCTGGTAACCTCTCGCTGACGGCATTGGCCGTTCGTGACGGGGCCAGGCTGTTTCGCGTTCACGACGTGGCCCCGACTGTCGACGCTGTCGACATGGCATGGGCCGTGCTACAGGAAGGCACGATACGATGAGTCGACGTTATTTTGGTACGGATGGTATTCGCGGCACGGTTGGGGAATTCCCCATCACGCCAGACTTCATGCTCAAGCTGGGCTGGGCGGCAGGGCGCGTATTCGCCCGTCACGGCCGCGGCAAGGTATTGATCGGCAAGGACACGCGCATTTCGGGCTACATGTTCGAATCCGCGCTCGAGTCCGGCCTTTCGGCAGCAGGTGTCGATGTTTCCCTGCTCGGCCCGATGCCGACACCGGGGATCGCCTATCTGACGCGCACCTTCCGCGCCGATGCCGGTATCGTCATCTCGGCCTCCCACAACGCCTATCCGGACAACGGCATCAAGTTCTTCTCCGCAGCCGGCACCAAGTTGGATGATGCGCTGGAAGCCGAGATCGAAGCCGAGCTGGACCGCGATATCGTGATCGTCGGCCCGGATAGCTTGGGCAAGGCGTCACGCATCCAGGATGCGGCCGGCCGCTATATCGAATTCTGCAAGTCCACGCTGCCGGGCCGTCTGGGTCTGCACGGCATGAAGGTGGTGCTGGATTGCGCGCATGGTGCGACCTATCACATCGCGCCAAACGTCTTCCGTGAGCTGGGTGCCAAGGTCAGCGTCATCGGCGGTGAGCCGGATGGCCTCAACATCAATCAGGGCGTCGGCTCCACGCACCCGCAGGCGCTGCGCGCAGCTGTCATCGAGCAGGGCGCCGATCTGGGCGTGGCCTTCGATGGGGATGGTGACCGCCTGATCTTGGTCGATGCCGATGGCCGTGTCATCGATGGTGACGACATCCTCTACATGATCGCGCGTGACCGTCACGAGCGCGGTGTGCTGGGCGGCGGTGTCGTCGGCACCCTGATGTCCAACTTCGGTCTGGCGGCGGCGCTGGAAGGTCTGGGAATCCCCTTCGAGCGTGCCAAGGTCGGTGATCGCTACGTCATCGAGCGTCTGGAAGCCAACGGCTGGCAGCTGGGCGGCGAATCCTCCGGTCACATCGTCTGCAGCCATATCCAGAGCACCGGTGATGGCATCGTCTCGGCGCTGCAGGTGCTGGCGATCATGGCGCGTGAAGAGTGCTCGCTCAGTGAATTGCTGGTCGGCTTCGAAAAGGCTCCGCAGGCGCTGATCAATGTGCGTCTGGCGCCGGGCTGCGACAACAAGGCGCTGATGGCGGCGGACGCCGTGCAGGCCGCGGTGGTCGAAGTGGAGCAGACGCTGGGCAATGAAGGGCGCGTGCTGCTGCGTCCCAGCGGTACGGAACCGCTGATTCGCGTCATGGTCGAAGGCCGTCCGCACTTCGATGTCGATGCGCTGGCGGGCCAGATCGCCGCGACGGTCGAATCCAGCATGTCGGCGTGATGCGCTGACAAGGCAGCTCGCCGGGGTGACGGTTCACGTCGCCGAGCGGTCGGGTTGCGCAGGACGACAACAGGCGCCGAGTGCGCCTGTTGTCGTTTCTGGCAGTTGCCCCGAGCCTGATCGTGCCGGATCACGGGGCTTGACAGGGGTCGCTAAGGTTGTCAGTCAAGGGCGGCTCCATTACCATCCTCGCACTGCTCACAAGGGAGAAGCACATGCGTACACCGCTGATTGCCGGAAACTGGAAGATGAATGGTGATCTTGCCTTGGTCGATGAGTTTGCCCGGGGCCTGCAGGCGGCTGAGCTGCCGCAGGGCATTCAGGTGGCGCTGGCAGTGCCTTTCCCTTATCTGAGCGCCGCTCGCGCGAGCATGCCTGTGAGCGTGGCGCTGGCGGGGCAGACGCTGAACCCGGCGAGCGAGGGTGCCTTTACCGGCGAAGTGGCGGGTCAGATGCTCAAGGATGTCGGTGCCGCGATGGTGCTGGTCGGGCACTCGGAGCGTCGAAGCCTGTATGCTGAAGACGATGCGGCGGTGCTGGCGCGTGTCGAGGCGGCGCTTGCCGCTGGCCTCACACCGGTGCTGTGCGTCGGTGAGACGCTCGAGGAGCGTGAAGCCGGTGACACGGAGCGTGTCGTGCTGGGACAGCTGGAGGCGGTGTTCTCCGCGCTCTCCGCCGATGAGCGCACGCGTCTGGTCGTCGCCTATGAGCCCGTCTGGGCCATCGGTACCGGGCGCACCGCCTCGCCCCAGCAGGCGCAGGAGGTCCATGCGGCCATTCGCGCGCGCCTGGCCGAGTGGTCTTCCTCGCTCGCCGAGGCAATGCAATTGTTGTACGGCGGTAGCATGAAAGCTGCCAATGCCGCCGAGCTGCTTGCGCAGCCGGATATCGACGGCGGTCTCGTGGGCGGTGCCTCGCTCCAGATCGACGAATTCCTAGCCATTTGCCAGTCTGCAGGTTGAATCTCATGCAAGTAGCCGTTCTGATGGTCCATGTGGTACTCGCGGTCGCGCTGATCGTGCTCGTCCTTCTCCAGCAGGGCAAGGGTGCCGAAGCTGGCGCTGCCTTTGGTGGCGGTGGTGCTTCCCAGACCGTTTTCGGGTCCAGCGGTAGCGGCAACTTCCTCGCGCGCTTCACGGGTGTTCTGGCCGCGGGCTTCTTCGCGACCTCTCTGACACTGGCCTGGTTCGCATCCAATGCCAACCAGCCGTCAGTCGAAGCGGGCATTCCGAATGCCAGCGTGATCGAGCAGCAGAAAAATTCACTGCCATCACTTGACGACTCCGAGGAAAGTGTGGAGAATACGTCGCCAGTGCTTGAGGAAAGCGGCAACGCAGACCAGCCAGCACTCTAAGGAATTCAAGGCGTTGAATTTGAATTCTTCCGGGTAACGTCTCAGGCGATACCCGCCCCCGTGCCGAAGTGGTGGAATTGGTAGACACGCTATCTTGAGGGGGTAGTGACCTTACGGTCGTGGGGGTTCAAGTCCCCCCTTCGGCACCATCTTGTTAGATCGATTGGCAGTCTGGACGCAACTCTGCCACCTTGGAAAGACGTCATTCCTTGACCTCCTTTTTCGGTGACATTACCATCGTCCGACTATTGTTGCGGGGTGGAGCAGTCTGGTAGCTCGTCGGGCTCATAACCCGAAGGTCATCGGTTCAAATCCGGTCCCCGCTACCAAGTTTCTTGAAAGGCCCCTTCCTATGAAGGGGCTTTTTGTTAGCACCAGTGCCAATCAGCCACCTAGCTCTCTTCTCTACTCCCGGTCAGGTGCCTGATGCAACTGCTGTAGGAGCCTCGTCTGTGTCAACCAAGGACGCTGCGCTTAACGCGCTTATCGATCCAGTCGTCTCTGCTCTGGGCTTCGAGCTCTGGGGTATCGACTATCTCTCCCAAGGCAAGCAGTCCCGTCTGGTGATCTATATCGACCATCCCGATGGCATTACCGTGGACAACTGCGCAAGCGTCAGTCGTCAGGTAGGTGCCGTACTGGATGTCGAGGACCCCATTACCGGTCAGTTCCAGCTTGAAGTCTCGTCTCCAGGCATGGATCGTCCGTTGTTCACGCTTGACCAGTACGAGCGCTACATCGGTCACGTGGTGGCACTGCGACTTCGCCAGGCCTTCGATGGCCAGCGCAAGTTCCAGGGGCTGGTGACTGGCACCGAAGACGGTGATGTCGTGATCCGGGTCGATGAAGAAGAATACTGCTTTCCCATTGAAAGCATCGACCAGGCACGCATTGTGCCGCAGTTCAAATAACTGACGTTGTCGGCACACCGCTCGCGTTGCGAGCCCGGGTCGATGCGCAAGGACAGGTTTCTGGCGAGGCAAAGTCATGAGCAAAGAGATTCTGCTGGTCGTTGACGCCATCTCCAACGAGAAAGGCGTGCCGCGGGATGTGATTTTCGAAGCCGTCGAAGCGGCATTGGCTTCGGCGTCACGCAAGCGTTTCGATCAGGAAGAGGCGGATATCCGCGTCAAGATCGATCGTGTCACCGGTGATTACGCGACCTACCGTCGCTGGACCGTCGTCGAAGACGACGAGTTCGAGACGCCGGACTACGAGATCAAGGCCAGCATCGCCGAACAGCGCGAAGAGCCGCTGGCGCTGGGTGCCGTGGTCGAGAAGCAGATCGAATCCGAAGCGTTCGGTCGCATCGCGGCACAGACCGCCAAGCAGGTCATCGTGCAGAAGGTGCGCGAGGCCGAGCGTGCGGAAGTGGTGCGTCTTTACGCCGAGCGTGAAGGTGAGCTGGTCGCGGGTATCGTCAAGAAGACGACACGTGATGGCCTCATCATCGATCTGGGCGACAACGCCGAAGGCTTCCTGCCGCGCGGTGAGATGATTCACGGCGAGCGCTACCGCTTGAACGAGCGGGTTCGTGCCCTGCTGTGGAAAGTCGACGCGGATGCTCGTGGTTCTCAGCTGATCCTGTCGCGTACGCGTCCTGAGCTGATCATCGAGCTGTTCAAGATCGAAGTCCCGGAAATCGCCGAGCAGCTGATCGAGATCAAGGGGGCTGCCCGTGACCCGGGTTCGCGCGCCAAGATCGCGGTCAAGAGCAACGACAAGCGCATCGATCCGATCGGTGCCTGTGTCGGCATGCGTGGTTCACGCGTGCAGGCCGTGTCCAATGAACTGCGTAACGAACGCGTGGATATCATCCTGTGGGATGACAATCCTGCCCAGCTCGTCATCAACGCCATGGCGCCGGCAGATGTCGGTTCCATTCTGGTCGACGAAGACACCCATTCCATGGATGTCGCTGTCGCTGCGGACAACCTGGCTCAGGCCATCGGTCGCAGCGGTCAGAACGTTCGTCTGGCCAGTGAGCTGACCGGTTGGCAGCTCAACGTCATGACCGAGGCGGAAGCCGAGGGCAAGCGCGAGCAGGAAATCGACAGTTTTGTCGAATATTTCATCACTCATCTCGAGATTGAAGAGGATCTAGCCCGTGTCCTGGTGGACGAGGGCTTCACCTCACTCGAGGAAATCGCCTATGTCCCGCTCGAGGAAATGCTCGAGGTCGAGGGCTTTGACCAGGATCTGGTCGAGGAGCTGCGCGCTCGGGCCAAGGATGAACTGCTGAATCTCGCCATCGCCACTGAAGAGCAACTGGACGGCGCACAGCCGGCCGAAGACCTGCTCAACATGGAAGGCATGGAGAGTCATCTGGCATACATCCTGGCCAGCAAGGGTATCGTCACCATGGAAGACCTTGCTGAGCAGGCCATCGATGATCTGAAAGACATCGAAGGCGTCGACGAAGAGCGAGCAGCGGCGTTGATCATGACCGCCCGCGCGCCCTGGTTCGCAAGCGAACAGTAACTAGGTCACGGGCTCAGGAGGGTCGTACATGTCAGAAATGACAGTCAAAGAATTCGCCAAGAAGGTGGGCCGCGAGTCAGCCCGCCTACTGGAACAGATGCATGAAGCGGGTCTGAAGCACAAGTCAGAGAACGACGCCGTCTCTGAGGTCGACAAGCAGAAGCTGCTTGATCACCTCACCAAGAGCCACGGTGGTGGCGCGGCTCCGGCAGCGCCCAAGAATCGCATTACCCTGACCCGCAAGACCAAGTCTCGCATCAACACAGGTGGTGGTCGCGGCAAGTCCATCGAGGTGCAGGTGCGCAAGAAGCGTACCTACGTCAAAGAGGGCGAAGAGCAGGCTGCAGAAGCGCCGGCGGCTGCTGCACCGGCAGCTGCCGTTGCGGACAAGCCGGCTGCGGCACCGCAGCGCGAAGAGCGTCGTGGCAATGACAACCGTCGCGAAGAGCGTCCTCGTCAGAGTGCACCGGCTGCTGCGCCGGCCGCCGACGCTGCGCCGGAAGTCAATGCGCCGCCGAAGGAGCCGCGTGGTGATGCACCGCGTCGCGCCAAGGCTGCGCCGCGTGATGAATCACGTGATCGTCGCGAAGCCCGTGAAGACCGTAGTGAACGCAAGCGTGGCGGGGCCAAGAAGGTCAAGCGCGCCGAGCGTCGCGGTGGTCGTCGTGGTGGCCGTGATGCCAACCGTCAGCCGCCGAAGCCGGTCCAGACCTTCGTCCGTGAAGTCTCCATCCCTGAGTCCATCTCAGTGGCAGACCTCGCCGACAAGATGGCCGTCAAGGCGTCTGAAGTGATCAAGACCATGTTCAACATGGGCGCTGCGGTCACCATCAACCAGACGATCGATCAGGAAACCGCGACCATCGTGGTCGAGGAAATGGGTCACACGCCCAAGCTGATCAAGGATGACGCACTCGAGACAGCCGTTCTCGAAGGTATCTCCTACGAAGGTGAGCAGATCACCCGCGCGCCGGTTGTCACCGTCATGGGTCACGTCGACCACGGCAAGACCTCGCTGCTGGATTACATCCGTCGCACCAAGGTCGCCACAGGTGAAGCGGGTGGTATCACCCAGCACATCGGTGCCTACCACGTCGAGCACGACAACGGTGACATCACCTTCCTGGATACCCCGGGCCACGCGGCGTTCACCGCCATGCGTGCTCGTGGTGCCAAGGCGACCGACGTCGTCATCCTGGTGGTGGCTGCCGATGACGGCGTGATGCCGCAGACCATCGAGGCTGTCGAGCACTCCAAGGCCGCGGGTGTCCCGATGGTCGTGGCGGTGAACAAGATCGACAAGCCGGGTGCTGATCCGGACCGCGTCAAGAATGAGCTGTCCCAGCACGGTGTCATCTCCGAGGAATGGGGGGGTGATACCCAGTTCGTCCACGTTTCCGCCAAGACCGGCGAGAACATCGACGCGCTGCTCGAAGGTGTCCTGCTGGTTTCTGAGGTTCTCGAACTTCAGGCCGTGCCGTCCGCGCCGGGCAAGGGCGTCGTGGTCGAGTCCCGTCTCGACAAGGGCCGTGGTCCGGTCGCGACCGTGCTGGTCCAGAACGGTACGCTGAAGAAGGGCGATATCGTCCTCGCCGGCCTGCATTACGGCCGTGTGCGTGCGCTGATCAACGAACTCGGCAAGCAGGTCGATTCCGCGGGCCCGGCCATGCCGGTCGAGATCCAGGGGCTGGGTGGCACGCCGGACGCCGGTGAAGAGTTCACCGTGGTACCGGACGAGAAGAAGGCACGTGAAGTCGCCAACTTCCGTCAGGGCAAGTACCGCGAAGTGCGCCTGGCACGTCAGCAGAAGGCCAAGCTGGAGAACATGTTCTCCCAGATGGGCCAGGACGAAGTCGCCAAGGTCAACGTCGTCCTCAAGGCCGACGTGCAGGGGTCTCTGGAAGCCATTCGTGGCGCGCTGGAAGAACTCTCCACCGAAGAAGTCAAGGTGGCCGTGGTCTCTTCCGGTGTCGGTGGCATCACCGGTACCGATGCCAACCTGGCACTCGCTTCCGAAGCGATCCTGGTCGGCTTCAATGTCCGTGCTGACGCCTCCGCGCGTGAGATCGTCGAGCGTGAAGGTCTGGATCTGCGCTACTACAGCGTCATCTATCAGCTGATCGACGAGGTCAAGCTGGCCATGACTGGCATGCTGGCACCGGAATTCCGCGAGCAGATCGTCGGTGTTGCCGAAGTGCGTGATGTCTTCAAGGCACCGAAGATCGGCGCGATCGCCGGTTGCATGGTCGTCGAAGGCACCATGTACCGCTCCAAGCGCATCCGCGTGCTGCGTGACAACGTGGTCATCTATGAAGGCGAGCTGGAATCCCTGCGTCGCTTCAAGGATGACGTCAACGAAGTCCGCAACGGCATGGAATGTGGTATCGGCGTCAAGAACTACAACGACGTGCAGGTTGGCGACAAGATCGAGGTGTTCGACCAGATCCAGGTCGAGCGCACGCTCTGATAGCGCCCCTGCAAGGAGAGATCACGGATGCGTGAATACAGCCGTACTGACCGCGTGGCGGACCAGATCCAGCAAGAGCTCGCGCTGTTGATTCAGCGCGAGGTCAAGGACCCGCGCCTTGGCATGCTGACGGTCAGCGCCGCCAAGGTCAGCCGCGACCTGTCCTACTCCGATGTCTACGTGACCCTGCTGGGTGACGACAGCCCGGAACGCATCAAGGAGAACCTCGCCGTGCTCAAGCGCGCGGCAGGTTTCCTGCGCTCCCAGCTGGCGCGCACCATTCAGCTGCGTCATGTACCGGAACTGCGCTTCCATTACGATGAGAGCGTCGTTCGTGGCCATCACCTGTCCTCACTGATCAACGATGCGGTCGCCGACGATCGCAAGCGCAGTGCAGAACGTGGTGATGACGACAGCGAAGACGGTGCCCCGGGCACCACGCCGGACGCCTGATGGGCCGTCGTCGTCGCGGCTTGCCGATCGATGGCGTACTGTTGCTGGACAAGCCCAAGGGCATGTCCAGCAACTATGCGCTTCAGAAGGCTCGTCGCCTCTACCAGGCACAGAAGGCCGGTCATACCGGCACGCTCGACCCGATGGCGACAGGCCTGTTGCCGGTCTGCTTCGGGGAAGCGACCAAGTTCTCCTCGCATCTTCTTGAGGCAGACAAGGTCTATCGGGCACGGATCAAGTTTGGCCAGGTCACCGATACCGGTGATGCGGAAGGTACGGTGACTCGCGAGCGGGAGATTCCCGAGATTGCGCAGGCCGAGCTGGACGCGGTGCTGGACAGGTTCCGTGGCGAGATAGATCAGGTGCCGCCGATGTACTCCGCGCTCAAGCACCAGGGACGTCCGCTCTATGAGCTGGCGCGCCAGGGGGTTGAAATCGAGCGTGCAGTTCGTCGCGTTACCATCTACAATATGTCGCTTCTTGCGCGGCACTCCGATGGCATCGAGATCGAAGTGGCGGTCAGCAAGGGTACCTACATACGCAGTCTGGCCGAGGATATCGGTGAGGCGCTGGGCTGTGGAGCCCACCTCACGGCACTGCGTCGTCTCAAGACGGGCCCGTTCACGGGTGATGCCATGCTGGATTTCGAGCGCCTCGAAGCGCTGGCTGATCAGCAGGCACGTGAAGGCGTTCTGTTACCTGTCGACATCCTGCTCGATCATCTCCCGCGTCTCGACATCACTGCCGAGATGGCGCGGATGATTTTGCGTGGTCAGCAGGCCGAAACGACGACAGGGTCGCTGGAAGTGGACTCCCTGGCTCGTGTGTATCAGGACCAGCAGTTGCTCGGGCTGGTCCGGATTGCGGCGGAGGGCGTCATCGCTCCTCGCCGACTGCTCAGTTCTGCCGTCGAGGCGGCGGCTGGGTGAGCTGACTGCGGCCTCGCCGCAAGCCGCATGAAGACTGCAAATATGCGTGGTCTTCGACATTTCCAATCTATCAAGCATATTGCTTACTGGAGAGACAGATGGCACTTACCGCTGAGAAGAAGGCTGAGATCGTTTCCGAATTCGGCCGTGGCGAGAACGACACCGGTTCCCCGGAAGTTCAGGTTGCTCTGCTGAGCGCCAACATTGATGGCCTGCAGGGTCACTTCAAGGCCAACAAGCAGGATCACCACTCCCGTCGTGGTCTGATCCGCATGGTCAACCAGCGTCGCAAGCTGCTTGACTACCTCAAGCGCAAGGACTTCGAGCGTTACACCGCTCTGATCCAGCGTCTGGGTCTGCGTCGCTAATCAGCGATGTTGCCGCCATGTACTTCGGTGCATGGCGGGCCCCCGGTGGGCACAGGAAAACCGACACTGCCTGCGGGCGGTGTCGGTTTTTTTGTGCCTGATACCGAGGTGATCCGAGCTTCAGGACTGAGGCTCGACCCTCGCCGCAGCCCGCTTGTCGCGTGGGATCCACCCGCTTTTCATTGCCTGTGACGCGCTTTACCATGAGCGCCTGGCATCGATGACTATCAGATTAAAGGACATGCGCCGTGAACCCGGTAACGCACAGCTTCCAGTACGGTAATGACACCATCACCCTCGAGACCGGCCGCATCGCGCGTCAGGCGACCGGTAGCGTGATGGTGACCATGGGCAATACCTCGGTGTTGTGCACCGTGGTGGCCAAGGCGTCGCCGAAACCCGGCCAGTCCTTCTTCCCGTTGTCGGTCCACTATCAGGAGAAGGCCTACGCGGCGGGGCGTATCCCCGGCGGCTTCCTCAAGCGCGAAGGGCGTCCCACCGAGAAGGAAACCCTGACCTCTCGCTTGATCGACCGTCCGATGCGCCCGCTGTTTCCCGAAGGCTTCATGAATGAGGTGCAGGTGGTCTGCACGGTGATGTCGGCGGAGCGCAATGTCGACCCGGACATCGCGGCACTGCTCGGCACCTCAGCAGCGCTTTGCATCTCCGGTGTGCCCTTCGCTGGCCCCGTGGGTGCGGCGCGCGTCGGCTTCAGCGAGCAGCGCGGCTACTTCCTGAATCCCGGCTACAGCGAACTGGCGCATTCCGAGCTGGACATGGTGGTGGCGGGCACCGAGAAGGCCGTGTTGATGGTCGAATCCGAAGCCCAGGAGCTGCTGGAAGACGAGATGCTCGGCGCCGTGCTCTATGGCCATCACGAGATGCAGAAAGCCATCACGGGGATCGAGACGTTCGCCGCCAAGGTCAATCGTCCCAAGTGGGCGTGGGTGCCGCAGAAACTCGACCGCGTGCTGGTCGAGGCGCTGGAGCAGAGCTTTGCCACCCAGATCGGTGATGCCTATCGCCTGAGTGACAAGATGGCGCGTCAGGACAGCCTGTCGGCGCTCAAGGCGCAGGCTATCGACCTGCTGGGCGCCGAGGATGATGCGCGCTTCAGTGTCGAGGCCGTCGCCACGGCCTTCGCGGCGCTCGAGAAGCGTATCGTGCGTCAGCGCGTGATCGCGGGTGAGCCGCGTATCGATGGTCGTGATACGCGCACTGTGCGACCGCTGGACCTGGCGGTGGGTGTGTTGCCCAAGGCGCATGGCTCGGCGCTGTTCACCCGTGGCGAGACCCAGGCGATCGCCACTGCCACCCTGGGGACCACGCGCGACTCACAGCTGATCGAAGGGCTGTCCGGCGAGAAGCAGGACCGCTTCATGCTGCACTACAACTTCCCGCCCTACTGTGTCGGCGAGACGGGCTTCATCGGCGCGCCCAAGCGGCGTGAGATCGGCCATGGGCGTCTGGCGCGTCGGGGCATCGAATCCATGCTGCCGTCGTTGCAGGCCTTCCCCTACGCGATCCGTGTCGTCTCCGAGATCACCGAATCCAATGGTTCGAGCTCGATGGCATCCGTCTGTGGGGCCTCTCTTGCGCTGATGGATGCCGGTGTGCCGCTCAAGGCACCGGTCGCGGGTATCGCCATGGGATTGGTCAAGGACGCCAATGGCGTCGCGATACTGACCGATATCCTCGGCGATGAGGACCACCTCGGCGACATGGACTTCAAGGTCGCGGGGACCGCCGAAGGCGTTACCGCGCTGCAGATGGACATCAAGATCGAGGGGATCGACGAGGAGATTCTTGAGCAGGCGCTGGAACAGGCCCTCGAGGCACGTCTGACCATCCTCGCGCAGATGAATGAGGTACTGGCCGCCAGTCGCCAGGAAGTCTCGGACAATGCCCCGGCGATGCTGTCCCTCAAGATCGCCCCCAACAAGGTGCGTGACGTGATCGGCAAGGGCGGCTCCACCATCCGCAAGATCTGTGAAGAGACCGGTGCCAATGTCGATCTCGACGACGATGGCAGCGTGCGCATCTATGCCGAGCACAAGGCGCAGGCTCAGGCGGCTGCCAAATATGTCGAGGGCATCATTGCCGAGGCCGAAATCGGCAAGCTCTATGCCGGCAAGGTGGCGCGCATCGCCGACTTCGGTGCCTTCATCACCTTCATGCCGGGCACAGATGGCCTGCTGCACATCTCGCAGATCGTCGAGGAGCGGGTCAATGATGTGCGTGACTACCTCAACGAAGGCGATGAGGTGGTGGTCAAGGTGCTCGACATCGACAACCGCAATCGCGTCAAGCTGTCGCTGAAAGAGATCAGTGAAGAAGAGAAGGCGGCCTTTGCCGCTGCTCAGGCTGAAGAGGCCGCCGCCGGGCACTGACAGATCGTCATGGAGTGACATCGCTCTCTGCCTTGCTTTGCGTGAGAGGCGAACCCTCCGTGCACGAAAAAGCCCCCGCCAGTGATCTGGCGGGGGCTTTTGCATGTCTCCATGCTCAAGATTGCGCGAGCGGCGGGTGCTCATGCGGTGGGTAGGTGTGAGCGATCAGCTGCGCTCGATGGCCAGCGCGACGCCCTGACCACCACCGATGCACAGGGTCGCCAGACCTTTCTTGGCATCACGCTCGATCATCTCGTGGACCAGCGAGACCAGCACACGGCAGCCGGAGGCGCCGATCGGGTGGCCGAGGGCAATGGCGCCGCCATTGACGTTGACCTTGTCGACATCCCAGCCCAGCTCCTTGTTGACCGACAGGGCCTGGGCGGCGAAGGCTTCGTTGGCTTCGATCAGGTCGAGGTCTTCCAGGTTCCAGCCGGCTTTCTTGAGGCACAGGCGAGTCGCCGGCGCCGGGCCGATGCCCATGATCTTCGGATCAACACCCGCGTTGGAGTAGGCCTTGATGGTTGCAAGCGGCGTCAGACCCAGCTCGCGTGCCTTGTCGGCGGAGCACAGCATGACCACGGCAGCGCCGTCGTTGAGCGCCGAGGCATTGCCGGCGGTAACGGTGCCGTCCTTCTTGAAGGCCGGGCGCATGCCCGCGAGCTTCTCGGCCGTGGTGCCGGCGCGCGGGTTCTCGTCGGTATCGAAGACGATCGGGTCGCCCTTGCGCTGCGGGATCTCGACCGGGACGATCTGGCCCTTGAAGCGGCCAGCTTCGATGGCTGCGCAGGCCTTCTGCTGAGAGGCGGCCGCGAAGGCGTCCTGGGCTTCACGACTGATCTCGTATTTCTCGGCCAGATTCTCGGCGGTGATGCCCATGTGGATGTCATTGAAGGCATCCCACAGACCGTCGTGGACCATGGAATCGATCGCCTTCCAGTCGCCCATGCGCTTGCCGTTACGCGAGTTGGGCAACACGTGCGGAGACAGGGACATGTTTTCCTGACCGCCGGCCAGAATCAGCTCGGCATCGCCGCAACGGATGGCCTGGGTGGCCAGGTGCAGCGCCTTGAGGCCAGACCCGCAGACCTTGTTGATGGTCATGGCGGGCACGCCTTCCGGCAAGCCTGCCTTGATGACCGCCTGACGTGCCGGGTTCTGACCGCATCCTGCTGTCAGCACCTGGCCCAGAAGCACTTCATCGACCTGATCGCCACTGACGCCCGTGCTGGCGAGGATATCCTTGATGACATGTGCGCCGAGATCCGCGGCGGAAATGCCAGCCAGGCTGCCACCGAAGGCGCCTACGGCGGTACGACGGGCTGCTACGATCACCACATCCTGCATCTGAACGCTCCTGTTCTCTTGCGAGACTGTCTGAGTCAATTGGCTGCGACTATGGCCATGCCATCAAGCGGGCGAGGCGCAGTCCTGCTGAGGTGAGATTCCAGCATAAGGCAGTTTTGTGCGGTGCGGCAATCGCCAAAGGACATCTCCAGTGTCAGCCTTTAGCCATACGTATCGCCTATCTAGACGGCACGACGCCAGCGCTCTGGCAGGCAGGGCTGGCGTCGTGTTGGAGCGCTCGCGGCAGGCTCGAGGCCTGAATCATCAGCCCTCCGAGCGTAGAGCAGCAGGCAGCAAGGCGTGCTCAGGCCATCTGGACCGGGATGGCATCAGCTGTATGGCTGACCTCGTTGCCTTCCATCAGGTAGACCATGGAGGGCTTGTGCGCGTCCAGTTCGCTCTCGGCATAGTTGGCGAAGGCGCAGATGATCACGCGGTCGCCGACGTCGGCCTGGTGGGCTGCGGCGCCGTTCACCGAAATGATCTTCGAGCCTTCTTCGCCGCGAATGGCATAGGTGGTGAAGCGCTTGCCGTTGTCCACGTTGTAGATCTGGATCTGTTCGTACTCACGAATGCCTGCCATGTCGAGCAGGTCGCCATCGATGGCGCAGGAGCCCTCGTAGTTGAGGACGGCGTGAGTCACGCGGGCCATGTGCAGCTTGGCCTTGAGCATGATGGCTTGCATCAGGATGTCTCCAGTTGAGCGCCGCCGGGCGCAGATCAAGGCCCTGGGACCAGGGCCATGGCGCGTCTGACGTGGCGGACAGTGCCACGCCAGGGTGCAAGGCGGCGCAGTCTAATCAGGCATCAGGCCACCGGCAAGGCGACCTTCAGGTTATCGAGCAGGCGCGTACGGCCCAGGTGTGCGGCGATCAGTATCACCGCCTCGCGGGTGTCATTCTCGACTGGCCCCAGGTCAGCCGCGCGGCGCAGTTCGAGGTAGTCCGGCTTGAAGCCGCTCTCGCTGATGGCGGCCAGGGCCTCGCGTAGCGCCACATCGCGTGCCACGCCCTGCTCAAGACGAGCTTTCAGGGCATCGAGGCACTGCTTGAGACGCGGCGCGATGGCGCGCTCCTGCTCACTCAGGTAGCCGTTGCGTGATGACAGCGCCAGACCATCCTCTGCACGCACGATGGGCACACCGATGATCTCGATGCCGAAATGCAGGTCGCGGTTGAGTTTGCGGATCACGGCCAGCTGCTGGAAGTCCTTCTCGCCGAAGCAGGCGACTTCAGGGCGTACCAGATTGAACAGGATGCTGACGACGGTGGCGACGCCATCGAAGTGACCCGGACGGTTGCCGCCGCACAGGCCTTCGGAAACGCCCGGCACCTGCACGTTGCACAGTCCGTCGCGGCCCGTGGGGTAGAGTTCCGCCGTCGAGGGGGCGAACAGCAGGTCACATCCTTCGGCGGCCAGCGCATTCTGGTCGGCCTCGAGGGTGCGCGGATAGCTGTCGAGGTCTTCGCCGGGGCCGAACTGCAGCGGATTGACGAAGATGCTCGCGACAACCATGTCGGCATGGCGGCGCGCTTCACGGACCAGCGACAGGTGGCCGGCATGCAGGTTGCCCATGGTCGGCACCAGCGCGATACGCAGGCCATCGCGGCGTGCCTGGGCGAGTTGCTCGCGCAGGGCGTTGATATGGGAGACGGTTTTCATCAGAAGCCGTGCTCCGGCGCCGGGAAGCTGCGCGTCTTGACCGCCTGGTGGTAGGCGGCGAAGGCCTCCTGCACGCTGCCGGCATCGCTCATGAAATTCTTGACGAAGCGCGGCTTGCGGCCGGGCGTCAGGTCGAGCATGTCGTGCATGACCAGAATCTGGCCATCGACGTCCACGCCGGCACCGATACCGATCACCGGCACCTCGACAGCATCACGAATGCGCGCGGCCAGCTCGGACGGCACGCATTCGAGCAGGATGATCGCGGCACCCGCGGCTTCCAGCGTGCGGGCATCGGAGATGATCTGCTCGGCGCGGGCCTCGTCGCGGCCCTGTACCTTGTAGCCGCCGAAGGCATGCACGTGCTGTGGCGTCAGGCCCATGTGCACGCAGACCGGCACGCCACGCTGGACGAGTGCAGTGACGGCATCGGCCAGCCAGGCTTCGCCTTCCACCTTGACCATCTCGGCACCGGCACGCATCAGACGCGCCGCATGGTCGAGCAGGATGTCGGTGCTGGCATTGCTCATGAAGGGCAGGTCGGCCATCAGCAGGCTGCCTTGCTTGCCACGTGCCACGGCGGCGGTGTGGTAGCAGATGTCATCGATGGTGACGGGCAGGGTACTGGTATGGCCCTGCAGGACCATGCCGAGAGAGTCGCCGACCAGCAGCACTTCAATGCCGGCATCGCTGGCAAGATGAGCAAAGGTGGCATCGTAGGCGGTGAGGCAACTGAACGTCTCACCGTCGGCCTTGAGGCGGCGCAGGGTGCTCAGGGTGACGTTTTTCATCGGGACGCTTACTCGTTGCGGCGCGTATGACGCGGCTGCCCGTGGCGTCGAGCAGCCGCGATCGCGAGAAGGCCGCCGAGGGCGGACTGCGAGCGACACGGGCCGGTGTTACCAGAAAGTGTTACCGCACAGGCCAAAGTGGGCACGACGGTAACAAGATGGCGAAACTCTACTCCTGAGGTCCGAGGGGGAGCAAGTCATCGCCCTCAACTCGAGACGCCAGTGTTTCGAGATTCTCCTCGCCCAGCACGCTGAGGCACTGCGGGCCCAGCAGGTCAGCCAACGGACGCATCACGAAACCACGCTTGAGCATTTCGCGATGGGGTACGACGAGACGCGGCGTCGAGATCCTGCTGTCATTGAAGAGCAGCAGGTCAAGATCCAGTGTGCGGGGGCCCCAGTGACGCAGTCGCACGCGACGATGCTGCTGTTCAAGGGCTTGCAGCTGATCAAGCAGAGCGAGGGGGGACAGGCGGGTCGTTAGCTCGGCAACGGCGTTGACGAAGTCGGGCTGGTCCTGCGGGCCGACCGGCTTGCTGGCATACAGGCGAGAATGTCGCGTGCAGCGGGTCAGCGGCAGCCGGTCGAGAGCCTCAAGCGCGCGCTCCAGTTGAGCGCGCGGATCGTCAAGATTGGCGCCGAGGCCAATCAAGGCTGTCGAAATCATGCGGAGTTCCTGCGTGGAGACGGCAGTGGCTCAGGCGAGCCACTGCTCAGCCCTGGCCGCGACCATTGCGCCGACGCTTGCCGCGACGCTTGGTGCCGGCCGGCTTGCTGCCGGCGGGGCCTTCATCGGAGACACCTTCGATCATCGTGACCTGGGTGCGAGCATCGACTTCCTGGAAGTCGGTCCACCACTTGCCCAGCCCCGGCTTCACTTCGCCGGCGAATTCACGCAGCAGCAGGAAGTCGTAGGCAGCGCGGAAGCGAGGATGCTCACGGGTCTGGAAGGCGCGTTTGCCACGGCGACGCGGCAACTTGGCCTGCATGTCCCAGATCTCGCGCATCGGAATGCTGAAGCGCTTCGGGATCGAGGTGTGGTTGAGCTGGCGAGCGATCGCCTGCTGGGCCGCCTGGTGGGCTGCCGGAATGTCGGGCATGCCACTGGCGATCAGCTGATCGGTACGCGCCTTGACGCCCGGCCACAGCAGGGCGGCATACAGGAAGGCCGGCGTGACCGGCTTGTCTTCGCGGATGCGGTCGTCCGTGCTGGC
This sequence comes from Cobetia sp. LC6, assembly GCF_030264805.1. NCBI lineage: Bacteria > Pseudomonadati > Pseudomonadota > Gammaproteobacteria > Oceanospirillales > Halomonadaceae > Cobetia > Cobetia sp. LC6. The sequence continues at coordinate 19,884 of NZ_JASSPL010000003.1, read as the reverse complement.
CAGTGCCTTCTCGATCAGCGGCATGGACCAGTGATAATGCGCGAAGCTTTCTTCCGTCTCGGGGAACAGCATCTGGAACAGCCCAAACTCACGCAGGAGATGGAAGGTTTCCAGTGCATAGCCGGACATGAACAGCTTGAGCACTTCCTCGAACATCCGCGCCGGCGGAATCTGCAGCAGCAGCGGGGCCAGTTCGTACATCGGTTCGGCCGTGGCCTCCTCGATGTCGAAGTCCAGCTTGCCGGCGAAGCGGACGGCACGCAGCATGCGCACCGGGTCTTCGCGATAGCGTGTTTCCGGATCCCCGATCAGGCGAATCATGCGCGCTTCGATATCGCGTACGCCATTGGCCCAGTCATGGATCGTGAAATCGGACACGTCGTAATAGAGGGCATTGATCGTGAAGTCGCGGCGCAGCGCATCCTCCTCGATGGAGCCGAAGACGTTGTCGCGCAGCAACATGCCGTCTTCCGACTGCTGGGTATGCTGGCTGGGCGTGCTATCGGCCGGCTTGCCGCGGAAGGTGGTGACCTCGATCACCTCACGACCGAAGCGCACGTGCACGATACGGAAACGACGGCCGATGATGCGGGCATTGCGGAACAGCTCGCGGACCTGTTCCGGCGTGGCGTTGGTGGCCACGTCGAAGTCCTTGGGGCGTTGTCCGAGCAGGGCATCACGGATACAGCCGCCGACCAGATAGGCCTGATATCCACCGCTTTGCAGGCGATAGAGTACCTTCAGCGCATTCTCGCTGAGCTGGCGACGGGACACGGGATGCTCATCCCGCGGTATCACACGCAGGCTGGGCAATGGGGCCGCGGGCGCGTCAGTTGCATTGAAAAGCGTCTTCAAGCGGTCACCGGGGCGTTGTAGAAAGCGGGTAAATCCTTTGAGCATGCAGCGATTCGACTCGTGCGTGGCAGGCCGCCCAGTGTAGCCGAGGGCAGATACCTTGGCAAAGCGCCGGTCTGCCATCCAGGGGCCGACTCTGCACTTCAAGGCGTCTGACGAGGCAAGAATCACCTCTCAGACAAGGAAAAAGGGAGACCGATCACTCGGTCTCCCTTGCAGGTAGGGTACACGCATCCTTGAGCGGATGTTCTTTTTCGTGATGGCGCATCGCCCTGAATACGCACCACAGTCACAAATCAATGCAGACAGATCCTTCGTGTTGCAGATCATGTTGTTGTTGTCTGGCTGTCTGTTCGGTGACCATCTCGTATTCAAAACAATCTTCCATTCACCGACGGCTGAGTAGCCTCCCCCCGCGAGTTGTTGTTGTTTCGGGGGTGATCCGGGGTCGAGCCTGTTGTTCTTGTTGGTGCTCGAGGCCGGATTCGTCGCGTCCTGGTCAGTAGATTCCGGACTGCCGATATCTTGTTGTTGTTGGATCGGCGGATGATGAACTGCGGCCCTTTGTTCTTGTTTTGGCTCTTGCCTGCCACCACTCATGTAGTGAGGCATGCGGTTCATCATCAATGTCACGCGCTCGACGGGTATTGTTCTTGTTGGTGTCGAGGGTTTTCGAAGCATTGCGCGTTCTTGTTGTTGTTGGGCGCGCTTCGTATTTCCGGTTGTTCTTTTTCTTGACCGTGTTATTGCATCGGATGTGCCACAGCTTAAAAAAAACCAGCAATTCAGTCATTTAGACATAGGTAGCTGAGACGTGAGGTGTAGAGAGGTGCGAGGTGTTACCTGACGTGGCCATTGGTGCGCTGGATGGGGTCATGATTTGGGGTCGATGGTAACAATTGGTGCGAAGGTCTAACGAAGTGGCTTGCAAGCTAATGATTGAGCTGGGTTTTTTTCGAGTCTTTCGACACTAAAGTCTAGCGATGCCATCGATGATGCGGGGATCTATGGCAGGCAAGGTGGCGCCGCAGGCGGGTTGCTCGCCCGGGAGGGCACCTGCATGGTGCAGTGACTTCAGCGCAGTGACTTCTGTGCGCCAGCGTCAGTGCTCCAGTGCCGCTCCAGCTTCATCACGCCAATGTCAGTTTGCGGGAGAGCTGCGGCGGCCCTTGCGGCGTGGAATGCCCAGGCGCTGACGCCGTTCCCAGAGGTTCTTGCGACTGATGCCGAGGCGGCGCGCGAGCTCGGTCTCGCTCATGTGGTCCTGATGCTCGAGCACGAAGTGCTGGAAGTAGTCCTCCAGCGAGAGGTCTTCCTCCTCACCGGCACCGCCGATCACCGAGAGGCCGCTGCGCGGGGTGTCCGCAGGCGGTGGTAGGCCCGTGCCCTGGTGGCCGGCCGCGGGCTGACCTGTGACAGACGCGGAAGTCGTTTTGGGACTTGAGCCACTGGCGGCGCCTTTCACTGCACCTTTCGCCGCCCCTTTGCCCGCTGTCTTGGGCACCTGAACACTGGAGGGCGCCGAGTCGGCTGTTGTGGCGGCGGGCGCTGCTTGAAGCGGCTGCCCTGAGGGCGTGCGCAGGCCGAGGTCCTCAGGGGCGATGATGCGACGCTCCGCCAGAATGACGCCCCGCTCGAGGGCGTTTTCCAGCTCACGGACATTGCCGGGCCAGGCGTAGTGATGGATTTCCTGGCGCGCCCGCTGGGAGAGTCGCATGCCATCGCGGCCATGCTTGCGGGCGATGCCGGCCAGCAGATGCTCGGCCAGTTCCAGCACGTCATCTCCACGCTCACGCAGTGGCGGCAGGTCGATCTCCATCACGTTCAAGCGGTAATAGAGGTCGAGGCGGAACTCGCCGCTGGCCGAGAGCTGATGCAGGTTGCGGTGGGTCGCGGCGATGAGGCGAATGTCGACGTAGCGGGTCTCGATGGCCCCCACGCGGCGAATCTCGCCCTCCTGCAGCACCCGCAGCAGGCGTGCCTGGGCATCCAGCGGCAGTTCACCGATCTCATCCAGAAACAGTGTACCGCCATCGGCGGCTTCGATCAGACCTGTGCGCGAGCTGGTGGCGCCGGTGAAGGCACCTTTTTCATGGCCGAACAACTCGGACTCGATCAACGTCTCGGGAATGGCGGCGCAGTTGACGCAGATCAGCGGCGCCTGATGGCGTTCGCTCTGGCGATGAATGGCGCGCGCGACCAGCTCCTTGCCGGTGCCGGACTCACCCAGTACCAGCACGGTGACATCGGCGGGCGCTACCTTGCGAATGCGGGTGTAGACCTGTTGCATGGCGCGACAATGGCCAATCATCTCCACCGGCTTGTTGGTCGTGCCAGCATGCGTCTGGGGCGGAGGCGGCGCAGCACTCGGCGCCCCCAGACGTGGCAGAGACAGCGCATCTCGCACGCTGCGCGCGAAGGCCTGCTGGTCAAACGGCTTGGGAAGATAGTCGGCTGCCCCCGCCTTCAGGCAGCCGATGGCGGCATGCAGGCTGGGGTCGTCGGCCAGCAGCAGCACGGGGGTCGGCCGGCTGGCACGCAGGATCGGGACGGCATGGTCTCCGGCCAGTTCGCTGTCGCAGATCACCAGCGCGAAGTCGGCGGGGTGCTGCAGACGGGCATCCTCCAGGCCGCTGGCCTGCACCACGTCGTGACCCTCGCGCTCCAGCAGATGCTGCAGCGTGTTGCGCGAAGCACCTTCCTTTTCGACGATCAGAATCCGGGCCATGGGGTGATGTCGCTCGCCTGAGGGTGTGCATGAGGGGATGACTGTCGCTCGAGTCTGTCCTGTTCCCACAGGGGTGGCAATCCGACAATCGTGGCTGTTGTCAGGCGTTCCGACTGTATGGCGTATCCGGTCTCGGCTGCCCTCAGCTGCCTTCATCAGTCCTTGTCATTGGAGCAGTGGCTGCACTGAGTGACGGCGCGGTGCCGACCGCCGCAAGTGACCAGCGAGGAGTGGCGTGGGCGAGTTGCTCAGCGGGGCTGGCGGTCGCCAGTTCGGGTGGCGGCGCCTGACCGAGCAGTGTCAGGGTATGGTGCAGCAGCGTTCGAATCGCGCTGGCGTCTTCCGGCAGGGCCGGCGCCAGGTTCTGTTTGGAGAGCTTCTGGCCATTGTCGGCCGTGATCAGCGGCAGGTGCGTCAGGCGTGGCATCGGCAGGTCGAGCGCGGATTGCAGCAGACGTTGCCAGGGGCTGTTGTCGAGCAGATCGAGCCCGCGCACGACATCGGTGATGCCCTGCTCGGCATCATCCACCACCACGGCCAGCTGATAGGCCCACAGGCCATCGCGTCGCTTGAGCACCACGTCGCCTAGCGTGACAAGATCCAGCAGGACCGTGCCCTGCAGGCGGTCCTGCCAGCCAGCGATGGCCCGGGAGCCGCCGAAGCGCTCTGCCGCGCGCACGTCCAGCCGCCAGGCATGCTCGCCCTCGGGCGGTTCGGTCCGCTCACGGCACCAACCGGGGTAGATGGCATGCTCGCGCCACTGCTTGCGCGAGCAGTCACACGGGTAGGCGATACCACTGGCCTTCAGTTCTTCCAGTGCATCGGCGTAGGCGGCGTGACGCTGGCTCTGATAGCGGAGCTCACCATCCCGCTGCAGACCGAAGGCATCCAGCTGGCGCAGGATGGTATCGGCGCTCCCGGCGGGGCAGCGAGGAGGGTCGATATCCTCGATACGCACCAGCCACTCGCCGCCGTGATGGCGGGCATCGAGATAGCTGGCGACGGCAGCCAGAAGTGAGCCCGCGTGCAGCGGACCGGAAGGGGTGGGGGCAAAGCGGCCACGGTAGGCGGTAGGCATGTGGGCTCCGTCATCCTTCGTGGTAGGGGATTCGCAGGCAGCAGGGCCTGAACGCATACGGGCACCGCTCCGAGGAGGGTGCCCGTATGGGGGATGAGGGCGACGGCCTGACGTCGCTTCATCGACAGCAGGGCTTAGCGGCCCAGCTGCTTTTCCTTCAGCTCGGCCAGTGTCTTGCAGTCGACACACTGGGTAGCGGTCGGACGTGCTTCCAGACGGCGAATACCGATCTCGATGCCACAGGACTCGCAGAAACCGTAGTCGTCCTCATCGATGTTCTCGATGGTCTCGTTGATCTTCTTCAGCAGCTTGCGCTCGCGATCACGTGTTCTCAGCTCGAGGCTGAAGCCTTCTTCCTGAGTGGCACGGTCTGCAGGGTCCGCGTAATTGTTGGCATCTTCCTGCAGGTGACGCACGGTGCGATCGACCTCTTCCATCAGCTCCTGTTTCCACTCCATCAGGATCTGGCGGAAGTGCGCTAGCTGCTTCTCGTTCATGTACTCTTCACCCGCTGCCGGCTCATACGGGGTGAATTTCTTAAGCGCTTCCGGCTTGGTTTCAGCTAATGGCATGGGACCGCCTCATTCCGCAAGTGACTTGGGCCGTCGACAGTCTGTTGCACTGCCTCCTTGGCCACGGCGAGGGGGCTGTCCTGACTGCTGCCCTCGCGAGAAGATCAGCTTATTTAGCGTAAATATGGCAAGTTTGCAACTGAACTCCGACGATAGTTTGTACCGGCTCATGCACAGGCGGGTTCGAGAAAACACGGAGTTTCCTGTGCCAAGGGGGTGGGAATGGGGCTCGGCAGCTGCCTAGAATGATGCTTCGACCCCGAGGAGTGCCATCATGCAGTTTGCCCGCCGTCTTGAATCCGTTGCCGCCTTTCGTGTGATGACGTTGCTGGAAGCCGCTCAGGCGCGCGAGGCCGCGGGCCATGACGTCATCCATCTGGAAGTGGGCGAGCCCGACTTCCCGACTCCTGCGGCGGTGATCGCCGCCGGCCAAGCGGCGCTGGCGGCCGGTCAGACGCGCTACACCCCCGCCTGCGGCCTGCCGGCCCTGCGCGAGGCCATCGCGGCTGACTATCAGCGCCGTCACGGCGTCACGGTCTCCCCTTCCCGTATCATCATCACGCCCGGCGCCTCCGGTGCCCTGCTGCTGGCCACGCTATTGTGCGCCGAGCGTGGCGACAGCGTATTGATGGCTGACCCGACCTACCCCTGCAATCGTCACTTCATGGGCCTGGTGGATGCCCAGCTGGATGTGGTGCCCGTCAGTGCCGCGAGTGGCTGGCAGCTGACCGCTGAACTTGCCGATGATTTCTGGCGCGAGAACACGCGGGCCGTGATGGTGGCATCGCCCTCCAACCCCACCGGACACGTGCTGTCGCCCGAGGAATTGAAGGCGCTGGGCGAGCTGTGTCAGTCGCGAGATGCCCAACTGCTGGTGGATGAGATCTATCAGGGACTGACCTATGGCGTGCCTGCGCACACCGCACTGGCGGAGTGCCCGGACGCCTTCGTCATCAACAGCTTCTCCAAATACTTCGGCATGACGGGCTGGCGGCTGGGCTGGCTGGTGGCACCGGAAGCCGCGGTCGAGCCACTGTCACGCCTGGCGCAGAATGTCTTCCTGGCCGCGTCGACTCCTGCACAGCATGCGGCGCTGGCGGCCTTCACGCCGGAATGCGAAACAGAGCTCGAGCGTCGTCGGCAGGTACTCGAAGCCCGTCGTGGCGTACTGCTGGACGGGCTAGAGCGCCTGGGGCTGGCGCCGTCGGTGCCGCCGCAGGGTGCCTTCTACGTCTGGCTGGATATCTCGCATCTGAGTGATGACAGCGAGGCCTTCTGCCGCGCACTGCTGGAAGAAGAGAATGTCGCCATCACGCCGGGTACGGACTTCGCGCTGGCCGAAGGGCGTCGCCATGTGCGTATCGCCTTCACCGCCGATGAGGCGCGTCTGCGCGAGGCCCTGGCCCGCATGGAGCGTTTCCTTGAGCGGCGTGTCACCCGGGCAGGAGTGTCGGCTTGATGGTGCTTGAGGGGCTGTATCGTGGTCGCCTGATCCGTCGCTACAAGCGCTTCTTCGCCGAGGTGGAGCTGCTCGAGGGGGAGCGGGCAGGTGAGGTGGTGACGGCGCATTGTCCGAATACCGGCTCGATGCGCGCGGTGTGCGTGGAAGGTTGTGAGGTATGGCTGTCGCCGTCCGACAACCCCAAGCGCAAGCTCGCCTGGACCTGGGAGCTGATTCGCCTGCCGCTGGATCCGCCCGGCGCTGACGGTCGGCGTGAGGCCTTGGTGGCGGTGCACACCGGACGTGCCAATGCCCATGTCGAGGCGGCGCTGCAGCAGGCCAGCGTCAGCGCGCTGCACGACATGAGGCTCGCCGACTTTGCGCGCCTCAAGCGCGAGTCACGTGTCGAGGTCCTGCTGCCGGGAAATGACACGCCGGAGCGCTCACGGCTCGATTTCCAGATGTGGCCGAAGGAGGAGGGCGCGGCCTCGATCTATCTGGAGGTCAAGCAACTGACACTGCGCGAAGCTGACGGTCACGGCTATTTCCCGGACTCGGTGAGTACGCGTGCCCAGCGTCATCTGGCCAGCCTCGCGGCGCTGGTCGCAGCAGGCCACCGCTGCGTGCTGGTGTTCTGCGTCGCCCATGACGGGATCGAGGATGTCGCACCGGCGGCGCACCTCGACCCGGCCTATGCGCAGGCCTTTGCCCGGGCGCAGGCCGCCGGTGTCGAGGTGCTGGCGCTGGGCATGCAGATCACCCTCGAAGAGTCTCTCTCGGATGCGGGCCAGCCACTGTGGCGAGCAAGACTGGGCCTGACGCGCGCGCTGCCACTGCATGACGTGCGCTTTGCTGGCTGATCAGGTCGCTGGCGCTCAGCCTGTCAGTCAGCGCTCATGTCTCTTTCCATCATTTCTCCCTCATGTCTCCACCGCTGCCTGCGGTCTCCCACAGCAGCAACAGTGTTGGCGAGGCGTCGTTGTGCACCAGCTCAACGTCTAGCGCCGTCAATCGTTGGCCGACGCAGGGGCCGCTGATGCAAGTGCCGTGATGCGGCTCGAAACAGGCCTGATGGCGGTGGCAGAGTATCAAGCCGCCGGTCGCGTCCATGTAGGGATCGTCAGTCACGTCCTCGGTCAGCATTCGGCTGCCCTGGTGTGGGCAGCGGTCGAGAAAGGCGCGCGGGCCATCGGGCTGCATCACCAGCAGGGCCGGGCGGCCATCATCGAGTGTCAGTGGCATGCTGCGGCCGACGGGCAGTGATGGCAGCGGCAGTCTCAAGCACAGCCTGGATGAGGGCCCTTGGGGGAGTGTTGGTGGCCTTTCGGACATGAGGGGGCTCGCATCGGGTATCATGGCAGCGTTGGCACGCTCTCTTGTGGTCTTTTACCGTGTCTTGCCGCTTCCTTCCATGCCGAGTCATCTTCATGTCGCTATTTCGCCGCTCGATCACTTCCAGCTTCCGCTCCAGCAACGAATCCGGGACACCTGAGCGCACGGCCGGGGTGAGCCGTCGCCAGTTGCTGGCCGGCATGGCCGTCTCGGCGGGCGGGCTTACCGTGCTGGGCACGGCACTGAGCACCCCGCTCGCACAGGCCGCTCAGCCGGCCAACGGGCCATTGCCACCGCTGCCGGCTTGGCATGATCCCGAGGCGTCCCACCCGTTGCTGGGCAGCATTCTGGTCGCGGAGGGCAATCGTCGTCTATCGCCAGCGGCGCTGGTCGATTGGAGCCAGGCGCACTCGATGGTGCTGCTGGGCGAGCATCACGACAATCCGGATCATCACCAGCTGGAACGCTGGTTGATCGATGCGCTGGTCGCGCGGCGTCAGTTGGGCGGTGTGGCGCTGGAGATGCTGGACACGACCCAGGACGCCGCGCTATCACTGGCCAATCGTACCTCGCTTGCGGTCTCGGGGTTGCCGGATGATGAGCTCCAGCAGTTGCTGGCCTGGAATGCGCGCTGGCCCTTCACCGACTACGCCCCTCTGCTGCGCGGAGCGCTGGACAGTGGTGCGCCACTGGCGTCTGCCAGCCTGTCGGTGGCACAGCTGGAGGCCAGCATGGCACCGGGGCAGTCGCCGCTGGCACTGCCGGAAGCGGTCCTGCGCCTGCAGCGTGAGGCACTGGATGAAGGCCATTGTGGCCTGCTGGGCGCAGAGCGCCTGGACGCGATGCTGCGTGCGCAGTTGGCGCGGGATCAGCAGATGGCAGAACGTCTGGAAGGCCTGGCGGCTGATGGCACCACCAGCCTGCTGGTGTGTGGCTCCGGCCATGCCCGTCGCGATATCGGCGTGCCGCGCTGGCTGGATGGCAGCACGCTGTCCGTAGCGCTGATGCCGGTCGCCTGGGATGACGCGGGGCAGCCGCTGACGCATCTCGCCGATTATCTGCCGGAGAGCGCCGGTGCGGCGCCGGCCTACGATCTGGTGTGGTTCACGCCGGCGACGGCGCCAGTCGCGGATGCCTGTGAAGGCTTGCGTGAGACGATGCAGACGACCGTCAGCTAGAGGCTAGTCAGGCCCTGCCTGGTCAGGCCCCGGACATCAGCAGCACTGGAGCGGGTTGAATGCTCGGCATGAAAAAAGGCACCTCTTGTGAGGTGCCTTTTTCGTTGGTGCGACCTGCGTGTCGCGACCTGAATAGCGACGCGATCAGGCGTTCTTGAGGTCCGACGCGCTGTCGGCACGACGACGCGGTGCCTTCTGCGGCGTCTCGTCGCTGTGACCGTCGTTATGACTGTCATTGCTGCCGGCCTGCTCACGGAAACGGTCTTCGATATAGGTGATACGCGTGCGGCCGTGGGGCACGGGCTTGAAGTCGGCATCGACGCTGACCAGCACGATGCGGTCGATGGTCAGAATGCGTTCGCGGGTGATCTTGTTGCGGATCTCGACGCACAGCGAGATCGAGGTACGACCGAAGGCGCTGGCGGTGATGCCCAGTTCGATGATGTCGCCCTGACGCGCGCTGGAGACGAAGTTGATCTCCGACATGAACTTGGTGACCACGCGCGAGGTGCCCAGCTGGACGATGGCGTAGATGGCCGCTTCTTCATCGATCCAGGCCAGCAGTCGTCCACCGAACAGGGTGCCGTTGGGGTTGAGGTCTTCGGGCTTGACCCATTTGCGGGTATGGAAGTTCATGCACTCTCTCCTCGGGATGCCGGCGCACCTCACCGGAAGTGCGAGCCGTGATCCTCAGCTGCGTTTACCTCGAAAGTATATAGACTTTAGTTGCGACTGTCTGTGCATGGCCCGGATAGTGCAGCGCTATCGCGGCGCGGAAGAATTGGTGGTGTCATGACGCGAAACGGCCGACAGGAGTGTCCTGTCGGCCGTTTTCTTGCGGTACCTGGCGCTGGGTCTGTGGCGACTGCTGTAGCGCGCCTTGACTCAGCGCTGGTTGGGCGGGCAGTTGTCGCGACAGACGCGGAAGATGGCCACTTCCCCGAACAGGTTCGGCCACCAGGTCGCCGCCGGATGCGGCTCGTGATCGCCATTGCCGACCGCGCGGTCGATGATCTTGAGGCCCTGGGCGCGACACAGGCGCTCGAAGTCCGCGAAGGTCGACAGATGGATGTTCGGCGTGTCGTACCAGGCATGAGGCAGCGACTTGGAGACCGGCATGCGCCCCTTGAGGCCCAGGTGCAGGCGGTGACGCCAATAGGCGAAGTTGGGGAAGGTGATGATGGCCTCACGCGAGACGCGCATCATCTCCTCCAGCGCACGGTCCGGGCGACGCAGTACCTGCAATGCCTGGGACATCACCACACGATCGAAGGTGTCATCGGCGAAGTTGGCCAGGCCGTCATCGACATTCTGCTCGATGACGTTCACGCCACGGGCGACACAGGCACTGATGTTGTCGGGGTCGATCTCCAGACCATAGCCGAAGACCTGCTTGGTCTCCTTGAGGGAGGCCAGCAGGGTGCCGTCACCGCAGGCGAGGTCCAGCACGCGTGCGCCTTCGGGAATCCAGTCATGAATCTGGGCGAGGTCGTTACGCATGGCTGGTCTCCCTGGTGCTCGGCTTTTTCGTGGCTTTGGCGCCACAGGCGTGGTCGTAAGCGCGAGTCAGGAAGTTGCCCAGCACCGTCTGGTAGCGTTCGCCCGGCAGCAGGAAGGCGTCATGTCCGTGCGGCGAGTCGATGTTGGCGTAGCTGACCGACTTGCCGGCATGGATCATGGCGTTGACCAGCTCGCGCGAGCGTGACGGCGCGAAGCGCCAGTCGGTGGTGAAGCTGACCACCAGTACCGGGCAGCTGATCGGCGCCATGGCCGCGGACAGGTCATCGCCTGCCGTGGCGGCAGGATCGAAGTAGTCGAGCGCCTTGGTCATCAGCAGATAGGTATTGGCATCGAAGGCGGTGGAGAAGGTATCGCCCTGGTGGCGCAGATAGCTCTCGACCTGGAAGTCGACGTCGTAACCGAAGTTGAGGCGGTCCTGACGCAGGTCGCGCCCGAACTTGGTGCCCATCGAATGCTCGGAAAGATAGGTGATGTGACCGACCATGCGCGCCAGCTTGAGGCCGCGTCTGGGCACGGCATTGACACGCGAGTACCAGCCGTCATGGAATTCCGGGTCAGAGCGAATCGCCTGACGCGCGACTTCATTGAAGGCGATGTTCTGTGCCGAGAGTTTCGGCGTACAGGCGATGATGGCGACGTGACCGACGCGATCAGGGTGGTCCATCACCCACTGCAGCGCCTGCATGCCACCCAGCGAGCCACCGACCACCGCCGCGAAGCGGGTGATGCCGAGAGACTCGGCGAGGCGCTTCTGGCTCTCGACCCAGTCCGGCACGGTCACCAACGGGAAGTCAGGCCCCCATTGCTCGCCCGTTTCCGGGTTGATCGAGGTCGGGCCGGTACTGCCGTGGCAGCCGCCGATGTTGTTCAGCGCGATCACGAAGAAGCGCGAGGTATCAATGGGCTTGCCGGGGCCGATGTAGTCGTCCCACCAACCAGGCTTGCGGTCGCTCATGGCGTGATAGCCAGCCGCATGATGGTGGCCGGTGAGGGCATGACAGATCAGGATGGCGTTGCTGGCGTCCGCGTTCAGCTCGCCGTAGGTCTCGTAGACCAGCGAGTACTGCTCGAGGCGTCTGCCGCAGGCCAGCTCCAGCGGGGTATCGAAGTGGGCAGTCTGAGGCGTGACGAGACCGACCGAATCCGGGGGCAGGGAATCAGGCATCGTGGTGAAGGTTTCCAGCATCATGTCCAGCAGAGTGTTCGGGGCAAGGCCCGTGTCCGGGGCGCGAAGCCGCGGTGATGCGCCTTGTGGGCGTCTCGTGCACCGTGGTTCTGGCTTCGGCCGAGGGCTCACTCTAGCACAGCGTGCGCACGCGTGATCCAGTGGCACGCGATGCAAGAGCGCCCGCCACGAGAGTCCGTGGCGGGCGCTGGTCTCGTCGGCATGTGCCTTGGGCGCATGCGAGCCATTCTTGCTGGCGGAGTGCCGGCTTAGCTGAAGGCGCTGCGCAGCATGCCCAGTGACGGCAGGGTCTGGTTGATCAGGCTGCCGACCAGGTTGAGCGCGATGAACACGAAGATCGGAGACAGGTCGAGCATGCCGATCGACGGAATCACCTTGCGCACCGGCTTCATGATCGGATCGACCAGCTGGTGGACCAGGATGGCGCCCGGGTGGTTGGCCTGCGGAGCGACCCACGACAGGATGATCATCGCGATCAGCGCGAAGAAGTAGATGTTGATGATGCTGTCGAGAATGGTGCCCAGTGCCGTCAGCGCGATGAAGCCGACCGGCAGCATGCCGCCACCGAACAGGGCGCCGATCGCGACCAGCACCAGGCTGACGACGATGAAGGCCGCGGCCAGGGTGGCGATGTCGAAGCGACCCAGCGGACGCAGGATGCCCTGCAACGGGGCCACCAGCGGGTTGGTCGCCTTGACCACTGACTGGGTGACCGGGTTGTAGAAGTCCGCGCGGGACAGCTGCAGCAGGAAGCGCAGCATCAGGATGTAGACAAACAGTTGCAGCAGGATGGTGACCAGCTGAAGTCCGATATTACCCATAGCACCCATGGGGCTTTCCTTAAGACGGTGAGAAGTGGGCGCGCGATAGTGCACGCATCATGCCGCTAGCATGCCAACAACGGATGAACAGCGCATGATGGCCTGTTGTGGCCCGGGCTGCCAGCGGTCTGCAGGAGTTGTCAGTGGAGCAGAGGCTGTCAGCGATCCAGCTCGCGGGCAAGCTCGGCGGCGCGCACGCTGGAGGCCTTGGCGGCGCGCTCGACGATATCGCGCAGGCCTTCCTCCTCGAAGCTGTTGATGGCGCGCTCCGTGGTGCCATTCGGCGAGCACACGCGACGGCGCAGCTCGGCAGGCTCATGCTCGCTGGAGAAGGCCATCTCGGCGGCACCGCGGGCGGTCTGGATCGCCAGGCGGCGGGCGGTCTCGGCGTTCAGCCCCAGCTCGATGCCTGCCGCCTCGAGCGACTCGATGAACAGGAAGAAATAGGCCGGGCCGGAGCCGGAAATGCCGGTGACGGCTTCCAGCAGACCTTCTTCCTCGACCCACTCGACGATACCGACCGCGGTCAGCATCTCATCCATCAAGCTGCGCTGCTCCTCCGTCACCTGGGCGGTGGCATAGAGGCCGCTGGCGCCGACACCGACCAGCGACGGCGTGTTGGGCATGCAGCGGATGATGGCGAGGTCGCCGCCCAGCCAGCGTTCGAGGCTGTCGCAGGTGATGCCGGCCGCGACCGAGACGATCAGCGGCTTGCGGTTCTGCACCGCAGGGGTCAGCGCCTGGCAGACGTCATGCATCATCTGTGGCTTGACGCCCAGCACCACCACATCGGCTTGCGAGACGGCGTAGGCGTTGTCCTGGGTCGTGCTTACGCCGTAGCGCTGCTCGAGGGCTTCGAGTGTCTCGCGCGAGCGAGCCGTGGCGATGATGCGGTCCGCGGGATAGCCGGCATCGACCATGCCGCCGAAGATGGCGCTGGCCATGTTGCCGGCGCCGATGAACGCGATGGTGCGCGGTGTAGCGGTGCTCTGGTGCGTCATGCGGTGCTCCTGATCATTCAGTGGGAGGGCTGGCGGCAAGCTCGAGAGCCTTGCGTGAGCGTTGGATTTGCCTCAACGAGCGTTGGGCTCAATGGACGTGGGAATAGTCACGTGCGCCGAAGATGGCAGTGCCGAGGCGTACCAGTGTCGCGCCTTCGGCGACGGCGGCCTCAAGATCCGCGCTCATGCCCATCGAGAGAGTATCGAGCCGGGCCTGCGGGTAGCTGGCGGCGGGGAAGCGCGTCTGCAGTCGCTCCAGCAGCTCGCGCAGCTGGCGGAAGGGCGCACGGCGCTCGGTCTCACTGGCATCGGCGGCGCAGGGGGCCGGAATCGCCATCAGGCCGCGCAGGCGCAGCCCGGGCAGCGCGATCACCGTCTCGGCCAGCGCCAGCAGTTCCTGCGGTGCCACGCCAGCCTTGGAGGCTTCGCCGGAGATATTGACCTGCAGACAGACATCGAGCGCGCCAAGCTCACCGGGGCGCTGCTCGCTCAGTCGGCGTGCTATCTTCTCGCGTTCCACGGTATGCACCCAGGCGAAGTGCTCAGCGATGGCGCGCGTCTTGTTGGACTGGATGGGGCCGATGAAATGCCATTCGATATCGGTGAGGTCCGACAGCGCCTGCTGCTTGTCCAGCGCTTCCTGCAGATAGTTCTCGCCGAAGGCCCGCTGGCCGGATTGCCAGGCAGCGCGCATCAGCGTCGCGGGTTTGGTCTTGCTGACGGCCAGCACTTGCGCCGAATCAGCGTTGCGTTTACTTGCCTGCAATGCCTTTTCCAGCCGCGCACGGGCCTCTAGGATACACTGGGTAACACAAGCTTCGTCGTCGGGGACTGCGGTCATGCGGCTCGGCTCCAGAATTTGCGGAACAACCTGGCGATGGCTGGCACGGTGTCAGGCATGTCATCAATGGCATGGGCGTGACAGGCCTGGTGACATGGTGCCCATCGCACTATCTACTGAAGAGCCACTTCACACTTTCACCAGAGTACACAAGACTCGTTGGTACAAGAGCTTCGGTCTTCGCGAGGGAACTGCATGGATATTACCGAACTGCTGGCTTTTTCGGCAAAACAGAACGCGTCGGATCTTCACCTGTCCGCAGGTTTGCCACCGATGATTCGTGTCGACGGTGATGTGCGGCGCATCAATGTGCCGTCAATGGATGACAAGCAGGTGCGCGCGCTGATCTACGAGATCATGAACGACAAGCAGCGCCGTGACTTCGAGGAATTCCTCGAGACCGATTTCTCCTTTGAGGTGCCGGGTGTCTCGCGCTTTCGTGTCAACGCCTTCCATCAGGGGCGTGGCGCGGGGGCTGTCTTCCGCACCATCCCCTCGGAAGTGCTGACGATGGAGGATCTGGGGCTCGGTGAAGCCTTCCGCAAGATGTGCATGCTGCCGCGCGGCCTGATTCTTGTCACCGGGCCGACCGGTTCCGGTAAATCCACCACGCTGGCGGCAATGGTCGATTACATCAATGAGAACAAGTACGACCACATTCTCACCATCGAGGACCCGGTGGAATTCGTGCACCAGTCCAAGCGGTGTCTGGTCAACCAGCGTGAAGTGCATCGTGATACCCACGGCTTCGCGCCCGCGCTGCGTTCAGCGCTGCGTGAAGACCCGGATGTCATTCTGGTCGGGGAGCTGCGAGATCTCGAGACCATCCGTCTGGCTCTGACCGCGGCCGAGACGGGTCACCTGGTATTCGGCACCCTGCACACTACCTCCGCGACCAAGACCGTCGACCGTATCATTGACGTCTTCCCCGGCGAGGAGAAGGCAATGGTGCGCTCGATGCTGTCCGAGTCCCTGCAGGGCGTCATCGCCCAGACACTGCTCAAGAAGATTGGCGGTGGCCGGGTGGCGGCTCACGAGATCATGATCGCGACGCCTGCCATTCGTAACCTGATCCGCGAGGACAAGGTGGCGCAGATGTACTCCTCCATCCAGACCGGTGGTGCCCTGGGCATGCAGACATTGGATGCAGCGCTGACGCGTCTGTTGGCTGAAGGGCTGGTGACCAATGAAGATGCTCAGGCGAAAGCCAAGGGCTTGTTGAGCTGAATTCGCCAGGAGGGCCGACAATCACGTTGCAGGTAGGTGGGGCAGGGGCCGGAACACGTCAACTTTTCAGGTTCATGGGACGGCATTTCAGCGCGAGGCCTTGGGCGCGACTCTCAAGGCGCATATCGGGATACAACTCATGACTCCTCATGAATGGCTGCATGAACTTCTGCAGTTGATGGTCAGCAAGGGCAGCTCGGACCTGTTCATCTCCACTGGCACACCGCCGCAGATGAAGGTCAATGGCCGCATGGTGGCGCTGGGTGACAGGAAGCTGGGTGTCGATCAGGTGAGAGAGCTGGTGCTCGCACCGATGAGTGACATGCAGCGCGAGCGCTTCGAGGAAGAGCGCGAGGCCAACTTCGCGCATAGTCTGCCGGGAGTCGGGCGCTTCAGGATCAGCGCCTTCTACCAGCGCAGCCAGATGGGCATGGTGATTCGCCGCATCCAGCTGTCGATTCCCAGCCTGGAAGAGTTGCGGCTGCCGGAGATCATCAAGGGGCTTTCCGAAACCAAGCGTGGTCTGGTGATCTTCGTCGGCGGTACCGGCGCCGGCAAGTCGACCTCGCTGGCGGCGATGATACAGCACCGCAACCAGACCTCGAGCGGGCATATCATCTGCATCGAAGACCCGATCGAGTATATCCATCCTCACCAGCGCTCCATCGTGACGCAGCGTGAAGTGGGAATCGATACCGAGTCCTTCGAGGTGGCGCTGCGCAATACGCTGCGTCAGGCGCCGGACGTGATCATGATCGGCGAGATCCGCTCGCGTGAGACCATGGAGCACGCGCTGACCTTCGCCGAGACAGGTCACCTGTGTCTTGCGACGTTGCATGCCAACAATGCCAACCAGGCGCTGGACCGCATCATCCACTTCTTCCCGGAGGAGCGTCACGAACAGGTGTGGATGGATCTGTCGCTGAACCTCAAGGGCATCGTGGCCCAGCAGCTGTTGCCTCACAAGAGCGGCAACACCACCCAGCGCGTGCCTGCCATTGAGGTGATGCTGCGTTCGCCGTTGATTGTCGACCTGATCCGCAAGGGCGCGGTGGTCGAGATCAAGGACGTCATGAAGCGCTCGCAGCAACAGGGCATGATGACTTTCGATCAATCGCTTTACGCCTTGCATCAGCAGGGCTTGATCACCGAGGAAGTGGCATTGGCGCATGCCGATTCCGCCAATGACCTGCGCCTGATGATCAAGTTCGGTGATTCCGATAGTGCCCAGGAAGCCCAGCTGGATGTCATGAACGCCGCCAGTCGCTTCTCGTTGCAAGGGGATGACGACTGAGGCGTGTCGGTGATGCCAGCGCAGTGATTGTCTCAATCAAAAGCCGCCCTCTTCATCACGAGAAGGGCGGCTTTTTCGTATCCGATGAGGGTCAGCGAGCGTAGAGGCCGCCCAGCACTCTCGGGCCGCTCGCGCCAGTGACGCTGGGCAGGTTGCCGGGGCGCTCCAGTACTCTGCGTGCCGCGAGCCAGGCGAATGCGCTGGCTTCGAGCAGGTCTGCATTCCAGCCCATGTCAGCGCAGGACACGAGAGGCGTCGCCTGCTCGCCTTGCGCCAGGCGCTGCTCCAGCTGCGTGAGCAGGGCGCCATTGCGTGCCCCGCCACCGCAGGGGGTCAGCGCGGCCAGTGATACGCCGGTCTGCTCCAATGCTCGCACGATGCTTTCGACGGTCAGACTCAGGAGCGTGGCCTGCACGTTGGCCGGTGACTCGTCGCCGGTCAGATGCTGAGCCAGCCAGTCGAGATGGAAATCTTCGCGGCCGGTGCTCTTGGGAAGTGGTCGGCGGAAGTAATCGGCCGACAGCAATCTCTCGAGCAAGTCGGGAATCACCTTGCCGCTGGCGGCCCACTGACCGTCCTGATCCACTGCGGTACCACGATGACGCGCATGCCAGGCATCCAGCAGGCAGTTGGCGGGGCCGGTGTCGAAGCCGATGATGTCAGCTGTGGAGCCCTGAGGGGGAAGTAGTGTCAGATTGGCGATGCCGCCCAGGTTGAGCAGCCCATGCCATTGGCCTGGCTGACTGAAGAGAGCAGCGTGGAAGGCGGGCGCCAGCGGGGCCGCCTGACCGCCGGCGGCCAGATCACGGCGCCGGAAGTCAGCGACGACGGGAATGCCGCACAGCTCGGCCAGCAGGCTGGGGTTGTCGAGCTGCAGGGTGTAGGGCGTGTGGCATGGCTGATCGCTGAAGCCATAGGGGCGATGCTCGATGGTCTGGCCATGGCTGCCAATGGCCGTGACTTCCTCTGCAGTCAGTTGCTGGCGTGTCAGCAAGCGCGTCACCGCGCTGGCAGCCAGTTCAGCCAACGCCTTCTCGGCGGCGGCGAGATCCGCGAAGCATGCTTCATCACAATGCATCAGCTGCCAGAGGCGAGACCGCAGTGTCTCGGGCAGCGGCAGGTCGAGCCCATCAATGAAACGAATCCGCTCGTGGTCTGGCGAGGAGGGGGCGATATCGAGCAAGGCGATATCGAGTCCGTCCAGGCTGGTGCCGGTCATCAAGCCAAGGTAAAGCGCCATTGGGATCTCCCGATCATTGGGGGGGCGTGCAACAGGGGCGTGAAGCTCGTGAGCACGCCGCCCTGCGGCAGGGGGTGCATGCCATGCTCGTCATGCTAACATTCTCGGCCAACATGCCCCGCTACGAGGGGAGCAGCAACGGTCAGAGAGGGCAGGATGAGCGACAAGTCAGTAGTGGAAGCGCTGGAGATCATCAAGCGCGGTACCGATGAGGTACTGGTCGAGGAAGAGCTGATCAAGAAGCTCGAGTCCGGGCGCAAGCTCAAGGTCAAGGCGGGCTTTGATCCGACGGCGCCGGACCTGCACCTCGGTCATACGGTGCTGATCAACAAGCTGCGCCAGCTGCAGGACCTCGGTCACGAGATCATCTTCCTGATCGGTGATTTCACCGGCCGCATCGGCGACCCCACCGGTAAGAGCGTGACGCGCAAGCCGTTGACCGAAGAGGATGTGAAGGCCAACGCCCTGACGTATCAGGAGCAGGTCTTCAAGATTCTCGACAAGGAGAAGACGCGCATAGCCTTCAACTCCGAATGGATCAGCAAGCTCTCCGCGGGTGACATGATCGAGCTGGCGGCCTCCAGCACGGTCGCGCGCATGCTCGAGCGTGACGATTTCGACAAGCGCTATAGCGGCAATCAGCCGATCTCCATCCACGAGTTCCTCTACCCGCTGATCCAGGGGTATGACTCCGTGGCGCTGGAAGCGGATATCGAGCTTGGCGGCACCGATCAGAAGTTCAATCTGCTGATGGGGCGTGAGCTTCAGCGCCAGCGCGGCCAGGAGCCGCAGGTGGTGATCACCATGCCGATCCTCGAAGGCCTGGATGGTGTGCAGAAGATGTCCAAGTCGCTGGGCAACTACATCGGCATCAATGACCGCCCGGGCGAGATGTTCAACAAGATCGTCTCCATGCCGGATTCGCTGATGTGGCGTTACTTCGAGCTGCTGTCGCTGCGTCCTCTCGATGAAGTGAAGGCGCTGATGGCCAGCATCGACGACGGCGCCAACCCGCGTGATATCAAGATGGAGCTGGCACGCGAGCTGGTGGCACGCTTCCACGATGAAGATGCGGCGGCGACGGCGCACCTTTCCAGCGGCAATCAGCTGGCTGACGGCGAGCTGCCGGCGGACATGCCGGATGTCACCGTCAGCCTGGAGGGCGCCGAGGTGGCGCCGATCGCGGCGGTCATCAATCGTGCGGGTCTGGCCAACAACAGTGCCCAGGCCAAGGACATGCTCAAGAATGGCCGCGTGAAAGTGGATGGCGAAGTGGTCGAGCCTTCCTATATGGCACCTTTCGATACTGCCATCGTCATCCAGGCGGGCAAGAAGCGCTACGCACGAGTGACCGTGACGCGCTGAGGTACTCAGATGTACTATTACTGAGAAGTCGCTGTCGTAAGTCACCTCCCGCTCGGCCTCACCAGACATGGTGGGGCCGAGCGCGTTCTGAGCGCCTGGCCTCATCGTGGCGAGATTCTCTCAAAAAAGCCCTTGCCCTCACGGCGGTTCGTGCGTAAAGTACGCATCCGCTGCCGGGGACGCATGGCGTTACCAGCGGTGAAA